>JAIYCS010000065.1 GCA_027487895.1 Sediminibacterium sp. | reverse complement strand
GCGGCTGCTGGCACGGAGTTAGCCGGTGCTTATTCATAAGGTACCGTCAGACGATCTAGAAAGACCTTTTTTCGTCTCTTATAAAAGAAGTTTACAATCCAGAGGACCTTAATCCTTCACGCGGCATGGCTGGTTCAGACTTTCGTCCATTGACCAATATTCCTTACTGCTGCCTCCCGTAGGAGTCGGGCCCGTGTCTCAGTGCCCGTGTGGCTGATCATGCTCTCACATCAGCTACTGATCGTAGACTTGGTGGGCCGTTACCCCGCCAACTATCTAATCAGCCGCACACCCATCAATAAGCGCCGAAGCTATAATTGCAATGTGATGCCACATCGCAATGTTACGGGGTATTAATCCAAATTTCTCTGGGCTATTCCCCACTTATCGGGAGGTTGTGTACGTGTTCCGCACCCGTTTGCCGGTCGCCATCAAACTATTGCTAGTTCATGCTGCCCCACGACTTGCATGTATTAAGCTTGCCGCTAGCGTTCATCCTGAGCCAGGATCAAACTCTCCATTGTAAATGTTGTTTGATCTGACTATAATCTCAAATTAATCGAAATTAACGTCGGATATGTTTTGTTATTTTTTTTGATTACTTAAACCTTACAAGAAAACTAATTTGTAATTATGTTTTATTGTGCTGTTACTTCCAAACTTTCAAAGATCTTTTGGCTTTACTTAAGCCTTTCCCATTTTATTGGGGGTGCAAAGGTAAGGGCCGATATTTTACTGGCCAAAAATATTTGTAAAAAAACTTGTTTTTTACTGGATGTTTTTGACCTAAAAATTCAAATTAAGAACTACTTGAGAAAACCCGTTTTTTTCAAACGGAGGGCAAAGATAAGAGGTTATTTTGAACTAGCAAAATTTAAATAAAATAAATACTAGAAAAATTCGTTAAACCCCTCACACTGCATTTACAAGAACTCCCGTTTTTGTTGAACGGGCGGCGAAGATAGGGATCATTTTTGAGCCACCAAATTTTTATTGAAAAAACTTGGAATTTTTTTCTGCCTTTATCTGTAAAACTTGTCTCAAAGAACACCCTCTTTTTTCAAAGCGGGTTGCAAAGATAAGCGTGAATTTCTTTCTGCCAAATCTTTTTGCATTGATTTTCAATAGATTTTAATCAAATGCAGGCCTGTTAAGGGTTTTGGAGGCAAAATAATTTTAAAATAAATTAAATCGTAGGTGTAACTCACTCATTTAGAGCCTATATGGGACTATTTAAGACGTCGACTGGGTAGGCCACCGTTTCTAATACCAAACCCTTGGCGGGTGTACTAAAATCACATAAACTAGGGTCTTTTGCTACAATAACCGCCCTAAATGCGGCAACGGCCGCTTCTTTAGATTCAGATTGCCTGGCAATACGGAGCATAGTACCTACTAAGCCACGCACCATTCCGCGCAAAAAGCGGTTGGCACGAACGGTATACGTAAATGAATTTGGGCTAACTGCCTGCCAACTAGATAGTTCAATAGCACAAATATTGGTTTTGTTACCTGCATTTTTTTTAGAAAAAGATTCAAAATCTTGGTGGTGAGGAAGCTCCAAAGCCATGGCCTGCAAGGTTTCCAGCGGCACAGGAAATGGAAAATGCCAAGCCTTGTCCATTAAAAAAGGATCTTTTTTTGTAGTAACGGTATAGGTATAGGTTCGGGCCAGCGCGTCAAAGCGTGCATGCGAGTCTGCTCCAACTGCATACACAGCATGCACAACAACCGTTGGTGGCAAAATGGAATTGATACTATATAAATGTTTTGGAGTAATGCTTATGTCGGTATCGAAATGAAAGAAATTTTGCCTGGCATGTACCCCAGAATCGGTACGTGAGGACCCAGTAAGTGAGCAGGCTTCCTTTAAAACCATTTGAAGTGCACTCGTCACCACAGATTGGACCGTTTCCTGCCCATCCTGTATTTGGAATCCACAAAAGGTAGTTCCCTCATACCCCACTTCTATAAAATACCTTGACATCTAAATAAAATTGATTGGTTCAAAACTAATTCATTCTATAAGAAAGTTAAAATATGCCGCTCATAATAATTGCAGCGCATACAATTGAATGGCTCTATTATCTTTATGCCCTTAATTAAAAACTATGAAAAAAATAGGAATGATGGGCTTTTTGGCCTTTGCACTAGCCCTTCAGGTAAGCGCACAAACCAAACCAGCCGCCCCAAAAAAAGAAGTGTATCAGGCAGTAGCCACCAAAACAAATGACCTAGTGCACACAGAACTAGACGCTAGTTTTGATTTTTCGAACGCTACACTTATTGGTAAAGTAAAACTTACACTCCATCCGCACCATTACCCTACAAATAATTTGGTACTAGATGCAAAAGGCATGGACGTTAAAGAAGTAGCCGTTGTAAAAAACGGAAAAAATAGCCCGTTGAAATTTACAAACGATGGCATGACGCTTAACATTCAACTGGATAAGAGCTATGTAAAAAACGAAAACTACACCATCTATATAAGTTACGTTGCAAAACCAAACGAGTACAAAGGCACTGGTAGCGCAGCTATCACGGATGCTAAGGGTTTATATTTTATTAACCCAATGGGTACCGAAAAAAATAAACCTACGCAGGTTTGGACCCAGGGTGAAACAGAAGGAACCTCCGTATGGGTACCTACCGTTGATAAGCCCAATCAAAAATCGACACAAACATTTAGATTAAAAGTGCCAGCTAAATTTGTGAGTTTATCCAATGGACTTTTAACCAGTCAAGTTAAAAATAACGATGGCACAAGAACAGATACCTGGGAAATGAAACAACCACACGCGCCTTATTTATTTTTTATAGGCATGGGTGATTACGCGGTTGTAAAAGATAGTTACAAAGGAAAAGAAGTAAGCTATTATGTAGAAAAAGAATACGAAAAAGTAGCACGCAAAATTTTTGGTGAAACCCCTGCTATGATGCACTATTTCTCAAATAAATTAGGCATAGACTATCCTTGGGCTAAATATGCCCAAATGACAGCGCGTGATTATGTGAGCGGTGCGATGGAAAATACTACAGCTACCCTTCACCAAGAAAGTGCACAACAAGATGCGCGTGAATTAGTGGATGGCAACAGTTGGGAGTCTACCATTGCGCACGAATTATTTCATCAGTGGTTTGGCGATTATGTAACTGCCGAAAGCTGGAGTAATTTAACCGTTAACGAAAGCTTTGCCAATTATAGCCAACTATTATGGTGGGAACACAAACTAGGTAAAGACGAAGCTTTATTTGAACACTACAATGAAATGCAGGGTTACCTATTTAGCGGTTCTCAAAACAAAGACCTGGTTCGTTTTAATTACAACGACAAAGAAGATATGTTTGACGCTGTGAGTTATAATAAAGGCGGACGCATCTTACACATGTTACGTAACTATATTGGCGACGACGCCTTTTTTACAGCACTTAATAAATATTTAACTGCCAATAAATTTGGCAATGGTAATGCACATAAATTAAGAATGGCTTTTGAAGAAGTATCTGGTAAAGACCTTAACTGGTATTTTAACCAGTGGTATTTTGGAAGCGGTCATCCTAAATTAGAAATTAGTTACGCTTACAACGAAGCTACACGCACCGCTTCTGCCATTGTTGCACAAACACAAAAAGGCGATAAAATATTTAAGCTTCCTATTAACATAGACGTATGGAATGGCGATACAAAAACACGTCATATGGTATGGGCCGAAAATAAAGTAGACACTTTTAATTTTACGGTACCAGCTAAGCCAGATAATATTAATGTAGACGCCGATAAAATTTTATTGGCAGAAAAAAAGGATACCAAAACGCTTGAAGCCTATGCACACCAGTACTTTCATGCTGGCAACTTCTTAGACAGAAGAGAAGCAGTTGCTTTCATGTATGATATTGACAATGCAAAAAGTGAATTAGGCAGAAAGGTTTTATTGGCTGCCTTATCAGACACTTCTTATAGAATTAGATCTTTTGCAATCAATGCGTTTACAAGACTTGCTTCTGATGCTGTAGTTATTAATAAAGCGGTGGAAATAGCTAAAAAAGATCCTTCACGCCTTGCTAGAGCTGCTGCGATTGATTATTTAGGCATGCAGCGTAGCGAAATCTTAGCCGATTTATTTAGAAATGCATGTTACGATTCTAGTTATACTGTAGCAGGGGCTGCCCTCAGAGCACTTACAGATATTGATAGTGCTGCTGGTAAAAAAATGACCATTGAACTTAATAAGCAACCGTCTAAGGGAAGATTAAACGCTACACTGATAGAAAATAGCATTCGTTTTGGTGACGCTAATTCTTATGATTTTATCATGAGCAGCTTTAACAAAATGGGCTTAACCATGGAAAAAATTCAGATGACAAATCAAATTGCTTTTTTCTTAGGTAAAACAAATGATGAGGCAAAAATTAAAGAGGGTGTTGATGCGATTGTAAACTTCAGAGAATCTATTCCAGAAGCTTATAAGCCGCAGATCTCTCCAATGATTAATAAAGGACTCACTGGGCTTGTAACGAGCTTAGAAAAGGCCGGAAATAAAGAAGCGGCTAATTTTGTATCTACAAAACTACCCGCTCCCAAAAAATAAAATATACTGTCAAGTGTGGTACCTTATTACATAGGTACTACACTTGATTTTATTGTTACTTTTAAATCGATAGGTGCATCCTGCCCCATTACATTCATCGTTCCTTTTAGGCCACCAGTGCCAGTTTCAGATTTTAATAATCCTGTTTTAGCATCGTAAATACGCTTAGCCTTAATGGTGCCTTGTGTATTTTGCTTGATTTCCATCCCACTTTGATTCATGGTGCTTGTAATTTTTGCATTGGTTAAAACATTTACGCTAATATCTGTAGCTGTTACTTCTGCGATTACAAATAAAGACTCAGTAGAAGCATCTGGTTTATTATCTACAACACTCCACTGATGCGCCGGCTTAATGGAAGCAGCAGGAAGGGTTAAAAAATATTTTGCCTGATCGGAAGTGCCATTGCTTTGCGTTAGCAACGTATTTAAAAGATCGGAACCAGCAGCACTTGCCGTTTTTACCACTTTATTATTTTCGATCGTGTAATCTATTTGCTTATTAAGCACTTTTAACTGCTCGGCTACCATTGGGTTAGATTTTAAACTTGCATCGTCTGAATCAAAACTTTGCTCATTACCCATGGCACTTACAGAAGTCGCAATTCTGGTAATTGAGGTAGACAATAGATAACTATTGCCAGACACAGATTTAAGTTCAAAATTTTGGTATAATTTATTGCCGTTTGAGAGTTCAATATCTTGACCCATCATAGACATGCTGGTGATATTGTTAGATTCTGTTACTACTTTAAATTTTGTTCCTGCAGGCAGTTTTGGCGCTTGCGCATTTGTTGTAAAGGCTGCAGCAAAAATTGCAGCAACTAAAATTATTTTTTTCATGAGATTATTTTACTGAGTTTGTATTTGAGTTGTTGAACGCATTAGATTACCAGCCACCGCCTGCGCCACCGCCGCCACTACTTCCGCCACCAAATCCACCAAAGCCGCCACCGCCACTATCACCAAATCCAGCACCATGGCTTCTTCCGCCACCAAGTAGGGACCCAAGTAACATACCCGTAGCAATATCTGAATATCCGCCACGTGACATAGAACCTCCACCACCTCTACCTCTACCGCCTGCAACGATAATTAAAATGAAGAGTAGCATGCCTAAAAAAGTAACGAGTGGTTTGCCTTTTGATTTTGCCTTTTTCTCTTTTTTAACTTTGTATTCGCCAACGGCTGCTTTGCTTAATGCATTAATAGCATCGTCTAATCCTCTGTAATAATTTTGCTCTCTAAAAGCAGGAACAATTTCGTTATTGTAAATAGACGAGGCTGTTATGTCAGGTATCGCACCTTCGAGGCCGTAACCTACTTCTATGCGTACTTTGCGGTCGTTAATAGCAGCAATAATTAGAACGCCATTATTAGTGCCTTTATGTCCAATCCCCCACTCTCTAAACAATTTATTAGCGTACTCTTCAATGGGGTAACCATCCAGTGTAGGAATTAATACAACGGCAATTTGATTGGAACTGCTGTCATCGAGCGCCACTAATTTTTGCTCGAGTATTTCGCGCTGCTCAG
>JAIYCS010000096.1 GCA_027487895.1 Sediminibacterium sp. | reverse complement strand
CAGAGGACATTAAAGATGCTGGGCGCCTATTATTTGAAAACATAAACGTAGAATGGGCCGGACACCCCAACTGGTTTTACCGGATCAGTAAATACACCATGCCTTTACTACAACATCCAAATATCCCTGCAAGCTTTTATGTAAACGAACTAGTAAGCATTCCAGAAGATTTAGAAAACTATGTACTCAAGCCACTCTTTTCTTTTGCGGGAGCAGGTGTTATTATTGATGTAGTTAAATCAAATATTGAAAACTTACCGGATCCACAAAACTGGATGCTTCAACAAAAAGTAAACTACGCCCCCATTATTAAAACACCAACTACACCAGCTAAAGTAGAAATTAGATTACTCTATTTGTGGGAAGATGGCGCTGCTAGGCCTTTTCCAGCCATTAACATAGCCAGGCTTAGTAAAGGAAAAATGATTGGGGTTCGCTACAACCAAAATGACACATGGGTTGGAGGAAGTATAGCGTATGCGGCTGCTAGAAGCTAAATTTTTCTAAATTTCTAACGGTGCGGGCTCTTCAAATACTTCGCATAAATAATCTCACTCATTGTTTTATGCTCCACCTTACTTTCTAACCAAGAGATAACGTCTAAATAGGCAAAAGCACGTGTTTCAAATCTGGACTTCTCGTACTTTTTAACTTTAGCTAAAAACTCTTGCAATGCCTGTGTCACTTTACGAGACGGGTCTTTAAAAGAACCGCGTAAAAATGCAAACATCTCCTCTTCTATCACCGTCAGGTTTTCCATTTTTGCCATAAACCTGTATACCGATTTTATCAGTGAACTTTCGATGAGTTCGATATTTCCAAGTTCATAATGCGCCATCATATGCAGTAGGCGCGCATAACACTGCAAATCACCTCGCAAATCTATATGGTCATTAATGATACGCCTTAAATAATCGATAGAAGTAGCATAGTCACCAGCGCCAAAATACAGGGTTGCAATTTTATAATTGAATACCAAAATACGGTGCTGATCTAAATACATTTCAAGCGCCTTTAGTTGTTTTGTTAAAGCGGGTACATGCTGCAACCCTTCTTTAAATGTGCCCTGCATCAAATGATTGTTAAGCTTAGCACTATTGATGTATACAAATGAATTGACCCTAAAAATATCATGCTTATTGGGCAGCTCCGACGATGCAAATTTTTCAAAATGCGCTAAAATAATATCAAACTTTTTAAAATTTCGTAGGTCAAAATGTGCATTGAGTAAAATATGCATCGACTTGATATAATGCCCCGTTTCAATCTCAATCATTTCTTTGTTGGATTCAAAAAGATCAAACCAACGCTGAGCATATTTATAATACATGATAAAGTCTTGCCTAATAAATGCATACCAGCAATAGCTCTGGTATAAATAAAGCCGCTCATAAAATCCGGTGAGCGCTGCAGCATTGGCTGGCAAGGCTTCTTTAAAAAATGTTTTAATGCCTATTTCATCTGCTTCATTACGCGCGTGACCATTTTGCACAAACCAACTATATAGTTGAAGTGCCAAATTAGAAAGCTGGGTAATTACTTTTCGTTTGTCATTTACCTGATTGGCCTGCTGCGTTAACTGGCCAGCACGGTCTGTCATACTTCTAGTAATATGAAGCGTCTCAATCTTTTTTTCCAGTGATATAATCTGAATTAAAAAACTGTCTTGATGGTATTGTTGCGCGAGTAATTTTGCCTTATCTAAAATTTTTAAACTTTGGTAGTAGAGGCCCTTACTATATAAAATACGGGCATAATCTAGTTGTTCGTGGAGTTGTAAATCTACACTGTCATTGCTTTTTAAAAGGCGCAAACTAGCCAGCACCTGCTTGTACAAATGCGTTTTTAAATTGGCTAATTGGGGCTTTTCAATGGAGCTTAACTTTTTAAGCAATAGCCTGTCGTCATATTCTGGTAAAGCAGCTATCGCATCAAATAGTTGAATGATTTTAAGGTCTTCTTTTGCCGAATTTCTTTTGATATAGAGCTTAAAATGCCGCTTCTCCGCCTTTTCAAGGGAGTGAATTAACTGAAATAAAGGATCCACTAATCGGTTGGACATCATATCGGGTTTACAAAAAAATCCAGTAATAGCAAGGCTTTCAGACTACAAAGATACATTTAAGCGTAATATTCTTAACATTAAGTTGTTTTTGAACAGCACTACAACAACGTATCTTTGTGGTAACAAAAGCAAAAAACAGGTTCCCTGTTAAAAATATAGGTACTCATTCTTAAACAGTACCAACAAGTTTCATATGGCAAGCAATCGTAAAAAAGGTCGTTCCGTTTCCACGGAGGGACCATTTTTTTTATAGGCATGTCAAATATAATCCATTAAGCATTCGCTATTCGTTCCTGGGCCCAAGAAAGCGCCAATTCAAGTTGTTCATCTCTAGTTAAGTTACTGTTGTCTAAAACAAGCGCATCATGAGCCTGTTTTAAAGGGCTAAACTCCCTAGTAGAATCGATATGATCCCGCATTTCTAAATTGGCCTGAATTTCGGCTTTGGTTATAGCCGGATCTTTTGCTACCAGCTCCTGGTAACGTCGCTCAACGCGCACTTCCGGAGAAGCCGTTACAAATATTTTAAGCTCGGCTTCCGGAAAAACAGCCGTACCAATATCCCTTCCATCCATAACTATGCCTTTTTGTGTGCCCATTAATTGCTGCTGTGCAACACTAAAAATGCGAACGGGCTCAAGGGCGGCCACCTGACTTACATTATTGCTTACTTCTAATCCTCTAATCTCTTCCTCTACATTTTCGCTGTTCAAATACATATCTGCCCTACCCGTTTGTTCATTGAGTTTAAATGCTAAATGAATATGTGTAAGGGCTTCTATGACTGCATCAGAATTTGTTACATCAATACGGTGTCTGATAAAATAAAGTGTAATAGCTCTATACATTGCACCACTATCAATAAACACATAGTTTAAATGCGCTGCCATTTGTTTGGCAAGGGTACTTTTACCACATGAAGAATATCCGTCTAAAGTAATGATGATTTTTTTCATGCTTACACTTCTGTTTTAATCACTTGCGTTGCAGGCACGCCCGCATTTCTGATGGCAATATTTCTTACTGCTTGCGCTGTAATATTTCTAAAAGCTTGCTTGCTAATTTCATCGGTACCCATCATGGCAGGCACGCCTTCATCACCCCCTTCTCTAATAGATTGTACCAGCGGAATTTGACCTAAAAATGCAAGGTCATATTCTTCGGCTAATTTTTTACCGCCCTCTTTTCCAAACAAATAATATTTGTTGTTAGGTAATTCTTCTGGCGTAAAATAAGCCATGTTTTCGGCGAGTCCAATAATAGGCACATTAATTTGAGCCTGACCAAACATCGCAATACCTTTTTTAGCATCGGCAAGTGCCACGGCCTGTGGTGTTGTAACAATCACCACACCTGTTACCGGAACGGTTTGCATCAGTGTTAAATGAATATCTCCAGTGCCTGGTGGCATATCAATAATTAAATAATCGAGAGGGCCCCAGTCTACTTCTGTAACAAATTGTTTGATGGCGCTACTTGCCATTGGACCTCTCCAAACCACTGCATTTTTTTCATCTACCAAAAGTCCAATACTCATTAATTTAATACCGTATTTTTCGAGTGGCACAATGTATCCTTTGCCATCAATATCTTTCATCATTGGACGCGCACCACGCACACCAAACATGATTGGAACACTAGGTCCATAAATATCGGCATCCATAAGTCCTACACTAGCGCCACCTTCTGCAAGAGCAAGTGCAATATTTGCAGAAACGGTACTTTTACCTACACCCCCTTTACCACTTACTACTGCAATAATATTTTTAACACCACTCAATATTTGTAAATTTTCTTTACGGGTAGAAGTGGTATTGGCTGTAAAGTTTACCTGAACATTTGCTTCTTTATTCACAAGTAGTTTTACCGCATTTTCACTGGCCGTGCGCATCATGTCTTTCATGGGGCAAGCAGGCGTTGTAAGCACAATGGTAAAACTCACATCGTTGCCATTAATTTTCACATCTTTCACCATATTTAAGGTGACAAGGTCTTTTCCTAAATCGGGCTCCTGTACATTACTAAGGGCCTGTAAAATCGCTTCTTCGGTCATGGTCACGCAAGTTTTTGTTAAAATAAGCTAGAAGTGTGCAAAGTTAATTGCTGTAGCCCTTACTTTGCCATAAACAAGCCCATTTATTGACTTTTTATTGTCAAAACCATTCGTATTTTTGAGCCGATGAATAAAATGCTACGCATCCTTCTTATTGGAATTGTCTTTTTTGGCCTTAGCAGGGCTAAAGCACAAAACACGTCCTACAGAGACTCGGTTGTGCAACTCTATGGGGTAGTGATGACCGCCGATAGCCTAAGAGCAATTCCATCTGCCAGTATTATTGTAGAAGGCAAAGGAAGAGGTACCATAACAAGCCCAGATGGGGTGTTTTCGATTGCTGTTTTAAAGGGTGACAAAATTACTTTTTCATGCGTAGGTTTTAAAGATAGACGCATTGATATTCCAGCCAACCTCACAGAAAATCAGTACAGCGTTATTCAGCTCATGGTAAGTGATACAGTTTATTTACCAGCCACTATTTTAAAACCAAGACCTACACGCGAACAGTTTGAAAGAGACTTTGTAAACAACAAAGTAAACGATGACATGTACGAGGTTGCTAGAAAAAATACCGACGAAGCCCGCAATAGAATTTTACTCAACTCCCTACCTTCCGATGGTAGAGAAGCGGTTAATTATCAGTTGCGTCAACAAGCCAATAAATATTATTATGCTGGACAAATTCCACCTATGAATATCTTAAATCCAGCAGCTTGGGCCGACTTTATTAAGTCGTGGAAACGTGGCGATTATAAGCGAAAAAAATAGTTTTATGTCTACTATAAAAAATGTAACCGTTGTTGGTGCAGGCACCATGGGAAATGGTATTGCACAAGTATTTGCAACCCATGCGTTTCATGTAACGCTATTAGATACCAATAGTGCGCAACTCGAAAAAGCGCTTGCTACCATTCAAAAAAATCTAGACCGTTTGGTAACCAAAGAAACCATTACGGCCGCTCAAAAAGAAACAGCACTTGCACACTTAACAACGAGTACAACCCTTGCTACAGCGGTATCTAACGCCGATTTAGTAGTATAAGCTGCGACCGAAAATAAAGCCATTAAACTTTCAATTTTTGAAGCGCTTGATACTGCTGCACCAGCACACGCTATTTTAGCAAGTAACACATCTTCTATTTCTATTTCTGAAATTGCTAGCGTTACCAAAAGACCCGCACAGGTTATTGGTATGCACTTTATGAACCCAGTGCCAATTATGAAACTGGTGGAAATTATAAATGGAAAAGAAACAAGTGCAGCTACTTCCGACACCATTGTTGAACTCAGTAAAGTACTTTTAAAAGTACCTTGTGTGGTCAATGATTTTCCCGGATTTATTGCCAATCGAATTTTAATGCCCATGATCAATGAGGCTATTTATGCATTACACCAAGGTGTTGCCACCAAAGAATCGATAGACACTATTATGAAGCTTGGTATGGCGCATCCAATGGGACCACTTCAACTCGCGGATTTTATTGGACTCGATGTTTGCCTCAGCATTTTGGAGGTTTTGCACGAAGGATTCAAAGAAGAAAAATATGCACCATGTCCACTACTTATAAGTATGGTAGCAGATAAAAAACTAGGCGTTAAATCAGGCGCAGGGTTTTATACCTACGGTGTGTAAGTCTTTAAATTTATACAACACTTCATCAAGTCTGGCTTTAGGAATTCCAATGCGGAGGTTACAAAACAGTTGCATAGACTGTTCCGACACAGAACATCCGTATTGCTTAACCACATTCATGATATCCCCCATTTGGGTATAGTCAAAAGATAGTTCGTAATAACACTCAATTGTTTTTTGTACAAATGGTGTTAACTGTAATGCCATAGAGGCTACAGACTTATAAGCGTTTATAAGCCCTGGAACACCCAGCAAAGTGCCTCCAAAATAACGCACTACAATAATGGCGGTATCGGTAACGCCACTACTATCAATTTGCCCAAGTATGGGCCTACCAGCAGTTCCAGCAGGTTCACCATCATCACTTACCCTAAATATATTGTTGGTTAACCCAAGCCTGTATGCAAAACAGTGATGCACCGCTTTAGGATGTTCTTTTTTTAAATCTTGTAAATGCTGTTTGAAATTTTCTGCACTAGTAACCGGAAACGCATATCCTAAAAATTTACTCCCCCTATCTTTAAATTCAGCCATGGAAGGCTTTTCGATGGTAAAGTAATGATCTGCGTTTTGCATGTATAAATAAATTTGAAGGGCTGGCGCAAAAATAACCTAAATGATACTAACATTGCATCATGACTTTTGAAGGCGCTGAACAATCCCTCACTACTGCACTTGATGGCCTCTACGATGATAGAGAGGCATCCACTATTGCTGGCATGGTAATGGAATTTATTACAGGCAAGTCTAAAATGGACCGTTGGCTCCAAAAAAATGAACCGCTCACCCTAGAAAATTTGAATTGCTTGGAAAAATATTCCAAGGAGCTATTAACGGGTAAGCCTGTGCAATACGTGTTAGGTCAAGCATGGTTTGCCGGCCTGTGTTTACAAGTAAACGAACATACCCTTATTCCAAGGCCAGAAACAGAAGAACTCGTAAACTTATGTG
>JAIYCS010000037.1 GCA_027487895.1 Sediminibacterium sp. | reverse complement strand
TTCCAACATAGGCAAGTGCTGTAATAAGCATTACAATTACAAAAGCTGGAATATTGATAATGAATTTTATGCCCGCAATAACAGGTGCATTTACAATTGCATCATAACCCGTTTTTGCATGTCTGCCCAGGCTTTCAAGTGAAGCGCCACCTGCCATTGCTTTTACCGCTTCATCGTAACCACTTTGCGCGTTGGCTGTGTTGGTAGAAAGCCATCCTGGTAAATGGATATTAAATCCTTCGAGTAAATTATTAAAATAACCACTCCAACTAATCGCTACTACAATATTTCCAATGGCATATTCAAGTATTAGTGCCCAACCAATAATCCATGCCACTACTTCACCAAACGAAACATATGCATAGGTGTATGCGCTACCTGCAATAGGCACCCTACTTGCAAACTCGGCATAACAAAGGGCGCTAAACCCACAAGTAATAGCTGTAATTACAAATAAAAGGGATATGCCCGGACCGCCATTAAATGCAGCCGAACCAATTGTAGAAAATATACCTGCCCCAATAACGGCAGCAATACCCATAAAAGTTAAATCCTTTACGCCTAATATTTTTTTAAGTCCAGAGCCATGCCCTTCTGCTGCTGTAGCATCGGCATTAATTTTTGAGATTGACTTTTTTCTAAATAAAGAATTTGACATGCGCTAATAATTGCGTTTAGTATGCGTAATAAAATGTAAAATTAATTTTCACGTTGCATTAAATAATTGGCAAGTGCTAATAGTGCCGACTTTCGAGAAGTGGTAACAGCAATATCGTCTAAATTAGCAAGCGCCATTTGCAAATACTTTTCTTTGAGCTCGATAGCCCAGGCGTCTAGATTACATGCCTTAAATAATTCTAGCACCTGTGGTACTTTATCCGGACCAGAACTAGCTAGCAGTGTATCAAGTTTTGCGCGCTGATCAGGCGTTGCCACTTCTAAAGCGTGCAGTAGCAAAAAGGTTTTTTTATTTTGTCTGATATCACCACCTACTTCTTTTCCAAATTTTTCGGGATCGCCAAAAGCGTCTAAATAATCGTCTTGAATTTGAAAAGCAATACCTAGGTTTTTTCCAAATTCATAGAGGTGTTTGCAGTTGTTTGGCGTAGCACCTCCCAATATGGCCCCCATTTCTAAACTCGCAGCAAGTAGCACCGAGGTTTTAAGGGTAATCATATGTATGTATGCGTCCAGTGTAACCGATGACATTTTTTCAAAGTCCATATCGAGTTGCTGACCTTCACAAACTTCTCTTGCGGTGGTATTAAAGAGGCTTAATATTTTAGGTAAATAGGCCGGGTTAATGTTTTGTAATTTTTCGTAGGCTCTAATAAGCATAACATCACCTGTTAAGAGCGCCGTATTATCACCATATTTGGTATGGACTGTTTGCATGCCTCGTCTTAAGGCAGCAGCGTCCATCATGTCGTCATGAATGAGGGTAAAATTGTGAAATAACTCAATGGCTGTAGCAAGTGACCAGGCGTCCTCAGTAATTTCACTAAAAAGTTCATTACCTAGCACACATAAAATGGGTCTAATTCTTTTACCGCCAATACTTAAAAAATATTCGCCAGGTTCATACAGGCTTGCAGGGCTCGTAGGAAATTGAGCTACCCCAAAACGGGTTCCAAATTCGGCCACCTATTCTTGAAAATCATGCATACTGCAAACCTAAATAATTATTAATGAGCAACCTTAACTATTCTTTCAGTAATTGATAATTATTTTTGTAGGGTATTTTCAAACCCCCAAATATGAAAAAACTACTTTTTACAGCTTTGTTATTTTTTGCGGCCTTATACGTAGGCGCCCAATCTACAAAACCCATACTTCAATCGATTGGTGTTAAAGTATACCCTGGGGCCATTACCTATAAACAGTATGTAAATGAGTCTATCGCCAAAGAATTACTCGCGTATTTTAACGAAGATGGCTTTAGATTAACGGGTTTATACGAAAAGCATTTTCCAATTCCTAATGCAGAGGGTCTACAGTGGTATGTAGGCGGCGGTGGCCACTTTGGCCTTTGGAATAATAGTTGGAGGCTCCGAAACCCACCTAGTACGGCTGTTTTTGCCATTGGTGTGGATGGTGTGCTGGGTTTAGACTATAAAATACCGAGTGCACCCCTGGCTATTAGTTTTGACTGGCAGCCCTCATTTAACCTGGTAGGACATACCTATTTTGAAGGCGGTTGGGGTGGATTAGCTGTTCGTTACACCTTTAAATAAGCTGTCTACAAATTCGTGCTTATCAAAGATGATGAGGTCATCTATTTTTTCGCCTACCCCAATATATTTTACCGGTATTTTGAATTGATTAGCAATGGCTAGCACTACGCCGCCTTTTGCGGTACCATCAAGTTTGGTAATAGATAAAGCGGTAACCTCGGTGGTTGCCGTAAACTGCTTGGCTTGTTCTAGGGCATTTTGACCTGTAGAACCATCTAAAACGAGCATTACTTCGTGTGGAGCACCAGGTATCACCTTTTGAATGACACGCTTAATTTTTCCTAGCTCATCCATCAGATGAAGCTTGTTGTGCAAACGACCAGCTGTATCAATGATCACAACATCGGCATTTTTAGAAACGGCACTGGTTACCGTATCAAATGCTACGGCACTTGGATCGGCTCCCATGGTTTGCTTAACTATTGGTACACCCACGCGCTCACTCCAAATGGTTAGCTGCTCGGTGGCGGCGGCTCTAAAGGTATCTGCGGCACCCAGTACAACCTGGTTACCTGCCTTTTTATAGTTGTTGGCAAGCTTACCAATGGTGGTTGTTTTACCCACGCCATTTACGCCCACCACTAAAATAACATAGGGCTTTTTGCCTGCCGGAATGGTAAAGTCTTTGTATTCAGGTTCAGGTGCATCTACAAGTATTGCTTCAATTTCTTGTTGCAATAGAGCGTTTAACTCGCTTGTATTCAAATACTTATCTTGCTTAACTCTTTTTTCTACTCTTTCAATAATTTGAATGGTTGTTTCCATTCCTACGTCAGCACCAATGAGCGCTTCTTCGAGGTTATCTAGTACTTCGTCATCAACGGTACTCTTGCCCGCAATGGCTTTTGTGATTTTAGCAAAGAAGCCTTCCTTGGTTTGTTGCAAACCCTGGTCTAAACTCTCCTTCTCTTTGATTCCAAAAAGCTTTCCTAAAAATCCCATAGTACTAATTTGACGTGTAAAAATACAAAAAGCCTTCCCGATGAGGAGAAAGCTTTATGAATGAGTTTAAGTATTGAAACTATTTCTCTTTTAAGAAATCGTTCACCTTGTCTTTGTGAATGATATTTTCTTTAAAAGTATAGGCACCAGTTTTAGGGCTTCTTACAGCCTTGATAACTTTAGTCCAGTTTTTAGCTTCTGCAGAAGCCTTAAGATCTTTTACTTTCGCGTTTTTCGATGCAGCTTTTGCCATGACTATTTAATTTCTTTATGAACAGTTACTTTTTTCATGATTGGGTTAAATTTCTTTAACTCCATACGCTCTGGCGTATTTTTCTTGTTTTTTACAGTGATATAACGGCTTGTACCAGCAAGACCAGTAGCCTTGTGCTCTGTACACTCCAAAATAACCTGTACTCTATTGCCTTTTCTTGCCATTGTATTGGTCGTTTACTTTGTTATTGTAAATTAGATTTTAGCGCCTTTTAATCTCATTTCTTTGATTACTGATGCTAAACCATTTTTATTGATCGTTCTTAATGCATCGGTAGAAACCTTTAGGTAAACCCAACGGTCTTCTTCAGCAAAAAAGAAACGCTTTTTCTGTAAATTAGGTAAGAAACGACGCTTTGTTTTGATGTTAGAGTGTGAAACACTATTTCCAACAATCGGCTTTTTACCTGTAACTTGACATACTCTTGCCATGACTCTATTTTTTTCGGGACGGCAAAGGTAAGGAAATGCTTCAAATTACCAATACGAAAATCCCTTTTTTTAAATAATTTATCTGTTGCGGGTTATTTACACCCTATTTTATTCATTTTCAGCTACTTAGCTATACATCTCTGTCCTCAATTCCTGTACACGCTTATCATCCATATACTCATCAAAGGTCATTAAACGATCAATGATACCCTTTGGCGTTAACTCAATAATACGTGTTGCTACGGTTTGCATAAACGTATGATCGTGAGAAGTTAAGAGCACAACACCCGGGAAACTAATACATCCTTCATTGAAACTTTGGATACTTTCTAGGTCGAGGTGGTTGGTAGGCTGATCCAAAATGATAAGATTTGGATTTTGCAGCATCATACGGCTTACCATACAACGTACTTTTTCTCCTCCACTTAATACATTGGTTTTTTTCATGATGTCGTCGCCGCTAAACAACATTTTACCTAAAAATCCTCTGATAAAAGGTTCGTCTGCGTCTGTTACATGTGATGGAACAAATTGTCTTAACCAGTCCATTAGGTTTAATCCTTCCGTAAAAAATTCTCCATTTTCTACGGGTAAATATGCTTTAGTGATGGTGGTACCCCACTCAAATTTACCTGCATCCGGTGTTGTAATTTCATTGATCGCATCAAAGAAATGCGTAACCGCAGATGGATCCTTACTAATAAAAGCAATTTTTTCGTTTTTGTTAACGCTAAAAGTTACTTTATCAAATAGGGTTCTACCATCCACCGTTTTTTTCAAATTCTCTACGTTCAAAATTTGATTACCAACCTCACGGAGTGGTTGGAAAATGATACCTGGATATTTACGGTTTGAAGGTTCAATTTCTTCGATGGTTAATTTTTCCAACGCCTTTTTTCTAGAAGTTGCTTGCTTACTTTTAGATGCATTGGCAGAGAATCGGGCAATGAAATCGATAAGCGCTTGACGCTTCTCTTCTACCTTTTTATTTTTATCGTTGATTTGTCTACTCATTAATTGAGAAGACTCGTACCAGAAAGTATAGTTACCTGTAAAGGTTTTAATTTTTGCACGATCAACGTCTGCAACATGCGTACACACAGTATCTAAGAAGTGTCTGTCGTGACTTACAACGAGTACAATGTTTTCGTATTCTGCTAAAAAGTTTTCTAACCAACCAATGGTTTCAATGTCTAGTCCGTTGGTAGGCTCATCGAGTAATAAGATATCCGGGTTACCAAATAATGCTTGCGCTAATAACACACGCACTTTCATATTTGAAGGAATATCTTGCATAGCACTTGCATGCATATCATCTTTTATACCAAGGCTACTTAATAATGTTGCGGCGTCACTTTCTGCTGTGTAACCACCCATTTCACCAAACTCTGCTTCAAGTTCTCCTGCACGTATACCATCTTCTTCCGAAAAATCTGCTTTGGCATAAATCGCTTCACGCTCATGCATTACTTCCCACATTTTTTTGTGGCCCATAAGCACGGTATTTAAAACCGTACAGGTATCAAATTCAAATTGGTTTTGCTTTAAGAAGCTCATACGCTCACCTGGCGTAATATCTACGGTTCCTTTATTGGGCTCAATTTCTCCACTAAGGATTTTTAAAAAAGTAGACTTACCAGCACCATTGGCACCAATAACGCCATAACAATTCCCTTTTATGAAATTGATATTTACTTCATCAAAAAGTACACGCTTACCGTAAGCGAGGGTAATATTTCTAGCACTAATCATAGGATTAACGAGGTTTTCAGGCCGCAAAATTACAATTAATGCAGCAATTAATCCGCTAAAATAAATGGTTATATGAGATCGAAGGCGCTTATGCCCAAACTGCCCGCGCACTAGGGCTCGCGTCCAAACTTGTAAACTGGCCCGCCAAATACTGATAATAAGCGGTTATGGCAATCATACCGGCGTTGTCTGTGCAATATTCGAATGGAGGTACAAAAGGCTCCCATTTGTACTTTTTACCCGCCTCCAGAAGTGCGTTTCGAAGGCCACTGTTAGCGCTCACACCTCCTGCAATACATACCTGTTTAACGCCGGTTTGCACCACGGCTTTTTGTAGCTTTTTAATAAGGATGCTAACAATAGCGTGTTGCACCGAGGCGCACAAGTCGTCGCGGTTGGCTTCTATAAAACCAGGCTCCTGCTTTTGCAAAAAATATAAGATGGAGGTTTTGAGTCCGCTAAAGCTAAAATTGAGCTCCGGAATTTGAGGTTCTGCAAATTTAAAAGCTAGCGGATTACCGTTTTTTGCATACTTATCTATTAGTGGACCACCAGGGTATGGAAGCCCTAATAATTTTGCTGATTTATCAAAAGCCTCGCCCGCTGCGTCATCAATTGTTTCACCAATGATTTGAAGATTGGTGGGGCTATTTGCAAGTACAATTTGTGTGTGACCACCACTTACTGTTAAACATAAAAATGGAAAACTAGGACGGTGTTCTGGAATTAAATTTGCCAGCACATGCGCCTGCATATGATGCACGGCAATCAGTGGTTTTTGCAAACTAAGTGCCAATGATTTTGCAAACTGCGCACCCACGAGTAAACTTCCAATTAAACCAGGTGCCTGCGTAAACGCAATGGCATCAAGCTTTTGAAGGCGCTCTGCACTGGTTGTAATTTCAGGAAATGCTTTTTGTAAAGCCGTATCAACTACAGGAACAATATTTTGCATGTGCGCTCTACTCGCAAGTTCTGGCACCACACCACCAAATGTTTCATGCACCGTTTGGTTGGCAATAAAGTTGGATAAAATAGCCCCATCTACACACACCGATGCAGATGTTTCGTCACAAGAAGATTCGATGGCTAAAATGGTTACCGACATTCTTATTTGGTTCTAATTATTTGGTTCTAATGGCAACCACCGGATCCATTTTTGCAGCAATAGACGCTGGAATAATACCCGATACAATGCCCAAAATAATACAAATGCTTAGTGCCAAAAATACAATATTAGGAGCGATAAATATAGGGAACGGCAGTACCGCAGTTAACCCCATCGATAGTAACCAAACAAGTATCAAACCAAAGAGACCACCTAAAATACATAGGAAGGCACTTTCTAGTAAAAATTCTGTTAAAATAGTGCTGCGCTTGGCGCCAAGGGCCTTTTTAAGTCCAATTTGGCTGGTTCTTTCACGCACCGTTACAAACATAATATTGGCAACTCCAAATGCGCCTACAATTAAACTTAATCCTGCAATAGCCCATCCGCCAGCGGTTACTTTTCCAAAAAATCCACCCACTACTTCACTAAACTGTGCCACGTCGTTACAAGAAAAATCATCCTCTTCACTAGGGCTTAACCTACGCAGTTGGCGCATTACGCCACGCAACTCTTCGGCAAGTGCTGCAGATGATACACCGGGTTTACCCTGCACCATTATATATGGACTAGAATTATCTGGATTGTACACTCCTGAAAAATACCTGTAAGAGGTAATCATACACTCATCAAAATTAAATCCACCAATTAAACTTTGGCCTTGCTTTTTGATAACGCCAACAATATATAAATGCTTTCCGTTGTAGGTAATTTGTTTACCCACTGCTTTTTGCGCACCACCATATAATTCTTCGGCCACCAAATTTCCAATAACCGTAGAAGTGGTGCCTCTTGTAAATTCAGATTCGTTCAAATAGCGTCCAGCAGCGATGTCCAGGGTTTGGATGCTGTTAAAATCTTCGGTAATACCATAGATACTTACACCACTTAAAATACTATTTAGATAACTTACGTTTACGTTAGACGAACAAAAAAATGAAGTATTTGCAGCGAGGTCACATTTTGCTTTTACAAAACGCATTTCTTCAATTTTTGGCACTGGACGCTTGATATATTTCCACCAAGGATAATCGGGTCCGCCCGCATAACTCCACTTATCTATGTAGATGGTGTTGTTACCAAAAGCTTTAATATCATTTTGCACTTTTCGCTCTAAACTATCCACGGTTGCAAGCACACCAATAATGCAAAAAATACCAATGGTAATGCCAAACAAAGAAAGGAAGGTTCTGAGCTTATTTACCCTAAGTTCCTGAACGGCCATTCTAAAACTATTCCATAATATACCTAGTAACTTAAACATGGCCCAAAAATACAGTTCTTAATGGTTAATGGGGGCTGTTTTTATGTAAACGGCGATTATACTGTTTAAAGATGTGCATTACTCCTGCGAAAAAAGTTGCTCGATTAGAGAAAGGCATCGTTTCCTGTGTTATTTTTGCACCGATTTTTAAAACACAAAACGTTCATTATGACCTGGAAACAAGTCTTTACATCATCGGTTGGTAAAAAATTGGTGATGGGTTTTACTGGAATTTTTCTAGTGCTCTTTTTAATTGTGCATGTGGGGCTTAATGCTTGTATTTGGGCAGCTGCCTATGACCCTGCCGATCAAGGACAAATGTTTAACAAAGCAGCTCACTTTATGGGCAGCAATGTGCTTCCTAGAATTTTAGAAATTGGTCTTTTTGCTGGTTTCTTTTTACACATTTTTCAGGGTTATTTGTTAACGCTAGAAAATCGTAAAAAAAGAAGTACAGGATATGCTGTTGCATACGCTGATGGTAGTAAATGGTATAGCAGAAGTATGGCGATACTAGGTACACTCCTACTCATGTTTTTAGTAATGCACATCTATCATTTTTGGACGCCGAGTAGACTTGGTGGTATTGGAACTGTTCAACCACTTGAAGAAGTATTCTACAATGGTGTAAAGCACCATAACCTATATGCCGAAATGAGAGACGTATTTGTAGGTAATACACTTATTGTTGCGCTCTATGTATTAGCGTGCGGCTCTTTAGCATATCACTTATTACACGGATTTCAAAGTGCTTTTAAAACGATTGGTATCCACAACAAAAAAATTAGTGGTTTAATTAACAGTGTGGGCGTAGGATTTTCTATCATCGTGCCTTTATTATTTGCACTGATGCCACTCAGTTTTTATTTTGGTTGGATCAAATAATTATCACTCAATTTAAATTTCTAAGCATATGCTTAATTCAAAAATACCTGCCGGAAATCTCGAAAAAAAATGGGAAGAATACAAGGGACATTGCAAACTTGTTAACCCGGCTAATAAACGTAAATTAGAAGTAATTGTAGTAGGTACTGGTTTAGCTGGTGCTTCTGCTGCTGCTTCTTTAGGTGAACTTGGTTATAAGGTAAAAGCGTTTTGTTTTCAGGACTCTCCGCGCCGTGCGCACTCTATTGCAGCGCAGGGTGGTATCAACGCCGCTAAAAACTATCAGAATGATGGTGATAGCGTATTTAGATTATTCTACGATACCATTAAAGGTGGCGACTACCGTGCGCGTGAAGCAAACGTTCATCGCCTTGCGGAAGTGAGTGTTAATATTATTGATCAGTGCGTTGCACAAGGTGTTCCTTTTGCACGTGAATATGGTGGACTATTAAGCAACCGTAGTTTTGGTGGTACGCAGGTACAACGTACATTTTATGCGGCGGGCCAAACAGGTCAGCAATTACTCATTGGTGCTTACCAAGCTTTAGAGCGTCAGGTAGCACTTGGTAATGTAAAAATGTATAGCCGTCATGAAATGCTAGAAGTTGTAAAAATTGATGGTAAAGCAAGAGGTATTATTGCACGTGATTTAGTGTCTGGTAATTTAGAAAAGCATTTTGGTCACGCGGTATTATTATGTACAGGTGGATATGGTAACGTGTTTTATTTATCTACCAATGCGATGGGATCTAACGTAACCGCCGCTTGGAAGGCACACCGTCAAGGTGCTTTGTTTAGCAACCCATGCTTTACACAAATTCACCCAACATGTATTCCAGTTAGTGGAGACCATCAGTCTAAATTAACACTCATGTCTGAATCATTAAGAAATGACGGACGTATTTGGGTGCCTAAAAAATTAAATGAAACGCGCAAAGCGGTAGATATTCCTGAAGAAGAAAGAGATTATTATTTAGAGCGCAGATACCCTGCATTTGGTAACCTTGTACCACGTGACGTGGCATCAAGAGCTGCCAAAGAAAGATGTGATGCTGGTTATGGCGTGGGTACTTCTAAGCAAGCTGTTTATTTAGATTATGCTGCAGCTATTTTGCGTTATGGTAAAATTGAAGCAGGTAAGCAAGGTTTAGAAAATGTAAGCCAAGAGCAAATTATTGCCATGGGTAAAGAGGTTGTGAAAGAAAAATATGGCAACTTATTTGACATGTATGCAAAAATTACTGGCGAAGATCCATACGAAGTTCCAATGCGTATTTATCCAGCTGTTCACTACACCATGGGTGGACTTTGGGTAGACTACGAATTACAAACTACCGTTCCTGGTTTATATGCATTAGGTGAAGCTAACTTTAGTGAACACGGTGCTAACCGCCTTGGTGCGAGTGCGCTGATGCAAGGTTTAGCAGACGGATACTTTGTAATTCCTTACACCATTGGTAATTATCTAGCAGACGAAATTTATAGCAAAGGTGTAGATACCAATCACCCTGCATTTGAAGAAGCTGAAAAAGCTGTTCGCGAAAGAATTGAAAAATTAATGAGCATTAAGGGAACGCAAACAGTAGAGAGTTTCCACAAACGTTTAGGAAAAATTATTTGGGATAAATGTGGAATGGCACGTAACGCAGAAGGCTTAAAGCAAGCGATTGCAGAAGTGCAAGCGCTTAAAAAAGAATTCTGGTCTGACGTAAGAATTCCTGGTGAAATTAATGAGATGAACCCAGAGCTTGATAAAGCAAACCGCGTTGCGGACTTTATTGAACTAGGCGAACTTATGTGTATCGATGCACTTAACCGTAACGAAAGTTGTGGTGGTCACTTTAGAGAAGAATACCAAACAGAAGATGGTGAAGCATTAAGAGACGATGAAAACTTTATGTATGTAGCTTCTTGGGAGTTTAAAGGTGAACACAACTGGGAATTACACAAAGAAGAATTAAAGTACGAAGTGATTAAACCTTCACAACGTAACTACAAATAATTATTAGCAAACGATCTATCAACTTTTCAATTTTCTTGAAATGGAACATTACAATATGAATCTGAACCTTAAAGTTTGGAGACAACAAAATAAAAACACAAAAGGTACTTTTAAAATGTACCGCGTAGAAAATATTTCTTCTGAAATGAGTTTCTTAGAAATGTTTGACGTACTTAACGAACAATTAATCAAAGACGGAGAAAATCCGGTTGCTTTTGACCATGATTGTAGAGAAGGTATTTGTGGTTCATGCTCTATGTATATTAATGGTAAACCACATGGTCCTTGGCAAGCAAATACCACTTGTCAATTACACATGCGTGCCTTTAAAGATGGAGACACGATCGTTGTAGAACCATGGAGAGCAGATGCTTTTCCGGTGATTAAAGATTTGATGGTAGACCGTTCTGCATTTGATAGAATTATTCAGGCTGGTGGTTATATTAGTGTTAACACCGGTAATGCAGTTGATGGCAACACCTTACCTATCGAAAAGCAAAAAGCAGACGATGCTTTTGCAGCAGCTATGTGTATTGGATGTGGCGCTTGTGTTGCAGCTTGTAAAAACAGTTCTGCGATGCTATTTTTAAGTGCAAAAGTTTCTCACCTCGCTTTATTACCTCAAGGTGCACCTGAGCGTACCACAAGGGTACAAAACATGGTGGCTCAAATGGATAAAGAAGGTTTTGGATCATGTACCAACACAGGTGCTTGTGAAGCAACTTGCCCTAAAGAAATTTCCATCACTAATATTGCGCGCTTAAATAGTGAATATATAGCTGCAAGCTTTGCAGACTAAGCATCTATTAGATGTCTAATAACTATTTTTCGTTTAAACAATTTACAGTTTGGCAATCGGACTGCGCACTAAAAGTATGTACTGACGCGTGCCTGTTTGGGGCCTGGGTTGCAGCACATGTAAAAGATAACGCGCCTACAAATGTTTTAGATATTGGCACGGGCACTGGACTATTAAGTTTATTACTTGCACAAAAAAATCCAGCAGCACAAATAGACGCCGTAGAAATTGATGCTGCTGCAGCAGCGCAAGCTGCAAGCAATGCATTAGCAACCGGTTGGAATATTAAGGTGCACAACAGTGCCATCGAAAATTTTAGCGGCACTCGTTACCAGCATATTATTTCCAATCCACCATTTTTTAGCAACGATTTAAAAAGTGATGATGCACTCCGTAACACGGCCATGCACAGCACCACACTCACATTAGCATCACTCTTTTCTTGTGTTGTTAAACTACTGGATAAAGGCGGAAGCTTTTCGGTGCTTATCCCCTATGCAAGGGCCACCGAACTAGAAAAATTAGCCGCTCAATTTGGACTACTCATTTTTAAAAAAGCACTGGTACAACAAACACCTAACCACGACCCTTTTAGGGCCATGTATATATTAAGTAGCGCTATAACAAGCCCTGCAGTGGTAGAACAAATTATTATTAAAGAAAATGAGCAGTACAGTGCTGGTTTTGCTACCTACTTAAAAGATTATTACCTGTTTTTATAAAGGAGTTGTAATTTTAATGTCTATGAATCATTTTGAACTTTTTGACATACCTGTTAGTTTTTTTCCAGATGCTGCTGTGGTATCCAAAAAGTATTTAATGCTGCAAAAAAAGTTTCACCCCGATTTTTTTGCAAATAGTTCCGAAGCTGAACAAGCAGAAGCACTAGCATTATCATCGGCAGCCAATAAAGCATTAAGGGTATTAAAAGATCAGGCCTTACTTATCCCTTACGTTTTAGAAATTACTGAGGTATTAGTACCCGACGAAAAATACCAGCTCCCTCCTAGTTTTTTAATGGAAGTAATGGATTTAAATGAGCAGGTGATGGAAGTAGAAGATGACTCCCAAAAGGCTGCGTTACTTGTACAACTTAAACAATTAGAAGATGATATTTTTGAACCTATTAAAGGGTTGTTGGAAAGCTATCAAGTGGGTGTTACCCCAAAAGAAGCGTTGTTGCAGGTAAAAGACTATTATTTTAAAAAGAAATACCTAGACCGCATAGCGGATCAACTCCGATAAGCCCTATTTGTTTGGGTTTATGGTGGTTTCTTTTGGCAAAAAACACAGAATCTTGTAATATTGCACCCCGCCTAATACAAAGGCCCAGATGGCGGAACTGGTAGACGCGCTAGACTCAAAATCTGGTTATCGCAAGGTAGTGCAGGTTCGATTCCTGTTCTGGGCACAAACCCTGTCACGAAAGTGACGGGGTTTTTATTTGTGGAAGCGGTGTGAGCTTGCTCACAAACGCGGACACAGATAAAAACCCAACGAAATGCGTAGCATTTAGTTGAAAGGGTTTGGATAAACCCCTCGTAGAAGTATAGGGAAGTCGACGAAAGTATTGAGCCGACAGTCCTGTTTCTAAAAGACGTTTTGAACAATTTAGACCTTATTTCCGCTGCCTACTAAAAT
>JAIYCS010000098.1 GCA_027487895.1 Sediminibacterium sp. | reverse complement strand
TGGTATGGATCTTGACCTAATATAACCACTTTAACTTCACTAAATGGTGTTTGATTGAATGCATTAAAAATATGGCTACCTGCTGGGAATATTTTTGCTCCAGTAGCTAGTTCTGTTTTTATATGTGCCGCTGTTTGTAAAAAGTAAGTTGATTTAAATTCCTTATTCAACACTTCTTTCCAGCTTGGTTCAATTTTAACTTCCATAATGCTTTAGTATAAAATACTAACACTTCCAGCAAATGCTTGATGCTTGTTAGATAATTTTATGACGTAGTAATATACCCCCAAAGGTAAGGTGGTTTGGTTTTTAGATTTTCCATCCCAGTTTTTTGTGTATCCACTAGAACTAAATACCTGTTGGCCGGTTCTATTAAAGATACTAACTGTACAATTGGGGTAATAATCTAAAAGGGGAATACTCCAAGTATCATTGATGCCATCGCTATTTGGTGAAAATACATTGGGTGGAATTATTTCTGCGTCATTAACAGTAGCGTTGATTGTTTGAACTAATGCACAACCAATGGGTGTGGTAGCCTTAATAAAGTATTTGCCAGAAGCCACAATTCTTTTAGGTTGTAATAAAGGTGTTGTACACAAAGAGTCTTGCCAATAACTATATACCCAATTACTAGATGGTGGTGGAATGGTTGTAATATCTATGGTGACCGGAATTTTTACAGGAGCTGGTTGAGTTATTGTAAAATTTGGATAATTATTAATGGTTACACTTGCTTTTTTTACAACGGCACAACCACCAGCTGTGGTAAATTTGATAAAGTAGTTTGTTGAACTATCAAAACGGTTGTTGTTAGGCATTATATTCGTTGTAAGACTGTCAAAAAAATAACTGACAGTGGCAAGAGGGTCACTTCCTTTTGTTGGGCTAATGCTGTCTAAAGGAATGCTTCCGCAGGCTGAAAAATTATTTATGACAATAGATGGCGGCGCACTAATTCTGGTATTAATTTGTACAACATTGCTACATCCAAATGGGCTGGTACCTAACACAAAATAATTTCCTGTTTGTGCAATTTTTGAAGGATCAATGACCGGTGTTTTTGCAAGCGCATCTTGCCAATAGGTATATTTTAAATTTGGGTCATTGCCACTTGTATATATAGGATCTGTAATATTTATTGTTTCAGGAATACAGGCAGCAGCGGGTTGCTTTATTACAATAGTAGGATTGGGGTGAATAATAACAGCTAGTGGTTTGGTATCTGCACAGCCAGCACTATTGGTAGCTTTTACATAAATAAGTCCTGATTTACCAATTGATTTTGGAGAAGTAACAAAATCACCACTGGTTGCACTATTAAAGTAACTTAATTTTAATCCGGGGCTACTACCAGCCGTAACCAAACTATCTGTAACATCGGCACCTTTGTTTTGACAAGCCACAACACTATCTGCTAATTTAAATACGTAAGGGTCCAACGATTTTACAATGGTTGTATAAAGTGTATCTAAACAACCTTGGTTGGGAAATGGAGTAATAACAAGTGCTAGTCTTGTTTTTGGTGGAGGTGCTGGTGTAATGGTAAGCACAACATCGCTTCCTAGAAGTTTTGAAAAATCATCGGTGTACCATTTGTAATCTGCAAAACCGTAGGGCGCTGTTAAATTGAGACCAGTAATATTGGTACAAAAAACGTTACCGGTTACTGGTGTAGTGCAATTGTCATTTACATCTAAATACGCATAACCAAAATGACCATTTCTTGAACAATCATTTACTGTAAATTCTAGTCTTAGGGTTTTACCTTGGTATCCAGGAAGTTTTAAAGTAATGGGTGCCCACTCTTTATAATACACTAATTTTTTTACTGTCGATTCTTTGAAGCCAGGTAAGTTTGGCGCCGAAATAAATTCAAAAGCACCACAGGTTTCATATTTATTATCAGTTACATTAAAAACCTTTACCGTAAATTTTGGTTGCTCCCAATCTTGATGACCTGTTGGATTTTCAAATACAACTGCGTAATTGTAAATGATACTATAATCTCCTTCGGAGGAAGGAACGGTAAAAGTGTATGAAACACCCTGTGCCTCCGCTTGGGTTTGGTCATTACCTAGTTTTAGTGAATAACCGCTACCATTTGGACAGCTGGTAGGGAAGCCGCCATAATAATCTTTTGCATTAGTGCCCGGAAAATTGGTAATGATGGTGTGTTTACCGTCTTGTGGACTAACAAGTGCCATATTAATAGCACCGTTGGTTCGGGCAATCGATCCATCAAAAGCATCCCAACTGCCTAGGTTCCCGTTTTCGAAGCCAATATTGGGTGGGCAGCCCTGTCCCAATACCTGAAATATCCCTACAAATAGAGATAAACAACTCAATAATAAGTAGGTACGGGCTTTGGACATACCTTGTAAATGTCGTGAAAATAAATGGCAAATGGGAAGGAAATGGCATGAAAAAGCCCCAAAAATAGGTGTTTGGGGCTTTGTGAACCGGATTGGATTCGAACCAATGACCTACTGCTTAGAAGGCAGTTGCTCTATCCAGCTGAGCTACCGGTCCTCGTTAGAGTGGCGCAAAATAAAGAAAAAATGGCCATAATTTCAAAAGAATTCAATCAAATAAGGTTAGATCCTAATAAGTTAGCCTCGTTTTTCTAAAAGTCTTTACTTTGCATCAAACGCTTACACGTGAGTTATAATTACCTGCCATTAGACCATAAATGGCTTCATTTTAGCCAGGTTAAAAACCTTTTAGCCCATAATCAGGATGTGTCTATCACATTTGATGCGCATGATAAAATAACCGCATGTCGTGCTTATTTGGACCAAAAAATGGCCCAAAAAGGTAAAAATTACTACGGTATTAATACGGGTTTTGGTTTTTTACAAAATATTGCTATCGACGATTCCCAAATTGAACAGCTCCAATACAATTTAATTGTTTCACATGCCTGCGGATTAGGAGAGCAGGTGCCGGAGCCCATTGTTAAGCTCATGCTCATGCTTAAGATTAAGTCGTTGAGTTATGGACATAGTGGGGTTCAAATTGATACCGTAAAGCGTTTGTTAGAAATGTATAACAATCGGGTGCTGCCTGTTATATATACTCAGGGGTCCCTTGGTGCATCTGGTGATTTGTCGCCCCTCAGTCATTTAAGTTTACCCCTTTTGGGACTTGGTGAAGTGACCATTGATGGTGTAAAACATCAAACGGCTTCCATCGTGGAACGCTATAATTGGAGCCCTATTAAATTACAAAGCAAAGAAGGATTGGCGCTCATTAATGGTACTCAATTTATGAGTGCCTATGGTATGTATTGTTTGCAAAAAGCCGAGCATTTAATTGAAATGGCACACTTAGTTGCTGCACTTTCTTTTGATGCTTTTAATTGTACCACCGAGCCGCTAAGTCCCCAAATACATGCAATTAGAGCACATGAAGGGCAGGTGCTTACGGCAAAAAAATTGCGTGAATATTTAGCAGGTAGTAGCATTGCTGCTTCTGCCGGTAAACAAATTCAGGATCCTTATTCGTTTAGATGTATACCTCAAGTGCATGGTGCTACCATTGGCGTTTTTAATCATGTGCTTGATATTTTTATGCGTGAAATAAATTCGGTAACAGATAATCCAAATGTTTTCCCCGACGAAGATTTAATTGTGAGTGGTGGAAATTTTCATGGACAGCCGCTTGCGATGTCACTAGATTATTTAGCCATTGCGATGAGTGAGTTAGCAAATATTTCTGAACGTAGAACCTATCAGTTGTTAAGTGGTCAGCGGGAGCTTCCTTTATTTTTAGTAAAAGATCCAGGGCTTCATTCTGGATTTATGATTCCGCAGTACACTGCAGCAGGGATTGTGAGTGAAAACAAACAACTTTGTACCCCGGCATCGGTGGATAGTATTTCGTCGTCTAATAACCAAGAAGACCATGTGAGTATGGGAGCCAACGCTGCAACAAAATGTTTACGCGTTATTAATAATGTAGAAAAAGTACTCGCCATAGAACTATTGAGCGCGGCGCAAGCACTTGATTTTAGAAGACCTGCCAAAAGCTCCGAACCCATCGAAAAACTGGTGGCTACATTGCGTGATAAGGTGTCTTTTGTGGCCGCTGATAGGCTCATGCACCCCGATATGGTAACGGCTACTCAAATTATAGCATCATACACCTTATAGCTTAGATTTTAGCGTAACTTTGCAGGGTAAAAACTGATACATGTCTGAAGAACAGAGCTTAAATTTTATTGAAGAAATTGTAGAGGCAGATTTAGCAGCTGGTAAATACCAGTCTATTATTACACGTTTTCCTCCTGAGCCAAATGGCTATTTACACATTGGCCATGCTAAAAGTATTTGTTTAAATTTTGGCTTGGCTAAAAAATATGGTGGCTCTACCAATTTACGTTTTGATGATACCAATCCGGTAACTGAAGAAACGGAGTATGTAGAGAGTATTAAAAACGATGTAAAATGGCTTGGCTTTAATTGGGCCGAAGAATTATATGCTTCTAATTATTTTGATCAAATACATGGTTTTGCAGTTCGTTTAATTGAAATGGGCCTTGCCTATGTAGACGATAGCAGCAGCGATGAAATTGCAGCGCAAAAAGGAACACCAACACAGGCCGGTACTCCAAATATTTATAGGAGTAGAACCGTAGCCGAAAATTTGCAACTTTTTGAAGACATGCGCCTTGGTAAATACGCCGATGGTGAAAAAGTATTACGTGCTAAAATTGATTTAGCGAGTAGTAATATGCACATGCGTGATCCAATCATTTACCGCATTAAACATGCACATCACCACCGTACCGGTAACAAATGGTGTATTTATCCGATGTACGATTTTGCGCATGGACAAAGTGATGCGATCGAAAATATTACGCATTCTGTGTGTACGCTAGAGTTTATTCCGCACAGAGAACTCTATAACTGGTTTATTGAAAAACTCAATTTATTTCCTTCTAAACAATACGAGTTTGCACGTTTAAACATGACCTATACGGTGATGAGTAAGCGTAAGCTACTTCAGCTGGTTCAAGAAAATCATGTAACGGGTTGGGATGATCCTCGTATGTCTACCATTTCTGGTATGCGCCGTAGAGGCTATCCAGCAGCGGCTATCAGAGAGTTTTGTGACCGTATTGGTATTGCAAAACGAGATAATCTAATTGATATTAGTTTACTTGAATTTTGCGTGCGTGAAGATTTAAATAAAACAGCTGTGCGCCGCATGGTGGTTTTTGATCCTTTAAAAGTGATTATCACCAACTATACCGGTGAGGGTGAAATACTCCATTCAGAAAACAACCCGGAAGATCCAAATGGTGGAACAAGAGAAGTGCCGTTTAGCAAAGAAATTTTTGTGGAGCGTGACGACTTTATGGAAGAGCCTTCTAAAAAATATTTTAGACTCGCGCCAGGTCAAATGGTACGTTTAAAAAGTGCATACATTATTAAGTGTGACGATTTTGTAAAAGATGCTAATGGCAATGTAACAGAACTTTACTGCTCATATATTCCTGAAAGTAAGAGTGGATCAGATACATCTGGTATCAACGTAAAAGGAACATTACACTGGGTAAGTGCAGCACATGCGATTCCTGCAGAAGTTCGTTTGTATGACCGCTTATTTAATGTAGAAGATGTTGCGAACGCCGAAGGTGATTTTAAAGATTATATCAATAAAGAATCTTTAACAGTTGTGCCGCATGCATACGCTGAGCCTGCGCTATTAAAAGATAGCATGGGTGTAGGTTTTCAATTTTTACGCAAAGGATATTTTTGTGCCGACAAAGACAGCACCCCAACAAAACTAGTATTTAATAGAACTGTAGGTTTAAAAGATACATGGGCTAAAGAAGTAAAAAAAGGAGCATAGCATATGCACTTTCAAGCAAGGTTTAATAAACACTGGGCTCAAACCTTTCCTCAATTTAGTAAGGATGGCCATTTTGTGCTTGCTGTTAGCGGTGGTGCCGATAGTGTGGTGCTTGCCCACTTATTAAAAGGTGCTGGTATTAATTTTGAAATTGCGCATTGTAATTTTAAATTAAGAGGAGCGGAGAGTGATAGGGATGAGGCCTTTGTAAAAAACCTTGCAATTACATTAGATGTTCCTTTTTCTTGTAAGCATTTTGATACAGAGGCGTATGCTACTGCGCATAAAATATCTATTCAGGAAGCGGCCAGAGATTTGCGTTATAATTGGTTTGCTACTTTTAATACCATTGTAATTACAGCACATCATGCTAATGATAATATTGAAACCGTATTCATGCATTTTTGCAGAGGCACTGGTATTGCTGGGTTAACCGGTATTGAGCCCTATAAAGTAAAAGAGCGATTACTGCGCCCATTACTTGTTTTTCACAAGCAAGAAATAACCGATTACGCAACTGAGGCGGGTATCGCATTTGTAGAAGACAGTTCTAATGCTAGTGATAAATATACCCGTAACTTTTTTAGACATCAGGTATTACCTGCCGTACAAGAAGTATATCCGAAGTCGGAACAAAATATTTTACATACCATTAAGCATTTACGCGAAGTATCGGAAGTGTATAAAGCAGCCATGCAAAAAATTGTTAGTAAGCTTCAATTTATTAATGGCCATGAAATTCACATTCCAGTACTCATGTGGCTTAAAGCAAAGCCATTAGATACCATTACTTTTGAAATGTTGTATCCATATGGATTTACGGCACCTCAAGTGCCAGAAGCTATAAAAATGTTAAGCGCACACAATGGCGCCGTATTAATTTCCCCTACACACCGCTTAATTAAAAATAGGAACTGGATGATTTTGGCGCCATTAGAGACGGCTACCAACACCAGTGTAGTAGTGGTAGACCAAAATGATACGTCTGTTCATTTTCCAGGTGGGGTACTAGGTTTGCAAACTTCTGCGGCTCAGTTGCCCGAAGCCTCTGATAACAATACCTGCATGCTAGATGCTGCTGCACTTCAATTTCCACTTATTTTACGCCCCGCTGCAACTGGTGATTATTTTTATCCACTAGGCATGCAAAAGAAAAAGAAGCTTAGTAAATTTTTTATTGACCTTAAGCTTTCTAAAACGGCTAAAGAAAAAGTGTGGGTACTGGTGTCAAATAACCGAATTGCATGGGTAATAGGGTGCCGTATCGACAACAGGTTTAAATTAACGCCTGCTTCTACTGCAGCCGTTAAATTTACATTTTCAACTACTGCATTATAAATGCAAATACGCAGAAACCTGGCTTACAAAATTTTGTATGGGATCAAAGCCAGGGAATATTTTACAGGCAAGTATTAAAAAGCCAACACCCCAAACAGAACCCCAAAAGTGCGCCGAGTGGTTGATATTATCGCCACCTCTTTTAGACATATAAATAGTCATGAGTAAATAAAGGGGGCCAAAAATAAAACCGGGTATGATGGGAGGAATAATAAAGAGTCCAATTTTAATGGTTGGGTCTAAAAACACGCCAGCAAATACTACCGCCGATACGGCGCCGGAGGCGCCAAGGCTTCTGTAATGCTTATTATTACGCTGCATGATATAAGTTGGTATGAGGCAAACGACTAGCGCTGTTAGGTACATGGCTAAATAAAGGGCCTTGCCTTTTTCATTAAAGAGTACAATAAAATATTTTTCTACAAAATCGCCAAACATGTAAAACGAAAACATGTTAAATGCTAAATGACCAAGGTCGGCGTGTATAAATCCATTGGTTATAAAACGCCACCACTCATTGTCTTTATTGATTGCTGGGGGATAAAAAATAAAATCATTGATCACTTTACTATTGGCAAAGCCAAATAATGAGAGTGCAACCGTTATAACTAAAAGAGTGAGTGTTATGGTATACATAATTTAATTGTGGTGGTATTTTTCGTTTCTTAAAATGGTGCAAGCACGGTACACCTGCTCGGCTAAAATGAGCCTAACCAGCATATGAGGGAATACAAGTGGCGATAAGCTCCAGCAAAAGTTAGCCCTCGTAAAAATAGTTTCATCAACGCCAAATGCTCCGCCAATTAAAAAAACGATTTTGCGGGTGCTCTCGTTGGCTCTTTGTTGCATAAAACTGGCAAGCTTAGGTGATGTAAAAGTTTGTCCTCTTTCGTCAAGTAAAACCAAATAGTCGGAAGCGTCTAATTGTTGAAGTATGCTTGTGGCTTCTGCTTTTTTTAAAGCGGCTTCTGATAAGCTACCCGCATTTTTGGGTGGGCTAATAATATGCCAGCTGGCTGGAAAATAATTATTGATGCGCTTTGAAAAGTCTTCGATGCCCATTTTTGCATACGATTCATGGGGTTTGCCAACAGACCAAAGCTCTATTTTCATGCGGGTAATTAATTTCGCACTAAATTTAGGCTTTTAAAATATAGTATGCGTCATTTATTGCTAATTCTGGTTTCTTTCCTATTGTTTTTTGGAGCTACTGCGCAGGAGCCAGCAGCTATCGATTCGGTAACAAAGGCAAAAAGAGTAAAGCTAGTAGCATCTATTTTTGGAGGCACTTATGGCGCATCATTTATATCGCTCAACAAAGCTTGGTATGCCAATTATCCAAGAAGTCGTTTTCAATTTTACAACGACGGAAAAGAGTGGCTTCAAATGGATAAAGTGGGACATTTTTATTCTAGCTATAACCTTGCACGCATAAGTCATAAGGGTTGGGCATGGACGGGTATCCCAGAAAAAAAAGCAGTGGTATTATCGGGATTAACAAGTTTATCTTATTTAACCATTATCGAAACAATGGATGGTTTTTCCAAAAATTGGGGATGGAGTTGGTTTGATGTATCTGCAAACACAGCTGGCGTTTTATTATGGAGTGCACAACAGCTCAAATGGAAAGAACAAAAATTTCGTTTAAAATATAGTGCGCATTACACGAATTACGCAGATCCTATGTTGCAAGCGCGTGCTAATAATTATTTTGGAAAATCGATACCTGAACGGTTTTTAAAAGATTACAATGCACAAACCATTTGGTTAAGTGCCAATGTAAAAAGTATTTGGCCCGAAACAAAAGTGCCCAAATGGTTAAACATTGCCGCTGGATATGGAATTGATAACGCTTTTGGTGGTTATGAAAATAAATGGACGGTTAATAATCAAGTATACGCACGTCCCGATTTGCAAAGAAGTCGCCAATATTATTTATCTATTGATGTAGATTTTGAGCGCATTAAAACAAATAAAAAATGGGTGAGGGGCGTACTTACTTTTTTGAATTTTATTAAACTGCCTGCGCCCGCTATCTCATTGAGTAATGGAAAGCTGAGTGGTAGTTGGTTGTATTTTTAATTAGCCCTTTCTTAAATATTTTGTAAGGATGACAATCGTTTGTCCCTCTATTTTTCCTTCAATTTGTTCGGTGTTATCTGTTACCAATCTAATATTTTTTACCACCGTACCTAATTTAGCATTTAGGGTAGATCCTTTTACATCTAATGATTTTGTAAGCACCACCGTATCGCCGTCTTGTAATACCATGCCATTGCTGTCTTTGTGTAATTCTACACTGCCATCATTTTCATGATCACCCGTAGATTTAGCCCAAGCCATCGTATCGTCATCAAAATACATCATGTCTAATGCATCTGCAGCCCAGCTTTGATCTTTTAGCCTATTTAATAAACGCCAGCTTACTACTTGTACCGCTGGAATTTCACTCCACATCGCTTCGTTTAAACAAGCCCAGTGCGTACTATCAAGTTCTTCTTTTTTATTGAGTTGAGAGGTACATTTTGCACAAATGAGAATGCCTTCTTCGTTGTTTGTAGGTACTTCGTAAACAGTTAAGTTGCTGGTAGATTTACAAAGTTCACAACTGTTGCCACTTCTTGCAATAAGGTCTTTCTCGTTTTTCATGTTTGCTTGTTGTAGATGGATTTCGGCGAATGTAATGAAAAAGTGATGAATAGGATTCTCGCTCACTTCGTTCGCTCGTTCCTGTCGTAGTGGGCTTACTCAAAGCCTCGCAATCAAGTGATGGATTTTTTTAAGTGATGTATAATTTAATATATGGCGCCTGACGCTATCGCGTCTGGCCCATGTCCATCACGCGCTTACTTATGCCTGCGGCAACGCCGCGCACATAGCCATGGCCTGCACTTCGTGCAGGCGCCATTGGGTTACCCGCATAAAAAAAGCCTCACATTTCTGTGAGGCTTTGTGACCGCGTTAGGATTCAAACCTAAAACCTTCTGATCCGTAGTCAGATGCTCTATTCAGTTGAGCTACGCAGCCATTACCCTAAGGGGTTGCAAATATAATCTCTAAAAGATTAACGGCAAAAAAGGAATGCTTTTTTATTCAAAATTATAATCCATAAAGGCTTGCAGCGGTTGATTCTGCTAGTTTTTTAGGTAATAACCATACTAAAAAGGCACCCAGTTTATTAATAAAGCCGGTAATTACTTCGGGTTTCTTGTTAAATAATGCGGTTACGGCAATTTTTGCTACTGCTTCAGGTGTCATATTCACCTTTTCGGCGGTTTTAAGCGCTTTAGGGCCCACATCGGCTCTATTGGCAAAGTTGGTATCGGTAGAGCCTGGGCTAACGGCTGTAACGTATACTCCTGTGTTTTTGAGTTCGTGTCTAAGGCCTCTGCTAAAGTTTAAAATAAAGGCTTTAGAAGCGGCATAAGCCGATAATCCGGGTACGGCCTGGTAGGCTGCCGAGCTAGCAATGTTTAAAATATAAGAAGGTGCATTTTTTGTAAGCATAGGAAGTAGTGCAGAAGTTAATGCAACGGGCACTTCCATATTAACACGCATCATTTCTATGTGCGCTTCGGCGTTGTATTTTGTAAAAGGGCCACTTAATCCATAGCCCGCGTTGTTTACGAGTAAACCTACATTATAATTATTGGAATGAATCCAATCCATTAATTTTTGTGTTGCACCTGCTTGGCCTAAATCTAGAGCTAGGTAATGCGCTTCGATACCATATTTTTCTGATACATAAGAAGCATGTGCGCTTAACAGTGAAGCGTCTCTTGCTACAAGTAACAAATTGTATTTACGCGCAGCAAGTTCTGTGGCAATACACTGACCAATGCCTTTGCTTCCGCCGGTAATTAATGCAAACGGCATCATACTCATTTAAATTAGTGGTGAACCTTACCTGTAAACCTATGGTAGAAAGGCGTTTTACTGTTTTCGTCTTTTGGTTTGTATTTGCCAGTAACGATAGGAACATACATCACACGGCGTCTGCTCGCTTCACCAAAATTAGGTGATTGTTTTACGCGGTGCCACAAGCGTCCATCATGAACCGATAAATCGCCTGCGTTGATATTAAATCCAACTTCACGGGGATCATCGTTATTGTCTAAGAAATACTTTTTACCAAAGAGGAGTTTAAACATGCCTTGTGTATGTGTTCCAGGTATAACCCTGAGTCCACCATTGTCAAAAGGACAGGTGTCTAAATGAATACCCACATTTAGCATTGGCATAATTTTTTGACCCATAAATAAATCGCGAGGACTATCGGTGTGCCAACCCATTTGGGTAAATGTACTATTTGGGGTATTGATGTAATTATTGATTACAAGGCCATCTTTTTCATTTTCTGCAATACGTCCTTCGTAAGGGTGTAAAAATGCAGTTAATGCTTGTAGGCGAGGATCAGCTAATAATTGTTGCAGGGGTTCACTGTGGAGTGAACTAAAACAAAGACGTTGAATAGTGGTATTGCCTTTATCGTCTTTACCAAACTTCAAAGGGATACCATTTACTTTCTCTCTTTTTTCTGCGAGCCACTGCGATTCCAATCTTTGTTGCTCTGCTATGTAGGTTGATACCTGTTCTTTTGGTAAAAAGTTTCTAAAAACAATCACACCGTGCTCCTTAAAAAAGGCCAATTGCGCTTCACTAACAGCATCTCCCAGTTCAAAACTGCTGTCCCAAATTTTCATGCTTACTTTACTCATGTATAAGTATGACTTAATTATTAAGGAATGATTAATTATTTATTAACAGCCAAAAGGCCGTGAACCTGTAAAGTTAATCAATACATCAAAAAAAAGCTAGTTTTTTAGCCCCTAAATAGATAAAATACGTAAAAATAAAGGCGGCAATCACGTCTACACTGTAATGAATATGTTGTACCATCACAAGTATACCCACCATAAACGAGGCGGCTAAAGCAATGATTTTGTCCCATTTATGCTGTAAACACAGAAAAAACAGGAACATATTGCCCGTATGACCCGAATAAAAGAGGTCTTTGGTAATAAAAATGCCCTTTCCACCATAGGCAATATTGGCAATGGGGTCTTTTAGTTCAATTAGGCCCGGAGGAGGATTTAAAGGAAGTAGGCTAATGGTTAACACCCTTGCCAAACACATTAAAATAAAACCATATGCAACAACTAAAAAGATGCTTGGATTTTGGTAAATCCTATAAAAAACCAAGAGTACCACGCTCCAAATAATAATAAATGTAGGGATGGAAACATCTATGGCCGGCAAACGTTCAAGCACAAAATCTTGAAGCACCACGCCTTCTCTTTTTTCTATAAAAGCAAAAAAAGTAGGAAGCAGGATTAAAATGATGGCTACGAGTATAAGTGCAACAAAGGTTTTATTTCTAAAACTTTTGTGTTGCCATGCTTCAGACCATGATATGGTTTGGTTTAATAGTGCCACCTTACAAACGCCTCAATCGCTGCATATTTTGTTTGACCAAGTGCTGCATATAATTGAGCAGTATTTGCATTTCTAGTTTCAGCTCTTTGCCAAAACTCACGCAAATCCGATCCCTGGAATGGAACACTGTCTTTTTGTGATTGGTGTATGAAAATACCAAAACGCTTTTTAATAACTTGGTCTGGACTCATAGGAATCGCCATTTCAATATCTGCAATATCCCATTCTTGCCATGCACCTTTGTAAAGCCAAACCCAACAGTCTTTAACCCAAGCATCGCCAGCAGCTTTTAAACGGCGCATGCTTTCAAATACAACATCTAAGCATACTTTGTGTGTACCGTGTGGATCGGCTAAATCTCCGGCACAATAAATTTGATGGGGTTGAATTTTTCTTAAAAGTTCCATGGTTTGTAAGACATCGTCTTCACCCATTGGATTCTTTTCTATCTTACCCGTTTCATAAAAAGGTAAATTTTGGAAATGATACTGATGTTCTTTTAAGCCCACATATCTACAAGTTGCTTTGGCTTCACACTGTCTAATTAAACCTTTAATGGCTCTGATTTCTGGCGAATCCAATCCGCCTTTTTGTTTGGTGGCAATGTAATTACGTGCTGCTTGTAATATTTCTTGACTCTTTTTATTATCGATTCCAAATAGGTCTTCAAAACCAACGGCAAAATCTAAAAAGCGAGTTACAAACTCATCAGATACTGCGATGTTACCACTGGTTTGATAGGCCACATGCACTTCGTTGCCCTGATCATGTAAACGCATAAAGGTTCCACCCATGCTAATGATATCATCGTCGGGGTGTGGTGAAAAAATCAAACATTTTTTTGGATACGGATTGCTTCTTTCTGGATGTGCCGGAATCACCGCGTTAGGTTTTCCTGCTGGCCAGCCTGTTAAGCTATCCCTTAGCATATAAAAGACTTCTAAATTAATTTCGTAAGCGTCACTTTTTTCTACCAGTAAATCAGCTAAACCATTTTCGTTGTAATCTTTGGCTGTAAGGCTTAATACTTCTTTGCCTAATTTTAATGAAAGCTCAATTACGGCGCGCTTCATTAATTTTTTATCCCACACACAGTTGCCTGTTAACCACGGCGATTTAATGCGCGTTAATGATTCAGAAACAGTTGTGTCAATAATAAAAGTACAATTAGGATGCTCTTGTAAAATACTAGCAGGGACCTGCTCAGTTACATCACCTTCGGTAGCTTTTGTAATGATTTCTCCTTTGTTACCAAAGGCCATTAATAAAATGCGCTTCGATTGCATGATGGTACCAATACCCATGGTAACCGCAAGACGTGGCACTTTTGATAAGTGTGAAAACTCATAAGCGTTGGCAAGTCTTGTGTTGTTGGCAAGGTTTACAAGCCTGGTTTTTGAAATGATACTAGAACCTGGTTCGTTAAAGCCAATATGTCCATTACCACCAATGCCTAAAACTTGTAAATCGATACCCCCAGCTTCTACAATGGCTGCGTCATACTCGGCGCAGTATTTTTTAATATCATCTTTAGGCCATGTACCACTTGGGATATGGATGTTTTTAGGATTAATATCGATATGGTTAAATAAATGCTTGTGCATAAAGCTCCAGTAGCTTTGTGGTGCATCTGGCTCTATTGGAAAGTATTCATCTAAATTAAAGGTGATCACATTTTTAAAGCTGAGTCCTTCCTCTTTGTACATTCTTACCAGCTCTTGGTATAATTTAATAGGGGTAGAACCGGTTGCTAAACCTAGCACACAGTTTTCATTTTTTGCAGCTTTTGCTTTTATTAATGCTGCAATTTCCTGTGCAACAAATGCAGAACCTTCTTTTGGGGAAGGAAAAATTTCAACGGGGACTTTTTCAAATGCGTCTATCATAACTTTTGTTATTGCTATAAATACTAGTTATTTTCTGGGTTAAAATAAGCTTTGCTATAATTGATTTTGAAATTATCGTAACGCTTAAACTCGTGTAACAATTTCTTTTCAAAAGATGGCCAGCTTTTATTTTCCTTACTTGTCCATAATACTTCACTTAATGCACTGATACGTGGGAAAACCATGTACTCTGCTTTAGCCGTGTTGTTCATATACTCTGTCCAAACGTTTGCTTGTGCACCAAGTACATATTTATGATCGGCAGGATCCATTTCTTTTGGAAGTGGTTCGTAGCTATATACTTTTTGAATGGTGGTGTATCCACCAATGGTAACAGAATCTTCTTTCTTATTTTGTTGGTGGTCAAAATACATCCATCCACCTGGTGTCATAATTACGTTGTGTTTTTCTTTAGCAGCTTCGATACCCCCTTTTTCACCACGCCAGCTCATAACCGTTGCGTTAGGAGCGAGGCCGCCTTCTAAAATTTCATCCCATCCAATAATTTGACGACCCTTGCTGTTTAAATATTTTTCGATACGGCCAATAAAATAACTTTGTAAGCCGTGCTCATCTTTTAAGCCTTTTTCTTTAATGAGCTTTTGGCAAAACTCAGATCTTTTCCAAGACTCTTTAGGACACTCATCACCACCAATATGAATATACGTCGAAGGGAATAAGGCCATTACTTCATCTAACACGTTTTGTAAAAATGTAAATGTGTTTTCGGTAGGGGTAAATACATCATCAAATACACCCCATGTTTCTTGTACAATTTTAGTACCTGGCTTTTTTAAAGCCTCAAGTGTTGCAGCACTATGCATGGTAGGAATGGCTGGTGTAGATTCGTTTGGAAAACAACTAAGCTCCGGATAAGCAGCAATAGCAGCACTTGCATGACCTGGCATTTCTATTTCAGGAATGATGGTTACAAATCTATCCGCTGCGTATTTTACAATTTCTTTGATTTGTGCTTGGGTATAAAATCCACCATATCTCGTATTGTTACTTCCTTTACCTGGGTAACGGCCAATAATATTAGCGTTACGGTAACCACCTACGCTTGTTAATTTTGGATATTTTTTAATTTCAATTCTCCAACCTTGGTCTTCGGTTAAATGCCAGTGAAAGGTATTTAACTTATACATGGCAATAAAGTCGATGTATTTTTTTACAAAGTCCATTCCAAAAAAGTGACGTCCTTCATCTAAGTGCATACCTCTATAAACGAACCTCGGTTGATCTTGAATACTTACTGCCGGAATAGATAATGTACTAGATTTTTGAATTGGTAATAATTGAATGAGTGATTGTACCCCATAAAATACACCTTCTTCGTTGGCACCTGTAATAACAACACCATTACTTGAAGATTCTAATGTATAGGTTCCCTTAGGCGCTTTTGTATTATTATTTACTAAGCTAATTGCATTTTTTGCGCCAGCGCCCATTGTAACTTTTAATTGAAAGCCATAAAATTCCTGTAAAAATTTATTAAAAAAGTTGGCCGCTTTTTGTTGCCCGGCACTTTTAATTTGAAGGGTTGTTTTTGCAGTAATGCTAAATGAGCCTTCCTTTTTTGTAACACTAGTAGGCTGTGGAATGATATTTACTTCTTGTGCATACGTTAACACGCAAACAAGAAGGAAAATGGCTGTAAATACTTTTTTCATAGGGTACACAATTAATGATTCTCTAAAATAAAAAAGATTCCTCGTTTTGAGGAATCTTTTAGGTACTAATATTAATATTTTGTCATTATTTGACTGTTGTGAGCTTAATTACGTTAGTAGGTAAGTGGTCGGCAATTGGGGTACTGCCGGTATTAACTACCACATCACCTTCTTTTACAAATCCACGCTCTTTTAAAATGCCAATTTGGTCACTAACAATATCATCTAAACTTTCCTCTTCGGCGTAGTAAAAAGCACGCACACCCCAGCTTAAACTTAACTGATTTACCAGTGATCTTTCTTTGGTGAAAATAAATAGTGGAGAAGAAGGTCTAAAGCTACTTAGCATAAATCCTGTGTAACCACTTTGTGTCATACCCACAAGTGCATGTGCATTAACATCTTCAGATATTTTACAAGCATTGTAACAAACAGCATCACTGTGAAATGATGGAGATTGTGGTTGTGGTTTTAAATCTTCAGAGCGGTTGTATCGGTATTCTGTTTTTTCAACTTCTTTGATAATCTTACACATGGTTTCTACTACAAGCGCTGGGTGGTTACCCGCAGCAGTTTCACCACTAAGCATCACAGCATCTGCACCTTCAAGTACCGCATTTGCAACGTCTGTAATTTCACTTCTATTAGGTTTAACACGGTCAATCATGCTCTCCATCATTTGAGTGGCTACAATAACCGGCTTACCTCTATGGATACATTTTCTAATAAGTTCTTTTTGAATTAACGGAATGCGTTCTACTGGAAGTTCAACACCCAAATCTCCACGGGCCACCATGATACCATCAGAAGCTAAAATAATTTCTCTGATATTGGTAAGCGCTTCTGGCATTTCAATTTTTGCAATGATTTTTGATTTGCTTTTGTTTTTATCTAAAATGCCTCTAAGCATTTCAATGTCGGCAACTCTTTTAACAAAGCTAAGTGCTATCCAGTCTAACTCTTCTTTGATCATAAAATCTAGATCAATGATGTCTTTTTCTGTTAAAGCAGGTAAAGAAATTTTTGTGTCTGGTAAGTTCAACCCTTTTTTAGAAGAGATAATACCACCAAGCGTTACGGTTACCTTAACGTCACCATTTGCTTCTACCGATAATACTTTTACTTCAATTTTTCCATCATCAATCATGATGGTATTACCAACTACCACATCACCAGCAAGGTTAGGGTAGGAGACATATATTTTTTCGTGGGTACCAATACATTTTTCGTTGGTAAGGGTTAGTATATCGCCCACTTTTGCATCAAGTGCATTGTCCTTAATTTCACCTACTCTTAATTTAGGACCTTGCAAGTCACCTAATATCGCAATATTGTAAGGTTCGGTTTTATTGATGGTGCGAATATGGTTGATAATCGTTTTTTTGTCTTCATGGCTACCATGCGAAAAGTTTAAACGAAATACGTTAACACCCGCTTTTACAAGTGCCAATAGCTGATCATATTTATCACAAGCAGGGCCTACGGTTGCAACAATTTTTGTGCGGTGATCCATGTGCGCAAGACCCGCTTGCTTGTCCATGTTTTTGTGTAGGTATTTCTCTAAATTTTTTGACATATTTTTCTCTTACTTAATTGCTTTTAATGCTTATTGGAGGTTTATTGTACAAGGTTAGCTGGCAAGTATTTTTACAATCTTAAACCAGTCTTGAGATATTTTTTGTTTTGCTTTAACGGCGTTGTCAAGTGGGGTATAATGTACTTTGTTGTTTACAATACCAACCATTACGTTGTTACGACCTTCTATTAAACATTCCACCGCATGAAATCCCATGCGGCTTGCGATTAAACGGTCTAAACAACTTGGTGCACCACCACGTTGAATATGCCCTAAAATACAAATTCTAATATCTGCATTTGGCAAACGCGTTTTCATAATAGCGCCTATTTCATTGGCTCCACCCAGTTCATCACCTTCTGCAACCACCACTAGATTCACTAGTTTTTTGCGCTTTTCTTTTTCAGTTAAAGACGCAATGAGTTCTTCAATATCCGTTTTGGTTTCAGGGATTAAGATGTTTTCGGCACCAGTAGCAATACCACTGTGAAGTGCAATGTAACCAGCATCTCTACCCATTACTTCTACTACAAATAAGCGGTCGTGTGCATCGGCGGTATCTCTAATTTTGTCAATCGCTTCTACGGCTGTATTTACTGCGGTGTCAAATCCGATGGTAAAATCGGTACCTGCAATATCTTTATCGATGGTGCCTGGTAAACCAATACATGGAATATCAAATTCGTTGCTAAATTTTTGGGCGCCTTTAAAGCTTCCATCTCCTCCAATAACTACAAGACCATCAATGCCAAACTTTTTAAGATTGTCATAAGCTTTTTTACGGCCTTCTGGTTCAAAAAATGCAGCACTACGCGCTGTTTTTAAAATAGTTCCACCGCGCTGGATAATATTGGCCACCGATTTAGAATCCATTTTAAAAATATCACCTTCCACCATACCATTGTAACCTCTAACAATACCATATACTTCAATACCGTGGTATAATGCTGTTCTTACAACGGCTCTTACAGCTGCGTTCATACCAGGGGCATCTCCACCAGAAGTTAGTACGCCAATTTTTGTTACTTTTTTAGTAGACATCTTCTCTGCTTTATTGTTGGCCTTAACTTACTGGGCCTCAGTTGTAAATGGGTGTGTCCAACGAACACGAGATACGAAAATAAGCATTTGAAATCTATTTTACAATTCAATGCAGGTTGCATTAAAATTGTGTAAACTTGTAACATGAAAGTACTCGTTACCGGCGCCAATGGTTTTACAGGACAGCATTTGATTAAAACCCTTGTTGCTAAAGGGTTTGAGGTAGTAGCAACAAGCCGTAATGCATCTCGATTGCCTTCATATAATAATTTAACTTACTATAATATTGAACTAACAGACGTTAGGAATGTTGAAAATTTGTTTGATTTAACAAGGCCCAGTGCAGTTATTCACACTGCAGCCATGAGTAAGCCAGACGAATGTGCCGCTAATCCTAGCCTCTGTAACGCTAACAATATTGAGGCTACTGGACATTTATTAGATGCTGCTACAAAAGTGGGTACCGAGCATTTTGTATACCTCAGTACTGATTTTATATTTGGAGAGGGTGGACCACACGCCGAGGATGATACCCCTGCACCACTTAATTTATACGGCGCTTCTAAGTTGGAAGCCGAAGCCCTCGTTAATGCTGCTTCTCTAAAAACCACCATTATAAGACCCGTTTTTATGTACGGCCCTGTTTGGGAAAACTTGCGTCCGAGTTTTATTCAGTGGGTGGCTGGAAAGTTGCAAAATGGAGACCCCATAAAAGTAGTGACCGATCAGGCCCGCACACCCACCTATATTGGAGACTTGTGTTGGGGGATTCAAAAAATTATTAAAGATCAAGTGCCTGGTACATTTCATTTAGCCGGAAAGGATATTGTGTCGCCCTATGATATGGCAGTTGCAGTGGCTAAACATTTGAACCTTCCTTTAGGTTTAATTGAACCCGTTACAGCCAGTACATTTCCGGAACCGGTTAAAAGGGCGCAGCGTTCGGGATTAAAAATTGATAAAGCGGTTAGCATGCTTGGTTATGCACCACACTCATTTGCAGAAGCACTTCAAAAATGTTTTGAATGAAAAAATTAAATTACGCTGTCATTTTTTGGGCTGTTACAGTGGCTCATTTGTTTTGTATTTATATGGACTGGTCACAGCAGCGCATCTATACTAAATTTATTTTAGTACCCATTTTAATATGTTTTTTGTATACATCAGCGTCGAGTGAGAAACTATTAAAAGGTATGTGGCGCGCGTATTTGGGCTTATTTTTTTCGTGGGTAGGTGATGTGTTGTTAATAGGTGAGGGGGCTAACTTTTTTTTATCAGGAATGATCGCATTTGTAACAGCACACGTTTATTATAGTTTGTTTTTTATTCAAACAGTGCCCGTAAAAAAAGAAACAGCGGGGGTGTTTTATAAAACGCTTATTGGACTAAGTATTATTTCGGGATTGCTATTTATATTACTCCGAAATGCTTTAGGTGCCTATCAAGTGCCCATATTACTTTACATGCTATTTATTTCATTAATGGCGTCATTAGCGGTTCATACTACAACAAATATCCAGTATAAAAAATTTGCGGTACAAACTTTTGTACCCGGTGCATTATTATTTGTAACCAGTGATGCAATACTTGCTACCAATAAATTTTATGCGCATTT
>JAIYCS010000028.1 GCA_027487895.1 Sediminibacterium sp. | reverse complement strand
AGCAATAATGCTAAGTGCTTTATCATCCATTGCAGATCTAAAAGTTGGCACGATTACATATTTATTAGAAATATAAAAATTAGCGTAAGATGCTGGTAAACGTTGATCTTCATAAATCACAGCTTCCGGCATGGGTAGTTCAACAATGTTTAATTGTTTACCATTTAATAAGCGCATTTTTTTAAGCTGAGCTAGGTTGTCTTGTAAGATCGAATAGTTTTCGTCGTTTTTATTTGATTCAACAACGGTTAAAACCGTGTCTTCATTTACAAACCTAATGGTGTCATCTATGTGGCCATCGGTGTCATCACCAACAATACCTTCTTCTACCCACAACACTTGGTTGGCACCATAGTAATCAAATAAATAATTTTCTATTTGATCTCTGTTTAAATGTTTGTTTCTGTTAGGGTTTAATAAACAACTGGTACTTGTTAAAATAGTACCCGTACCGTTAAACTCCACAGAGCCTCCTTCCATGATAATCCCTGGATGATACACCGGAATATCAAAATGTTTTCCAATTAACGTAGGAATTACATCATCTAAATCGTAAGGCGGATATTTATTTCCCCAAGCATTATAATTCCAGTCTACTATTACCTTTTTTTGCTCGGCAGCAGGGTTAATTAAAAATGCAGGGCCATGATCACGACACCAAGCGTCATTGGTAGGATGTAAATAAAAACTTACCTGATCCATCTTGACTCCAGCCTTAACAAGGTGTGCAGTTGCTGATGCTTGCATAGTGGCATCCACTACATTGATGCGCACTTTTTCAGAATCAGCAAGGTATTTTACAAACAAACTATAGTTTGGATATATCGTATCTAATTTACCCGGCCAACTTGCTTCTTTATGCGGCCAACTTAACCAAGTGGCTTCATGCATTTCAAATTCGGCTGGAAAATAATAACCTAAAGATTTGGGTGTATTCAAAACAAAAAATTTCTAGTCAATAAAACGTTTGGTGATATTTTCATAAGAGTCAATGCGACGATCTCTCATAAATGGCCAGTGGGTTCGGTAACGGTCTGTGGCGTCAGTATCAATTTCAACCACTTCTGTTTCTTCATTGTCGTGAGATCCTTTGTATAATAAAGTACCAAATGGATTGCTCACAAATGAACCACCCCAAAATTTCATAGCGCCATTTTGTTCAAGTCCTACCCTGTTTACACTTACTACGTGTACGCCATTGGCAACGGCATGACTGCGCTGTATGGTTTGCCAAGCATTGTACTGCTCAATATTGGTTTCTTCATCTTGCGAAGTAGCCCAACCAATTGCTGTCGGGTAAAATAATATTTCGGCACCTTGAAGTGCAGTAAGTCTTGCTGCTTCTGGATACCACTGATCCCAACAAATGAGCACACCAATTTTTGCAAATTTGGTATCAAATGTTTTGTAACCTAAATCGCCAGGGGTAAAATAAAATTTCTCGTAGTAAGCAGGATCGTCAGGAATATGCATTTTACGGTACATGCCTAAATATTTTCCATCTGCATCAATCACGGCTGTTGTGTTGTGATAAATTCCTTGGGTTCTTTTTTCAAATAAAGAAGCAATCACTACTACATTACATGCAGCGGCTACTTCTCCAAGTGTATCTGTGGTGGCACCTGGTATTTTTTCGGCTAATTTAAAATTCTCGTAGTCTTCTACATCACAAAAATAGAGTGACGTAAATAATTCTTGTAAGCATACAATGTTAGCGCCTTTTGCTGCAGCATCTTTAATGCCTGCAATGGCTTTTTGCATGTTCTCTTCTTTGTTTGAACTGCAAGACATTTGTACCAAACCCACTTTTACTTTTGACATAATAAAAATTTGATCGCTTATTAAGTAGTATGTTTTATGATGGCATCAAAATTAGAGAAGCCAATTATTTTTTCGGTGATATATCCTTCGGCATAACCCACACCAATTCTTTTACCAAGCATGAGCGCTCTCGCTTTTACGGTTTCTAAAAACTGCGGAGAAGAAATATAGGTTTGTGGTTCGGAAGTGTCTGCACTATTAAATTGTGTGCCATAGGCAAGAACGGCTTCTATTTTACGATCCATGTATTTTGTAATATCAATTACAAAAGAGGGTTGAATAAAACGGTCTTGTATATAATGAAAAGTATAGGCAGGTCTCCAAGCTTGTTGTGAAGCACCATCATGAACCGTTTCTATTTTTCGAAGGCCACTTAAAAAAGCGGCATCTGAAACAAGCTTAGCACTTCGGCCATGATCTGGATGACGATCTTCTGGTGCATTGGCTAAAATAATATCGGGTTGGTATTTTCTAATTAGGGCTATAATTTTTCGTTGATGCGCTTCATCGTTTGCAAAAAAGCCATCTGCCATGTCTAGGTTTTCTCTAACATCCACGCCCATTATTTTAGCAGCCGCTGCTGCTTCCTGTGTTCTGGTTGTCGGTGTTCCTCTGGTACCTAATTCACCTCTGGTTAAATCTACGACGCCCACTTTTTTACCTTGGTCGATGGCCGCCATGATGGTACCGGCACAGCCTAGTTCTACATCATCGGGGTGAACGCCAAAAGCTAAAATATCTAGTTTCATACGCTTAGAATTAAGGCAAAGGTAAGGGTTGTAAAAAAGAAAAGCCGCTAGATAAACTAGCAGCTTTTAAAAACTTATGTGGAGAAGAATTACTTCTTCTTTTCGTAACGCTTTTTGAACTTATCAATTCTACCAGCAGTATCAACAAGCATGTTTTTACCGGTGTAGAAAGGGTGAGATGTGTTTGAAATCTCGAGTTTGATAACTGGATATTCGTTGCCGTCATCAAAAGTGATGGTTTCTTTAGACGCTGCAGTAGACTTACTTAAAAAAGTAGTACCGTTAGACATGTCTTTGAAAACAACGAAACGATAATTTTCTGGATGGATACCTTGTTTCATAATTATGGATTTTAGGTAGTACGGATTTGGCCGTACACTTATTTTAAATGAGTGGCAAAATTAGGCTAGAAACGCTTATGTGCCAAATTTTATTAGCTTTTCATGTTGGTATACTGTAAAGGGATACCAAAGTTGCCAGCGTTTAAAAGGGCGATAACTTCCTGTAAATCATCGATTTTCTTGGCTGTAACCCTAATAATATCGTCCATAATGGCTGCTTGCACCTTTAAACCGCTGTCTTTGATGGCCTTTACCATCTTTTTGGCGTCCTCCTGCTTAAGACCATTTGTTACTGGAACCTCTTTTTTAACCACTTTACCACTTGGGTAGGCGTCCTTAGAAAAGTCAAAAGCATTACCGTCGATCCCTTGTTTCATGGCACGACTAATTAAAACATCTATTAATTGCTTCATTTTCATGTCTGAATCGACTTCCAAAGAAACCACAAAGTCCTTTTTATTAAGTTCTATAGAAACCGGAGAGTCTCTAAAGTCAAAGCGACCAGCAATTTCTTTTTTTACCGTGTTAATGGCATTATCTAAGGTTTGTAAGTCTACCTTACTAGCTACGTCAAATGATGGCATGTCGTATTATTTTAATTGTTTATTTTGATTCCACTTACCTGCTTTCCACCACAAAAATACGCCTCCTAAAAATAATACGAGGGCAATAATTTCTGCTTGTGTAGGTTGAAATGGAAGGTCTACATATTTTGTGTTAACTCTAATTTGTTCTATCGAAAAACGCTCGATCCCATTAAACATAAGATAGAGTGCTGCTAACCTGCCCGCGATTTTTATTCTCGTTCTCAAAAACCACAATACAACAAATAAAATGAGGCAAGCGATTACTTCGTAGAGAGCCGTTGGATATACGGGCATTGGAAGTT
>JAIYCS010000117.1 GCA_027487895.1 Sediminibacterium sp. | reverse complement strand
TCCGTTTACTGAAATTGAAAGGATGGTGGCTTATATGAAACTCAGATCCAGCAAGCAGGTAGTTATGGAATGTACACTTCCTAACGAAGCTTTTGTAATGCTATCCGTTCCACTATTTGACTGGGTACTAGAAAACCTCATAAAAAATGCACTTGATGCAACAGATGGTGCCGGAAAAATAAGCATCATAGGCGCCGTGCAAAATCAACAGGTGGTTATATTAATTACAGACACTGGTAAGGGAATGGATAGTGAAACTGCCAATCAGATTTTTGAACCGGGTTATACAACTAAAAAAAGAGGTTGGGGACTCGGGCTTCCACTCAGCAAAAGAATAATGGAAAGCTACCACGAGGGCAAATTATTTATCAAACAAACAGAGCTTGGAAAGGGTACTACTTTTTGTTTGCAATTACCACTTGCCCAATAAACATTATTTTATTACTACCGCACTAAGTGCAGGGAGTTGGAGTGTAAGCTCATAATACTTTTTGGACGCATCCACGCAAACGCATGGTATAGCTGGGTTGTAGACAACACCGGTACCCCAAAAATCTTGATGGTCGCTGTTAAATATTTCCTGCCATTCCTGTTTTCCTTGCACACTTATCTTCCAATCATGCCTTACAACGGGTGTCGCATTAATGAGCACAACAACATCATTAGCAGGATTTTTTCCTCTACGTTTAAAGGCCATTACAGATTCAGATCTGTGCTGTAAGTCGATCCATTCAAAACCAGATGGGTCAAATTGTAATTCATACAAAGCAGGTTCGGAAGTGTACAATTCATTTAACTTTTGTACACAATATTTTATGCCACCATGACTTGGATGCTGCAACAAATGCCATGGAAGCTCGGTTTTATAATTCCACTCAGTGGTGGCAGCAAATTCGTTACCCATAAATAAAAGCTTGGCACCCGGATGCATAAACATATATGCATATAGGAGTCTTAAATTGGCAAACTTTTGCCATTCATCGCCAGGCATTTTATAAATCATCGGACTCTTGCCATGCACCACTTCATCATGACTAAGGGGTAACATAAAATTTTCGTCATAGTAATACATCATACTAAAAGAAAATTTATCCTGTATTCCAGCCCGCATGATTGGATCCGTTTTAAAATAATTGAGTGTATCGTGCATCCAACCCATCATCCATTTCATGCCAAACCCTAGTCCACCCATAGATGTTGGCTTACTAACCCCTGGCCAATCGGTGGCTTCTTCTGCAATGGTTTGAATATCCGGAAAATCGCGATAGAGTGTTTCGTTTAAATCTTTGATAAAAGCAACCGCTTCTAAATTTCCATCACCCCCAAATTCATTGGGTTCCCAGGCACCTGCTTTTCTACTATAATCTAAGCGTAACATAGAACTAACGGCGTCCACCCGGAGTCCGTCAATATGAAACTGATCCATCCAAAAACGGGCACTACTAATTAAAAAAGATTTTACTTCGCCGCGTTTATAATTAAAAATATAAGAGTTCCAATCGGGATGAAAACCTTTGCGCATATCGGCGTATTCGTAGGTATGCGACCCATCAAATAAATAAAGCCCGTGGGCATCGTATGGAAAATGCGATGGTACCCAATCTAAAATAACACCAATACCTGCGTCATGAAAAGCATTAATAAATGCTGCAAAATCTTGCGGGTTTCCAAACCTAGAAGTAGGCGCAAAAAATCCTGTACCCTGATAACCCCAACTTCCATCAAATGGATGTTCCATAACAGGCATGAGCTCGATATGCGTAAAACCCATTTCTAAAACATAGGGCACCAACCTTTCTGCAATTTGAGCATAGGTATTGTAACTTCCTTCATCGGAAGGAATGGGACGCATCCAACTAGCCAAATGCATTTCATACACCGATATGGGTGCATCTAATGCATTTTTGTTTTTACGATGTTCCATCCAGTTTTGATCGGACCAATGGAAATTTGTTTGCCAAGTAATAGAAGCAGTGTCCGGTCTTTTTTCGGCGTAATGTGCAAACGGATCAGCCTTATTAAGTTTTACGCCTTCAAATCCGTGAATATGATATTTGTAGAGTTCCCCAGCTGCAACCCCCGGAATAAAACCTTCCCAAATACCAGAAGCATCTGGACGAACATGCAGCGGATGAGACATTTCATTCCATCCATTAAAATTACCGGTAACAAAAACAGCGGTAGCACTTGGTGCCCATACCGCAAAATAGGTGCCGGCAGAACCGTTTACCTCTATTTGTTTGTTACCAAAAACTTTATACAACTGGTAATGCGTGCCAGCCTGAAAATTGCGCACATCCGCCTCTGAAAATAGAGAGCATTCCCAAACAGATGTTTGTAATGGATGTAAAGAATTTTCAGTTGCCAATGTAGTTGTTTGGTGTAAGGTACAACCTTTATTTATTCAATTCAATAATCCACATTTGCTTTGCTGGAATAGAAAACTTCGTACCTACTTGATAACCCGTTACCACTTCTTTTCCGCCTTTAAAATCATTAGTTAGTTCGGCGTAATCAGAAAACTGAACGTCTTGTGCTTTATCGTTACTATTTACAACACACATAATGGTTTGGTTGTCTGCCTTTCTGAAATAAACGAAATAGCCGTCTTTAGGAACAAACATGGTTGTGGTGCCTTTTGTTAATGCAGGCGATCCTTTTCTAAAATTGGCAATTGTTTTTACAAAATTGAAAGCGTCATTTTCTTTTGCGTTTCTACCACTAGCTTCAAATTTATTAACCGCATCACCCGGAAATCCACCCGGGAAATTAAGACGCACCATGGCATCACTTGGGTTCATAAAGTTTTTCATGAGAATTTCTGTACCATAATACAATTGAGGAATACCACGGGTTGTATACAATAAACCAATACCCATTTTAAATTTATTATAGTCCTCTCCCACCATCGATAAAAAACGGTTGTTATCGTGATTGTCTAAGAAAATACTATTGTTTAATGGATTCTTGTATAAAATATCTTGCGATAAAGTCACATACAATTTAGACAACCCATTGTCCCAACTAAATGGCTGGTTTACGGCGTCTAAAAAGCTATAGTAAACAGGAAAATCCGTTACACCTTCTACATTATGTTTAAATGGAACATCCATGGTATTGCGCGTAAAATAAGCGGTACCCGTAACAGATCTAGAAACTGTTTCTCCAAAAATGGTAAGCTTTGGATATTCAAGCATTAATGCATCGTTTACACGGTTCATAAAAGCTTCATCGCAATATTTATAGGTATCTACCCTCCAACCATCAACACCAAATGTTTCGGTTGTCCAAATAGCGTGCTGAACTAAGTAATTAGAAACGTAAGGGTTACGCTGATTTACATCTGGCAAATGTGGCACAAACCAACCATCTAACATTTTCTTTTTATCAATAGCGCTTCCATTGTTTGAATACACGGTTTCTTCTCTGTGTGTACTACCCGTGTAGCTATTCCACTGATTGATCCAATCAAGTGCTGGGGCATCTTCATGCATCCAGTGCTTATCACCAACATGATTATAAACGGCGTCCTGAATTAATTTCAAGCCATTCTTATGCATCGCATCCGATAAAGATTTGTAAGCTTCGTTGCCACCAAAACGTTTGTCCACTTTGTAATGATCGGTAAACCAATAGCCATGATAACCACTCATCCATCCTGCAGCTTCTTTACTTTGTGGCATATCATTTTCAATAATAGGACACATCCAAATAGATGTCATACCCAGTTCCTTGATATAATTTAAATGATTTTCTACCCCTTTTAAATCACCTCCATGACGAAGCAGTATATCACTTGCATTGGCTACAGTATCACGCATGTCTTTAAATGCATCATTGGTTTTATCGGCGTTGCTAAAACGGTCTGGCATAAGCAAGTACACCGCATCTTCGCTACGTACACCTTGTGCAAATTTTGTTCCGTTGCCTTCTCTTCTATTTAACAAAGGCCATTCGTATACGCTAACTTTACCAGCGTTTGTAGCACTAATTTTTACATTACCCGCTTTTGCAGTTGGCGCAATAGTAAGATCAAGCGCCACATATTTACCGTTTGTAAAACTGTGGGTTTTGGTTAAGGTCACACCTGGATATTTTACCTCAAATTTTGCCTTTGAAAAACCAGGATCTGTGCTTCTTAAAAGCACTTGTACTTTATTTAGTTTCATACCAACAAACCAATTGGTAGGATACATAGTCACTTGCTGTGCAAAAACAAAATTTACAAAACACACAAAGGATACTAAAGAAATAATTTTTTTCATGTTTATTATTTTCAAAATTCAATCAATTATTTACTGGCCAGTTTTGATGCACCAGGATCATACACAAATAAAACACTCACCGATGCGCATAGCATTAAAAACCCTGCAAGCACGATTGCATAAATAGGTTGACCACCATAAATATGCTTCACAATCCAACCACCGCAAATACCATTAACAATTTGAGGAAGTGTGATAAAGAAATTAAAAATACCCATGTATATACCAAGTTTTCCAGCCGGAATAGAACCCGATAAAATCACATACGGCATGGCTAAAATACTAGCCCATGCCAGTCCTACGCCAATCATAGAATAGGTTAGCATGGCTGGATCGGTAATAAAATAAATAGACACTAGACCAATCCCTCCTGCAAACAAAGAAAATGCGTGTGTTCCTTTTCGGCCTAAAAATTTAGCAACCACTGGTAAGAATAACGCGTAAATAGCAGCTACTAAATTATAGGTACCAAAAGCAGAACCCACTTTGTTACCTGCCTCATTGTATGCCACTGATAAAACATCATCACCAGATAATTTATAAACATGTGTTGCTACTGCATCGGTTGTAAATACCCACATACTAAAAAGTGCAAACCAAGAAAAAAACTGAACCAGCCCTAGCTGCTTCATCGTACGCGGCATTTTTTTAAAATCAATAAAAATTTCTGATAAGCCTGCTTTTTTTGTTGCTTCTGATTGTTCACCATGGTACTGCTCATACTGAGCAGGAGGATATTCTTTAGAAAAAAATACTGTTACTAAAATAGCTATAATAAATACAGCAGCACCAATATAAAATGCATACTTGATATTGTCTGCAACACCCGATGGGCCTGCTTCTTGCGAGAACCCAAGTTTTGCTAACCAACCTGGAAGTTCAGATCCCGCAACGGCGCCTACACCAATTAAAAATGTTTGAACCGCAAACCCGCTGGTACTTTGTGAATCCGGTAAATTATCTGCAACCAGCGCTCTAAAAGGTTCCATCGCCACATTAAAAGAGGCGTCCATGATCATTACAATACCTGCACCAATCCAAAGTGCTGGAACAACAGATGCAACGGCGCCTGCGTTGGGTAAAAATAAAAGTGCAATAGAGGAAAGAAGGGCGCCTACTAAAAAATAGGGTTTTCTTCTTCCAATTCTATTCCAAGTTCTATCACTATAATGTCCAATGATGGGTTGCACGAGCATACCCATGAGTGGTGCAACAATCCAAAATGCAGGAAGTTGATGTACATCGGCACCAAATGAACGGAGTATTCGGCTGGCATTACCATTTTGAAGTGCAAACCCAAATTGAATACCCAAAAAACCAAAACTCATGAAAAAGATTTGGCCTAAGCTTAACCTTGGTTTAGAAACCGTATTTGACATAGCAATCGTATTTAGCAATGTGTAAAAAATACATATCCACTAAAATAGGTAAAAAACCTATCCAATTACTTATTCAACCACAAAACCGTCGGGTAAAATGGCCATTTTTTTAACCACCACAATGCCATCTTTTACCGCATACAGCGGATGATCGGTGTTAGCGAGGTGCTTTCCTCCTTTTATGATTACATCGTTACCTATGCGGCAGTTTTTATCAATAATGGCAGATTCTATTATACAGCGCTCACCAATACCTATCAGCGGCTTTCCGGCAGCTGTATTTTCATGAATTTGTTCGAGGGTTTCGTAATAATCGTTACCCATGATATACGCATTACAAATGGTAGTGCCGCTTCCAATTCGAGCGCGAATACCCACCACAGATTGCTCGATGGCGTCTGCTAAAATAATGGACCCTTCGGCAATGATACTTTTGTTAAGCCTAGTGCCGCTAATTTTTGCAGGAGGAAGCATTCTGGCCCTGCTATACACCGTTTTAGTATTGTCAAATAAATTAAACTGCGGTACATCATCGGTTAGGCCAATATTGGCTTCAAAAAATGAATAAATATTTCCAATGTCGGTCCAGTAGCCATCGTATTGGAAACTCACTACCTTATAAGATCCAATGGCTTGCGGCATAATTTCTTTGCCAAAATCGGTAGCGTTTGGATGCACCTCGTTGAGTAAATGATAAAGTGCTTTTTTACTAAAAATATAAATACCCATTGACGCTAAATAATTTTTGCCTACTGCCTGCATGGCTGCGCCTGTATCACTTGTCCAATCGGGTAGCACATCTGGTGATGGCTTTTCTATAAATGAAGTAATTAAATTTTCATCGTTGGTTTTTAAAATACCAAACTCGGGGGCGTCTCTACGATCAACTGGAATGGTAGCAATAGAAATATCGGCACCTTTAGCAATATGCGCTTGCCACATTTCACTAAAGTCCATTTGATAGAGTTGATCACCACTTAAAATTAAAATGTAATCGAAATCTAAATTTGAAATATGACGCAGTGACTGACGCACAGCATCGGCGGTACCCTGGAACCATCCTGGATTATCGGGGGTTTGCTCCGCTGCCAAAATATCTACAAAGCCACTACTAAAAGCACTAAAGTGATAGGTATTTTTGATGTGTTTATTAAGAGATGCCGAATTAAACTGCGTTAATACAAACATGCGGTTGATATGACTATTAATACAATTACTAATAGGAATATCTACAAGTCGGTACTTGCCTGCAATTGGTACGGCAGGCTTGGATCTACTCACTGTTAATGGAAATAATCTAGAGCCAGCGCCACCGCCTAAAATAACAGCCAACACTGATTTTGAAATCGTACTCATACTTTTATTTTTTATATCCATGTTATATTGAATCGTAAACCCGGGTATAGGACTGAACCGTTTGCTCCCAACCATGATTAATTTGCATCATCCGTTCACGCATCCATAACAAATGTTTTTTGTTATCAAAAATTTCAATGGCGCGTCCAATAGAATCTACAATATCTGTTTCACTAGCATGCGTAAACCTGATTCCATAACCGCCCTCATCTCCCATATCTACAACCGTATCTTGTAATCCTCCTGTACTACGCACCATGGGTACCGTCCCATAACGCATGGCATAGAGTTGATTTAAACCACAAGGTTCTACCCTTGATGGCATGAGTAAAAAATCGGCGGCTGCATAGAGCCCATGACTCAACGATTCGTTGTATCCTAAACTAACTTTTACAATATGATTATTGGTATGGGCCAAATTTGTTAGGGCTGTTTCTACTGCAGGCTCTCCACTTCCTAAAATCATATACGACGCTTTTGTACTATAGGTTTGAATCGCTTTGTGTAGCGCTCCAGGCAATACATCGGCGGCTTTTTCACCAACTAGTCTTCCAATAAAAACAAAAAGCGGCTTAGTAGCATCTAATCCAAACTGCGCACAAATATTTTCTTTGTTTTTTTGCTTTCCAGCAGTCACTGATTTTGCAGAAAAGTGCTCGGTTAAATAACTATCTGTAGCTGGATTCCAAACCTCGTGATCTATTCCATTTAAAATTCCAACACACTTATTTTTTTCGGCAGCAATTAATGTTTCGAGGCCATTGGCATGATGCATGAGCTCCTGCATATAACTTGGACTTACCGTTGTCACTTTTGATGCGCATTTAATGGCAGCAGCTAAAGGATTGATGCTATCGCCCCAATCAAGTAATCCTTTTTTAGACAAATCCCATCTTGGAATTAACATAGACTGGGCCCAAGGCATCCAACCCTGATACTGCGCATTATGTATTGTTAATACGGTTGGTACCTCTTTTAAATTTTGATAATCATATGAGTGCTGCATCATAAACGGAATAAGACCCGCATGATAATCGTGACAATGTACAGCCGTTGGGCGGTGACTCCAATGTGACATCCAGTGTACCACCGCAATTTGAAAGGCAGTAAAACGCTCGGCATCATCGGGGTATCCATAAATTTTTTGACGGTCTAAAAGGCCATGGATATCTACAAGATATAAGTCAAAACCTAATTTATTGTTGGCTTCTTTAATAATAGTGTATTCAAATTCCCAAGCACCCATAAATGCTTTGGCCTTAAAATCAACGACCCAATTAGATGCATATAAAAAGGGTGTACGGTACATGGGCATTACCACTTTTGAGGTAATGCCTGCTTTTTGCTGGTATTTTGGCAGCGCCCCTACTACATCTCCAAGGCCTCCAGCCTTCGCTACGGGATAACATTCGGCACTAATATGAACCACTTCCATAGGGCTATTTGTAGGTTTAACTCTAATATATGCACTTAATCTAAGCCTACAAATTCTAGTTTTACTTTTTCGGTACCTATTTTATTATTATTTTAGAGCCTACTAACAAATTAAACGATTGACATGAGCCAAACCAAACAACCCACCAACACCGGTGCATTAACAACCCTTGTGATGGTATTTTTCTTTTGGGGATTTATTGCTGCATCTAACAGTATTTTTATTCCTTTTTGTAAAACACATTTCAACCTTAATAATTTTGAGTCGCAACTTATTGGATCGGCATTTTATGGTGCTTATTTTATTGGCTCACTCATCCTGTTTATTTTTTCCAACGTTTTAGGCAAAGACTTACTCAACAAAATTGGATATAAAAAAGGCATCATTTACGGGCTACTTATTTCGGTGGTAGGCGCATTATTAATTATACCTTCTGCCAATGCCAATTCATTCCCTGCGATACTAGCTTCCTTTTTTGTGGTAGCACTTGGATTTTCATTGCAACAAACTGCAGCTCAACCATTTGCTATTTCACTAGGTGATCCTTCTACCGGTTCGCACCGATTAAATTTAGGCGGAAGTATTAACTCATTAGGTACCACACTAGGCCCTATCATTGTTAGCTTCTTCTTATTTGGAACCGCAGACAGTAAAGCCGCTGTAGTTACCGTTACCAATATTAATATCTTATACCTCATTGTGGCGGGTGTATTTGCAGCCGTTGCTTTATTTTTTACATTCTCTAATTTACCAGACGGCAAAAATGATGAGGCTTTTGAAAAAGCAAACAAAGCATCATCAAGTTTATTAATGATGACACTTTTAATTGGTGCTATCATTGTTGTTGGTCAATTTACTGAAGTTTCTAAACTTACCTTGTTACTTATTTCTTTAGTTGCAGTTGTAGGTGTATTGTTTTATTCAAACGCTAGTGCGATCAAAAACAATGACGGCTGGGGTGCTATGAAATATCCGCAACTTATCTATGGTATGATTGGCATTTTCGTGTATGTGGGTGTGGAAGTAACCATCGACAATAATTTTGGAGCCCTATTAAAAATACCAGGCTACTTAACAACCGAAGGACTTGATGAAAGTGCTATTTCAAAATACGTATCACTCTATTGGGGAAGTTTAATGATTGGTAGATGGACAGGCGCTATCAGTGTATTTAACTTAAAAGGAACCCTAAAAACAATCATGATGATTGTGGTTCCATTTATTGCATTTGGCGTTGTACTTGGTGTGAGCCAAATTTATGGCAACGATGTAACTGACTTATTTGGTTACGCCGTATTTATTGCTATTGCAATTGCCGCATTCTTTTATGGTCAGGAAAAGCCCGTTAAAACTTTATTAGCTGTATCTGTACTTGCTGCTGCATGTATGCTTGTTGGCGTATTTACAAACGGTATTGTATCGGTATATGCATTTATGGCGGGCGGCCTTTGCTGCTCTGTTATGTGGCCTTGCATTTTCTCATTAAGCGTTGCTGGACTTGGCAAATACACAAGCCAAGGATCTGCATTTTTAATTATGATGATTTTAGGTGGTGCCATTATCCCACCATTACAAGGTGCTATTGGAGATATGCCTGCTGTTGGTATGCACCAATCTTATTTGTTAGCAGCTGCAGGATTTTTATTTTTAGCCTACTTAGCGCTTAAACAAAAAGCCGTATTAAAAACACAGGGCATCGATTTTGATGCACAGGTTAGTGGTGGTCACTAATCTTGAATGGTATAGTTGAATGTAATTGAACAAGTGAACAAGGCAAATATGACGAACTCTATGGAAGCATTAGCAATTGGAATTGACATTGGTGGAACGGGTACCAAATTTGGTATTGTAGACCGCGTAGGTAATGTTTTATTTTCTAGTGAAATATCAACACGCAAACACAGTGATGTCAATAGCTTTATTGATGAACTTTACACAGAGCTTAGTAAACTTATAGATAATGTAGGCGGCATTGGCCGCATCAAAGGAATTGGCGTAGGCGCACCCAATGGAAACTATTACACAGGAACCATTGAGTACGCCCCCAACCTTCCCTGGAAGGGAATCATTCCACTGGCGCGCATGATGGAAGACAAATTTAAAATTCCGGTGGTGTTAACCAACGACGCCAACGCGGCTGCTATTGGTGAAATGATGTATGGTGCTGCGCAGGGCATGAAAGATTTTATTATGATTACCCTTGGTACCGGTGTGGGAAGTGGTATTGTTGCCAATGGTAAACTCGTTTATGGGCACGACGGCTTTGCCGGCGAGCTTGGACATACTACAATTATTCCTAACGGCAGATTACACGAAGGCACTGGAAAAAGAGGTTCCCTGGAATCCTATGCATCTGCTACAGGTGTTCGTTTAACAACACTTGAAATTTTAGAAAAAAGTACCGAGCCAAGTTCTTTAAGATCCGTTCCCTCTGATCAAATTGATTCTAAAAAAGTATATGAAGCAGCTATTGCAGGTGATGCTGTAGCAAAAGAAATTTTTGAATCTACAGGAACAATTTTAGGTGCTGCGCTTGCAAATTTTGTTATGTTTTCAAGCCCAGAAGCTATTATTTTATTTGGAGGCTTAACAAAAGCGGGGGATTTAATTTTAAAGCCTACCAGAGAAAGCATGGAAGCCAACCTCATTCAAATTTTCCAAAACAAAGTGAAAATTTTAGTGAGCCACTTAAAAGAATCGGACGCTGCTATACTTGGTGCATCGGCCCTTGCTTGGGAAATAAAATAACAGGAATACAAATTGTATTAGCGAATCATAAATACGGCTGGCACTGGACGTTGCCCTTCTTTATCGGAAGGCTTAATGGTTTCTTTACCATTTATGAGTAAACAACTACTTCCGCCACCATCTAAATTGAGCGCTTCTACGCAACCAATTTGCTGCATCAGTGTAGCCATTTCAGGTAATGTTAATCCGTCTGCTCTTCCTTTAAATCTTCCTTCACAAACAAATAATATGAGTTCCCCTTTTGCCGTGTAACCCAAAGCTGTGCGCGGGTGTTTATCTGCAATTGCTTTACCAGCAAATTTTAATTCTTCGTTGTTGGTGATGTTAACAGCACCATTTTGTAATAAAACAGGACCACCTCCTATCGCTGTTTTTACTTTCCATTTTTTAAAGTTTCCTTTAGAAAGCATTACAGCTGCAGGAACATCCGCAACCGAATCTTTAAACATTGGAATTACCGTTTGAGATGCATATACATTGGCATCTGCAGTATCGGTGTATATCCAAGCCACGTCAGGTTTATTAGATTTTGAAATACCGAGTGCAGCACCATACACATGCCTATACATTAATGTATCTTTTCCTTTACCAGGAAGTGAATGTAAGTGATACGATTTTATGTCACCGTTGTCAACCACTAAATTTAAATTTGAATTGTGTGCGAATTCAAAAAAAGTAGCATTCATAACAAGCAGTGGCTTATTTGAAATAGAGTCGTAAAATTTTTGAGGTGTATAACGTTTACCATTACCAACTGCAGTTGATAAGGTATGTGATTTATCTTTTAAATCGAAACTTACATAATAAGCGACATTGAGTTTACCATCAATGGCATCGGTGGTTTTGTATACATGCATAGATGCAGGCAAAGGGCCAAAATCGGCGTCCACATTTGTCCAATTCACTTGCGCGGTAACATTTGTTGAAAACAAAGCAAGTACAAATAGGTGAACTATATTTTTCATGCGTTTTTTTCTGATAGCCATTTGTTTTTACCCCATCCTTTGATCACATGCTTTTCACTGTGGTAAGATGAGCGTACAAGCGGACCACTTTCTACATAATCAAAACCAATTTCGTATCCAATTTCTCTTAACTCAGCAAATTCATCGGGGTGCACAAAACGCTGCACCGCTAAATGTTTTTTAGTGGGCTGTAAATATTGACCCAGCGTTAAAACATCACAACCTACATTTACAAGGTCTTTCATAGATTGTACCACTTCTTCTTTGGTTTCACCAAGTCCAAGCATCATACCTGTTTTGGTACGCATACCGCCTTTTTTTAAGGTTTCTAAAACCCCCAAAGAGCGTTGGTATTTTGCTTGCACGCGCACTTGACGTGTAAGTCTTTCTACGGTTTCCATATTGTGGCTTACCACTTCTGGTGCCGCATCAATAAGGCGTTGTATTTGATCTGGGATACCTTTAAAATCAGGTATGAGTGTTTCAAGAGTTGTAGTTGGTGTTAACGCTTTAACGGCTCTAATTGTGCTGTACCAAATGCCAGAACCACCATCTTTTAATTCATCTCTATCTACACTGGTAATAACCGCATGCTTCACCTTCATGAGATGAATGGCTTCTGCTACGCGCTGAGGTTCATCAAAATCTACAGGTGCTGGACGCCCGGTGGCTACTGCGCAAAATCCGCAACTACGGGTACACACATTACCGAGAATCATAAAAGTGGCAGTGCCTTCACCCCAGCACTCTCCCATGTTAGGACAGTTACCACTCTCACAAATGGTATGGAGTTTATGGGTATCTACAAGCCCTCTAACGTGCTTGTAACTTTCACCTATGGGCAGTTTTACACGCAACCAATTGGGCTTTTGTATTTTAGATGTGGTAGGATCTATTTTTGGAACAACGGGTAATTCTTGCATGAAATAGAGATTCTAAATGATTGCTTGGGATGCAAAAATAGGTCACTTTCGCTTACCAAATGTCACAGAAATATAAGCATTAAAAAAGAGGCTTTCTTCTTTGTTTAATAGCATGATGGGCATCTTTTTAGAGAAATAAGTGGCTTTTAAGCCCACTTCTAGGGCAGATACCACTTCGTTGTATCGTCCATAGTCAAAACGAAGGGCGCCCTTAACATGCCCCCCAGGAACCAATTGCATTTCATTAAAGCCTTTTGTAAAAGAACCCTTTCCAAGCACAACCGAAGGGTCTAGAAAAAGTTGATCGTTGTTGTCATACTTTATTTCCTCTTGCTTGTTGGTTGTTGGACTTTGAATTTGCAAATAATAAGGTTTTAATAAACCGGCACTAATGCCGCCGCCATAAATGGCGGAAACGGCTACGCCGTTTTTATTACCCTTACCTCCAATTAATTTTTGTTGACCAACCCCAAATTTTACTTCGTATAAATTATTTCGCTTGCCATAAATATAGTTGGACAAAATGATAAAACCCTGCGCCGCGCTTGCGGTTGGGGTTCGCTCTTCTTTTGGATGTTTGTGCTCACCAATTTCGATCCACCACAAATTGGTTTTGGTAATGGATTTGTATTTTCCTTTTTCATAAAAAACACTCCAACCATTGGTATTAAAATGTATGCCTTGTGCAATTTGTTTTTGATAAATTAAAGCACCCTCTTCTTCTTGCTTGATGAGCTGATTGATTTTTTCACGACGTTCATTTTTTAAACGAATTTTATCTTGCTGTGCAGGTGATAATTTTCGTTGTTGCGCAAAACCCATACTTACAAAAAATAAACATCCAAAAAGGATACATGCTATTTTTTGAAGGGGTGCCAATATATTTTCTGTTTTGTTCACGCTCGTTTGATTAGTTCCTTGTAAATTTAAGGCAAAATTGAACCAATGACTGCACAAATTATTTATAAAACTAAGTTAAGAACCAAGGCTACACATCTACAAAGCGGCACTACCATCGAAACAGACGCCCCCACAGACAACCAGGGCAATGGGGAAAGGTTTTCACCCACCGATTTAGTGGCCACTGCCCTTGCTACTTGCATGGTAACCACCATGGGTATTAAGGCGCAAAGCATGGGCATTGCACTGGATGGCACTACCGCCGACGCCACCAAAATAATGGTGAGTGACCCACGCAGAATAGGCAAAATAATTGTGCATATAAAGTTCCCTGAAAGCCTTCAAGTAGATGAAAAAACAAAAGAGATTTTGGAAAAAGTAGCTAGGACCTGCCCTGTAGAAAGAACCCTGCACCCAGATGTGGAACTAGACTTGAGTTTTAGCTGGCCTTCTTAATACGACGGCAAAAACGGCGCAAATAAGCAGCGCAAAATAAAATACTAACTCAATTGCTGTAAGGCCTGCACCACCCTACTAACCGGAAGACCCATTACATTGTAAAAATCGCCTTCCACCGATTTGATACCCACCACACCAATCCATTCCTGGATGGCATAGGCACCTGCTTTGTCGTAAGGTTTGTATTTATCGACGTAAAATTCTATTTGCTCCGTTGTTAATACATGAAAATGCACGGTGGTGCTATCTGCAAAAGCGGTTTCATGCTTGCCATCTAAAATTACAACACCCGTAATTACGCGGTGCGTGGCTCCTGAAAGTTTAGATAAAATTTGCACCGCATCTTCTTTGGAGGTTGGCTTTCCAATAATTTCATTGCCAAGTACTACAACGGTATCGGCTGCAATAATAATTTCATTTCCACTAAGACCACCCGCTACGGCAATTGCTTTTTGACGCGCAATATGAACCGGCACTTCGTCTATCGCAAGTTCAGATGGATAGCTTTCATCTGTTGGTTGTACCATAACATCAAAAGAAACCTCTGCCCATTCGAGTAATGTTTTTCGGCGAGGAGAACCCGAGGCTAGTATAATTTTTTTATTCATGTTCACTACAAATAATACCTGAAAAATACCATCGATACAATGCCTGTAAGCATTACTATTTTTATAACCGTACTCAGTTTACCAAAATCTTTTTCTGTTTGTGCCGATAATAATTTTATAAACACCCATATTAAAGGAACAATAATGGCGAGCACACAGTAGACAATACTTTCCCACCATCCCATGGGTAATACATAAAATTGCAAAATTACAAGCACTGCAATAAGTACCACAAGCCATACCGCCACAAATACCTTGGTGGCCGTTAACCCCCACACAATAGGAATGGTTCTACAACCATACTTTGCATCACCCACCCTGTCTTCTACATCTTTAATTACTTCTCTAATGAGTGAAATAATAAAAGCAAAAGATGCGTATAAAACAGTGAGTCTAAAAAAACGAATTTCTTTGTCGCCCGATTCAAGCACCTGATGCAATTGAAGTGGTTCTTTGGAAAAAAATATAATGAGAAGTACCCATGCCGTTAATAAAGAAATGAGCACATTACCAATGAGTAACTGTTTTTTAAAATTGGTTGAGTACACCCATAGTAACACAATACACATCATGTTTGCAAAAACCAAATACCAATAGGTTTGAATGGGAAGTGCGTAGGCTGTAAAAAACAAACCTAGCATACTTAATACCAAATGAAAAAATATAACCCAGCGCCTACTAATGGCAACATTCACCACCACTTTAGTGGGCTTGTTTATTTGATCGATGTTTAAGTCAAAATAATCATTGATGCTATTGCCAGCAGCAGCAATAAGCACAGAAGCCAGCACAATAAACCAAAATTGCTGCCTACTTTCTGATGAAGCAGGTCCATAAATACGCTCGTAAATACAATACTCAAATAAAAACTGAGTGAGTACAATAAAAACTAAATTACTTGCACGAATGAGCGTAAAAAATGCTGCTATTTTTTTCATGCAATAATGTTAGGATAATAAATTTTATTGAGACCTTACGGTTGTGTCTTCACTCCAATCACCTCTAACGCGCATAATTTTTTCTATCAAATCGCGTACACAACCTGCACCTCCATTAAAAGGCGATACATAAGCAGATAGTTCTTTGATTTCTGTAGCAGCGTCTGCGGGACATGTAGCCATACCAACATGTTTCATAACATCGTAGTCTGGCATATCATCACCCATGTAGGCTGTATGAGCTGCGTCTAAACCATTTAGTAGTAGATATTCCTGCAAAACAGATAACTTATCATGCACTTTCATGTACACATCTGTTACGCCTAATTTTAGTAAACGTTCTTTTACTTCAGGTGAATCGCCGCCAGAAATAATAGCTACATGATACCCTTTTTTTACGGCCAATTGAAGCGCGTAACCGTCTTTGATATTCATACGTCTTACCATCAGTCCGCCAGGCATCACAAGCAGTGTGCCATCGGTTAAAACACCATCCACATCAAGTACAATGGTGTTTATATTTTTAAACTGATGTAGCATTCAAATTATTTTTGATTGTCTCTCCACTCATACACCCATGCACTCTGGATCATTTCTAAATGACCTTCGGTACTTTGCTCTCTGGTGCCAGCGAAATTGGGCGTTTCTAAAATCCATTCTAATAAATCCGTAAAACGAATTCTGTAAATTTTTGCCTCCGTAAAATCATCGCCAAAGCGCTCATATAATTTCATGGCAATATCTTCATGATCTGCCCAGTGTATTGGTGGTTCAAAATGACTCATAGCTATTTTTGATAAAGTAAGTTACAACTAATATTATTCGCCTAAAAACTGAGTTTGATCCGGAAGGGTTATTTCGATGGTTCCAGAACCCGCTTGCAAAACGCACTGACATCCCAGTCTTGAATTGATACGCGGATTTACAGCCCTGTCAATAAAATCTTCTTCTCTGTCAGATAATTCCTCGAGGTGCTCCATACCAGCATGAACATACATATGACAGGTACTACAAGCACAAACGGCGCCACAGTTATGGTGCAATTCGATACCATTATCCAAACAAACTTCTAATAAACTTTGATCCGGCTCAATATTTGAAAGGGTTACCGGCTCTAATCCTTTCTGTTCAAATTTTACGTTTACTGTATACATAACTAGATGCTTTGGAGCGCAAAAGTATTTCAAAAATGTGGCTACACCCATTTCGTTTAACAATTTATATAGCGAAAAAGGAAATTTTTATGCAAGGGCCGGTTATTATCTTTGCAGCATGAAAATGAAATTGGGACAACGCTTACTCATTGGATACTATAAAAACAAATTAAGAACCCTTGGTTACTTGTCTAAAGAAAAAGCCGCTGCAGAGGCCTTTCGTTTGTTTTGTACCCCATATACCCGAAAAATAACACAAAAACGTCCTGCGATTTTTACAAAAGCGACGCCCAAATTGGTTGATTTTGAAGGATTGGCCATTGTTGGATATGGTTGGACGCCAACTACGCCAAACGGTAAAAAAGTAATGATACTGCATGGTTTTAGCAGTTACGCCTATAAATTTGAACACTATGTACCCCTTTTATTACAGATGGGTTACGAAGTGCTCGCCTTTGACGCCCCAGGACATGGGGACAGTGAAGGAAAAATTGTAAATGCCCTTGTATACAAGCGTTTTATATGCCTCGTGAATGAGCTTGAAAACGGCATTGATGCTTTTATTGCTCACTCCTTTGGTGGCCTAGCCCTATCTCTTGCCATGCAGGATGTACCAGATGCAGCTAATAAAAAGATGGTATTAATTGCCCCAGCCACAGAAACAACCTCTGCGCTTCAGGGTTTTTATAAAATGCTGCAGGTAAAACCTGATTTGCAAGCCGCCATTGAAGCATATATAATAAGTATGGCGGGAAAGCCTATTTCATATTTTTCGGTAACCCATGCCCTATCGGTCATCGATACACCATGCCTTTGGATCCATGATAAAAATGACCGGATTTGCCCCTTTTCAGATACATTACAAGCACAAACGAACGCCAAGACCCAGCAAGAATTTTTTATTACGGAAGGGCTCGGACACAACAAAGTGTATAGAGATCAAGGAGTTATGAAAAAAATTGGTGCTTATTTAACCCCCGATTTGTAGGACTTTAGGGGCTATTTTAACCTCATTTTGAGGTAAGTTTTTTTGTGTTTTCAAGGTTTCAACTAATATTGCAGCTACATGGCAAAGAATTTATTGATTGTTGAGTCCCCGGCAAAGGCCAAAACCATAGAAAAGATCTTAGGGTCTGATTTTGAGGTAAAAAGCTGTTATGGCCATATTCGTGACCTTGATAAAGGTGATAAAGGTATCGATATACAAAATAAGTTTCAACCGAGTTATATTGTTCCGGACGAGAAGGAAAGAGTCGTGAAAGAACTCAGACAAATCGCTAAAAAATCAGGCGAAGTTTGGCTAGCATCGGATGAGGACCGTGAAGGAGAAAGTATCAGTTGGCACCTTGCCGAAGTACTGGGTTTAAACCCTGCTACCACCAAGCGCATTGTATTCCATGAAATTACAGCACCAGCCATAAAAAAAGCAGTACAAAATCCACGTTTAATAAACATGGATCTCGTAGATGCGCAACAAGCAAGAAGGGTGCTTGACCGCTTGGTAGGTTTTGAATTAAGCCCTGTTTTGTGGCGTAAAATTGGTATGCAAAAAAGTTTAAGTGCAGGCCGTGTACAAAGTGTTGCCGTTCGTTTAATTGTAGAGAGAGAAAGAGAAATCAATCAGTTCATTCCAGAAAGTAGTTATAAGATTGAAGCTATTTTTACGGCACTGGATGTCAATAAAAAAACAGTTTCATTTAAAGCAGAAGGTCCTTCAAAAGTAAATACACAAACGTCTGCCAATGATTTTTTAACTAGCTGCAAAGGCGCAACCTACACGGTTGATGAAGTTACGGTAAAACCTACCAAACGCACGCCAGCTGCACCTTTTACCACTTCTACCCTACAACAAGAAGCGTCTCGTAAATTAGGATATGGTGTAACAAAAACCATGTTACTCGCACAAAAATTATATGAAAGTGGTAAGATCACTTATATGCGTACAGATAGTATCAATTTAAGTGATACTGCTATGAGCGATATTAAAAAAGAAGTAGAAAGTAGTTACGGCGATAATTATTATCAGCCTAGAAAATATAAGAATAAAAACGAAAGTGCACAAGAAGCGCACGAAGCCATCAGACCTACCTACATGAATAATAAAACGGTAGCAGATGAAGAAACTAGACGCCTCTATGAACTGATTTGGAGAAGAACCATTGCCTCTCAAATGAGCGATGCAGCATTTGAAAAAACAGTTGCAAAAATTAATATTTCAACCAACAAAGAACAGTTATCTGCTTCTGGAGAAGTATTAAAATTTGACGGCTTTTTAAAAGTATACTTAGAAGGAAAAGACGACGAAGATGATGAGGACACAGAAGGTATTTTACCACCGCTAGCTGCCAAGCAACAACTTGACTTTGCAGAGATGACGGCCACCGAAAAGTTTTCACGTCCAGGGGCTAGATACACAGAAGCTTCGCTTGTAAAAAAGATGGAAGAATTAGGTATTGGTAGACCTTCTACCTATGCTCCAACCATATCCACGATTATCAAACGTAATTATGTAGAAAAGAGAGATAAAGAAGGCGTTAAAAGGCTTTCTAACCTACTTATTTTGCGTAAAAACGATAGCATCGAAAAAGAAATTGTATCTGAAAATACAGGTGCCGAAAAATCTAAACTATTCCCTACCGACCTAGGTATGGTGGTGACAGATTTTTTAAAGCAACACTTTGAAAAAGTAATGGATTACGGTTTTACGGCAAAAATTGAACAGGAGTTTGATGAAATTGCTGCTGGTAAAACCAAATGGAAAAGTATGATCGAATCGTTCTATACGCCATTCCATGAAAATATAGAACATACCCTCGAAAACGCAAATAGAGCTGTAGGTGAAAGAGAATTAGGAATTGATGAAGCTACTGGCAAAAAAGTAATTGCCCGTATGGGACGCTACGGCCCCATGGTTCAAATTGGACATCAAGACGAAGAGGAAAAACCAAGATTTGCAAAATTAAGCGCGAACCAAAGCATCGAAACCATTACCATGCAGGAAGCCATGGAACTATTTTCATTGCCACGCGTACTTGGCACCTACAAAGATCAAGAACTTGCTGTTAACGTAGGTCGCTTTGGACCTTACATTAAATTAGGTGAACAATTTATCTCCATCCCTAAAGGTGAAGACCTTCATACCATGGATCTGGACAGGGCCCTAGTTTTACTCAATGAAAAAGAACTCGCCGAAGCCCCTATTGCACATTATAAAGAACTGCCTGTAACGAAAGGAAAGGGCCGTTTTGGACCGTTTATTAAATGGGATGGCATCTTTATCAATATTCCTAGAGCCTACGATTTTGACAACCTCAGTGACTCAGATATCAACGAGCTGATCGAAAAGAAATTAGAAAAAGAAGCCAACAGATATATTCAAAACTGGCCTGCCGAAAAAATCAGTATCGAAAATGGTAGATGGGGTCCATTTATCAAGTTCAATAAAAAGATGCTTAAGCTAGGTCGTAAAGCAGATGGCACAAAATATGAAGCTTCCGATTTAGCGACCGTAGATTTAGATGCAGTGAAAGCCATGATTGAGCTTCAAGTGCCTGGTGCCTTTAGCAAAAAAGCAAAAGCCCCAGCTAAAAAGTCAGCAACTAAAGCAGCTACTAAAAAGGCGGCGCCTAAAAAAGCGGCTCCTAAAAAGAAAGCTTAAGCTCTACCCATATCACGTAAAAAATGTACGTGGGCTAATACGGCTCTGCGCATGGTAGGATACTCAATGTATTGCAAATGAAACTCTGCGCATACATTTCTTACGATCTCGCTAATGGCTGGGTAATGA
>JAIYCS010000078.1 GCA_027487895.1 Sediminibacterium sp. | reverse complement strand
GTAAATAGGGTCGATTATTGGCATAATAGGAAGGCTGATAGCGCACCGAGTCTTTTTGCGAAAACACATAGCTATTTTCCATACCCAATGGGGTAAAAATGGCCTCTTTAATATAAGTAGGGTAGTCTTTTCCTGATAATTTTTCAATAATCAGGGCTAAAAGAGCATAATTGGTGTTTGAATAACTAAAAGCTCTATTGGCACCAAACACAACAGCTGGCTTGTATTTTATCATAAAATCAAGCATATCCTGATTGTTAACAAGGCCTGGCTTAACCACTACAGGAAGTTTTATGGTACGGTATTTTTTGATCCATCTACCTCTTTTACCTTTTACTTTATAGGCCTGCAATTGTTTATCTACCATGAAATAGGCATAATTATTTAACCCACTTCTGTGGTTCAGGAGCATCCGAACCGAAATGTCAGCGTAAGGGAAACCTGGCAAATAATGGTCTACTGTTTTATCCAATTCAATTTTGCCTTCTTCCCAAAGCTTTAAAATGGCCATGGCAGTAAAGGTCTTAGTAGTAGAAGCAATATGAAATGTTGAAGTAGGGGTGATGGGTGATTTTGATTTTACATCATAAAAACCTTGGTAGTCTTCAAATAATATCTCACCGTTTTTTGCTACTAATATGGCCCCATTAAACCCTCTTTTACCCAACACATTTTCGTAGGATGCACGTATTTGACTGGCATATTTTTCTTTGGTTGTTGAATCGATAACAGAAAAAATATAAGGGGTTGATGACGTAGGTTTTGGCTTGGCTCCACAAGCAAATAGGACAAAAAAGAAGGAAAAGGCGTATAAATATTTAGCAACCATATGTTAGTTTTCTAGTGGTGCTAAAATATCACATTAAAGCATTCGGGAGGCAAACGTGAATAACTGTTGAGCAATCCAAACTTTCTACACACAATTGCTTAAATTTGCCAACATGAGCAAGCAAGCATTAACCAGTTTCCCCAAAGAGAAAATTAATATTTTATTTTTAGAGAATATTAGCGAAAAAGCAGTTCAGCAATTCAAGCAAAATGGATATGCCAACGTTAAAAAAATAGCTGGTGCACTTAGTGAAGATGAACTCATCAAAGAAATTAAAGACGTTCACTTAATTGGAATTCGCTCAAAAACACAAATTACCCCAAGGGTACTTGCTGCTGCAAAAAAACTACAAGCCATTGGTTGTTTTTGTATTGGCGTCAATCAAGTAGATATTAAAGCAGCTTCTAAAAAAGGGGTGGTTGTTTTTAACGCACCTTATAGTAATACTAGAAGTGTTGCGGAGCTTGTAATTGGAATTTCTACCATGCTTATTCGTCGTATTTCAGATAAAAATATGGCAGCACATAATGGCATTTGGATGAAAGAAGCCAAAGGTAGTTTTGAATTACGCGGAAAAACTTTAGGGATTATTGGATATGGCAATATTGGCTCACAAGTAAGTGTACTTGCAGAAGCGATTGGCATTAAAGTAATGTTTTATGATACCGAAACAAAACTCCCATTAGGTAATGCAGTGCCTGCAAAAAATTTAAAAGAATTACTAACTGCTTCAGACATTGTTTCATTGCACGTTCCTGAAACACCACAAACAAAAAATTTAATCAATAAAAACAACCTGAAATATTGTAAGAAAGGTGCTTTACTATTAAACTATGCAAGGGGAGAAGTCGTAGACCTCAAAGCCTTAGCGGAAGCTATTAAAGACGGGCATATTGGCGGTGCAGGCATCGATGTTTTTCCGGTAGAGCCAGAAAAAAATGGAGATGTTTTTACCACACCTTTACAAGGGTTACCAAACGTTATTTTAACCCCACATATTGGTGGATCCACAGAAGAAGCACAACAAAATATTGGCGAAGACGTAAGCATAAAATTATTTCAATACTTAGAGCGTGGTATCACAAATGGTTCACACTCTGTTCCATCCATTGCGTTACCACCTGTAGATGGTGCGCACCGAATATTACACATGCATAACAATGTGCCGGGTGTATTAAGTGCCATTAATACGGCACTTTCTAAAAACAACATTAATATTGTTGGTCAATATTTAAAAACCAATGAAGAAATTGGATACGTTGTTTTAGACGTAGATACTAAATTGTCTAAACGTGCATTGGAACTTTTAAAAGAAGTCAAACAAACCATCAAGGTTCGTATGCTCTATTAATTGAGTAGCGCATTTTTATGCAATTGCAGCAAGCATGTTTTTAATATCTGCTGCATCTACTAGCATATTTTGCAAATTTTCTTGCATTGATTCTTTTTCAAATTGCATACTAGTGGGCACCACTTTTCTTGCAGATGAATGAAATTCTTTTGCTTTTGTTACCTGCTTAATGTTCCCAATGTTATTTCCTCTAACGCCACTGCCTGGCATGATTATAATTTTGTCACCAGCTTCCATTACAAGTGTTTGTAAAAGATCTAATGCATTAGGTGCACTTGGTACTTGACCACTGGTTAAAATTCTTTTACAACCCGTTTCAATAATATCATGTAAGCCTTTTATAGGATCATTACACCTGTCAAAAGCGCGGTGAAACGTAACAGCCATTGGTGCAGCAAGATCTACTAATATTTTAGTACGTGCTTTATCGATACTACCATCTGGTAATAACAATCCAATTACAACGCCTGCAAAACCAAGTTCCTTACAAATTTGAATGTCATTTTTCATGACTTCAAACTCTGCGTTTGTGTATAAAAAATCGCCGCCACGGGGTCTTATAATTGGAAAAACAGGAATGGAAATTGTTTTTGCTACAACAGTTAAAGTGCCATAAGATGGGGTAGTACCTCCTTCATTTGGATTTTCACAAAGCTCTAAACGGTTGGCACCAGCGGCTTCTGCAGCAATAGCAGATTCGATATTAAAAACAGCAACTTCAAGCATAGATATAATTTGTACGCGTAAATTTAAAGAATGTGTTTACCGTCCACTAAAATATTAGAATCATCGGCTGTACAAACAGCAAAGTTGAAACCTTTTTGAATACAGTATCCACCGTATTCACCACGCTTATTAATGGCAATAAATCCAACCTGAATATCTCGTGCTTTATCACCTTTAATTTTTATAATTCTTTCAACCGCTTTCTTACATGCCTGCTCTGGAGAATTACCCATACGCATCAGTTCAACTACTAAATGCGATCCACAAATACGAATTACATCTTCACCCTGACCCGTTGCAGTGGCAGCTCCAATTTCATTATCTACAAATAAACCAGCGCCAATAATAGGAGAATCGCCCAGGCGTCCACGCATTTTAAAACCCTGGCCAGATGTGGTACAACTGCCACTTAAATTACCATGGGCATCTAAAGCCACCATACCAATAGTGTCATGATTCCAGTTGCCATCATCTAATTTTTTTGGTGCAAATGCAGATTGAGATTTTAAATTGTTACCCGAGTTTTCAATATTAATAACAGGCTTATATTCACTTTTTTCAAGCCATTTTTTATAAGAACGCTCAGCGTCTGGAGATAATTTTTCAGATTCTAATGGAAATCCTTCAGCTACAGCAAATTGCTGCGCACCAGAACCAACGAGCATTACATGGGGCGTTTTTTCCATAACACGTCTGGCCACAGATATCGGATGCTTAATCCGCTCCAAAAAAGCTACAGAACCGCAATTGGCAAATTCGTCCATGATACATGCGTCGAGGGTAACGAAACCGTCTCTGTCCGGATTGGCACCAAGTCCCACACAACAGTTTTGGCTGTTTTCGGTAACCATTACACCTTGTTCAACGGCGTCCAAAGCACGTCCGCCATTTTTTAAAACCGCCCAAGCTGCTTTATTGGCGTTTAAGCCTTCGGCCCAAGTAGAAATTACAATGGGTTTTTTACCAGCCGTATTATTGGTCTTACTGGTAAAACCAGAAAATGTGATGGCTGATAAACCAAGTGAACTGAGTTCTAAAAATTTGCGTCTTTGTAACATGGAGGTATATTATGTTAGGGTATAATGAGATTCAAATATAACCAATATAGACTCAATTAAGATTAGCCAATGATTCGTCAATATTGACTGTCAAGCCCATATTTAGATCTATTATTTTATCCTATAATTAATATTATGTTAAATAGATACTTTGAACATACAAAGCTTCTAGTTTACGGCTGCCAAATGAAATGTCTTAATATTGCGCATGCATATTTTGATCGTAAACAATACCACTATCCCGGTTCATAAATATGGTGGAACCGAACGCGTAATTTGGTGGCTTGGTAAAGCGCTTGTTAAAGCTGGTCATCAGGTTTCATATTTGGTGGCGCCAGGATCAAGTTGTGATTTTGCAAATGTGTATACCTACAACGAATCGGTTCCATTTAATACGCTCATTCCTGCAGGTATTGATGTGGTGCATTTAAACCACCATGTAAACGAAATACCAAATATCCCATATATCCAAACCATGCATGGCAACCTTAACCATGCTATGGAATTAGATCGAAATACGGTGTTTGTATCTAAAAATCATGCAGCCCGCTTTGGGTCAGATTGTTATGTTCACAATGGTATTGACCCTTCGGATTATGGATCGCCCATATTAAATACAGATGCTGTCAAAAACTACTTTCACTTTTTAGGTGACGCAGCTTGGCGCGTTAAAAATGTGAAAGGCGCTATCCGTATTGCCAAACTAGCCCACGAAAAATTAAGGGTTGTTGGTGGCGTTCGTTTTAATTTTAATCAGGGCATTCGCTTAAGCTTTGATACCCATGTAAGATTTGATGGCATGCAAGGAGGCGCAGAAAAAAATGAGATTATTAAATACTCAAAGGGTCTCATATTTCCGGTACGGTGGCATGAACCCTTTGGCCTAGCACTTATAGAAAGTTTATATTTTGGATGTCCAGTATTTGGAACCCCCTATGGTTCACTTCCAGAAATTATTATTCCTGAGGTTGGTTATTTAACAACAACAGCATCAGGGTTAGCTGATGCTGTTGGGAATATAAATAGTTACAGTAGAAAAACTTGTCACGAATATGTGATGGATAACTTTACACACATTCAAATGTCTGCGTCTTATATACGCCTCTATGAAAAAGTTTTGAATGGTGAAAAATTAAACCCAAAGGCCCCTATTATTAAATCCATTCAACATGAAAAGTTTTTACCGTTTAGCTAAAATTAGTTAAATGAGTTTTGTAAAGCATCAAACTCTTTGTATTTAGCTTCGTACATATCATACTTTTGCGGATCCTTTCCTCTAAATTTATTTCTTTTAATCTCGTATAAGTTAGTTAAGTAACGCGCGCAATTGTTTAATAAGTTATTATCTCTTTTTGTTTTTTCTTTTTTATCTTTCAAGGCAGCAAAAGATTTTTCTAATGCATCAATTGAGATGTCAATATTTTTTTGAACCTCAACATCCATTGCAGCATTGAGCTGTTTTAATGGTGCTTGCGCAGCTGCTAATTTTTCAGCTGCTGCTTTATTTACTGCAGCTTTTGCTTGTGGTGTTTTTGCAGCCGCTTTTTTAGCAGCAAATTCTTCTTCATTTGCCGTACTGATAGAACGAAGTGCTCTAATATTTTGACTCATGCGATCATCGTACTCACCAAAAATATTGTAATAAATAACTCCTACGTTAAAGATAGCAGCAGCATTGGTACTGTTTAATTGATATGCTTTTTTAAATGCATCTGCCGCTTTTAATGTGTATTTTACTTGTGTTGCACTATCTAAGTCTTTTTCTTTATTTTTTACGTTGATAAATAAATCACCAAAACGCAAATACTTTTCTTCAGTTAATTTACCGGCAGCATCTTCTGTATCATATAAAGATGTCTTTTTAGCTAAATCGTAATTGTTATCAAAAAAATCAACTTCATAATCATCCCATGCTTCTTTTGGATAAATTTCTTTACCTAAACCAAGGTATTTAAAAAACGAAGCTTCATTATTTGTTTTAGTGTAATGTTGAACAAGAAAACGATATAGGTCTAAATAAACTGCTTCATTTACTTTACTATCGGCTAGTCTTCCATAATATTTAGCTGCATCATCCATTTGATTGGCATTCTGAAATGCATAACCAGCGTATAAAAGCGCCGTGGTATCCATAGTTAAAGTTGGAGAAGCTGCCCATTTATTTTTGATGATGATATCAATATAATAGATGGCCTTAACAAAATTTTCGGCAGCAGGTAACCAAGATTTTTCATTAAAAACATTTACCCCTGTTTGAAAATAAGTAGCATACATATCAAAATATGGCTCTACCCCACCCAATTCTTTGATTTTTGCAAAACCAGCATCCATCGATGCATACTTTTCTAAGGCAGCAGCGGCTACCTCGCTTGCATTTGGATACTTTGCGCGTAAGGCAGCATCCTTAAAAAGAGAAGCATAAATACGTGCTTGATAGTAGTAAAATTCAGGCTTGTCTTTTGCTTTAGGGTCGTTGGCTAATTTATCTAACTCGTTTTTAGCATCTTCCCATTTTAAAATACCTACGGCAATTTTTACCTTTTTAAAGTCCTGTGCACTTACACAATTGGCAGCAATTGCAAGCATAAGCACTAATAAAATCTTCTTCATAACTGGAGTTTTATTAAATAATAAATTAATTAGTAATGGTGTTATCTGATTCACCTTGAACATCAGAAGCGGCATCATCTGCATTTGCTTGCGCATCAGCATCTGGTGTAGTAGTTTCTGTACCTTCTATCGCAACTTCCAATTCATCTTCGGCTTCTTCGATTTGAGAAATAGCAGCAATTTCATCGCCTTCATCTATTCTGATGAGTTTAACACCTTGCGTTGCTCTTCCCGCCTCTCTAATATCTTGAATACCAGTTCGTATGGTTACACCAGATTTACAAGTAATGATCAAATCTTCTTTTTCGGTAACATATAAGATACCAACAAGACTACCCGTTTTATCAGTTACGTTAATGGTTTTTACACCCTTACCGCCCCTATTGGTAATTCGGTATTCGTCTATTGGAGTTCGCTTACCATAACCTTTTTCACTTACTACTAATATGGTACGGGTAGCGTCCTCTTTGTTGACACAAATCATACCTACTACTTCGTCTTTTTCATCGTCAACTTCAATACCTGTTACACCAATAGCACCACGGCCTGTAGCACGTACTTTAACTTCTTCAAACCTGATAGCACGTCCAGATTTTAATGCCAACATAATTTCAGATGAACCATCTGTCATACGTGCTTCTAGTAGTTCATCACCTTCATTAATAGTAATTGCATTAACACCATTTGCTCTTGGTCTACTAAAATCTTCGAGGGAAGTTTTTTTGATGATACCTTTTTTGGTACATAAAACGATGTAGTGATTTTGAACAAAATCTTTATCCGCTAATTTTTTAACCTCGATAATGGCTTTTACTTTATCGTCTGGCGGAATTTGAATGAGGTTTTGAATGGCACGGCCTTTAGATTGTTTTTCACCTTCAGGAATTTCATATACACGAAGCCAGAAACATCTACCCTTTTCGGTAAAGAACATCATGGTATCGTGAGTAGACGCAACAAATAAATGCTCTACATAATCTTCTTCTCTGGTTTTAGAACCCACAGCACCCCTACCACCACGTCTTTGCTGACGGTACTCGGTAGCCGATGTACGCTTGATATAACCTAAATGAGAAATAGTGATGACTACGTCTTCATCTTCAATTAAATCTTCGATGCGCATTTCATCTGCGAGGTATTGTATTTCACTTTTACGCGCATCACCAAATTTTTCTTTTACTTCTAGTAATTCGGTTCTGATAAGCGCATAGCGTAAATCTTCAGATCCAAGTAATGCTTTTAGGTCTTTGATGGTGTTAATTAAACCATTGAATTCTTCAATGATTTTATCACGCTCCATGCCTGTTAAACGTTGTAAACGAAGTTCTAATATTGCTTTAGCTTGTGCTTCAGATAAACCTTCTTCTTGGTTGTACAACTGACTGGTAACTTCATCAAACATTTCTTGTTTGAGCATCCAGCGTTCTTCTTTACTGCGTGCAATTAAAGTATCTTTTGCTTCGTCTGGTGTGCGGCTTGCTCTAATAAGTGCAATCACTTCATCTAAATGATCAAGCGCTTTTAAATAGCCTTCTAAAATATGTGCACGCTCTTCCGCTTTTTTAAGTTCAAATTTAGCGCGGCGAATAACAACGTCCATTCTAAACTCAATGAACTCTACAATTAAATCGCGGAGGTTCATGATTTTAGGTTTGCCTTTTGTTAAGGCAACGTTGTTGATACCGTAACTCGTTTGTAGTTCGGTAAATTTATAGAGCTGATTGATAACAACCTGTGCAACGGCATCGCGCTTTAAATCGAGCACGATACGTGTTCCTTCACGCTTGTTACTTTCATTGTTAACGTTAGAAATACCTTCGATGGTTTTATCGTTAACGAGCTGTCCAATACGATCGGTTAAATTATCACGGTTAACTTGATAAGGAACTTCTGTAATTACGATTTGCTCGCGACCACTTTGCTTGGTATCTACATGGCATTTACCACGCACGACTACTCTACCACGTCCGGTAAGTAAACCTTGCTTAACACCTTCCATTCCAAAAATCACGCCACCCGTAGGAAAGTCTGGTGCTTTAACGTAAGTGATTAATTCTTCGACTGCAATATCACGGTTATCTACGTATGCAACACAACCATCTATCACTTCACTTAAGTTGTGCGGCATCATATTGGTAGCCATACCTACGGCAATACCTGAAGAACCATTTACCAATAACTGCGGAATACGCGTTGGTAAAACGGTTGGCTCTTTTAATGAATCATCAAAGTTGAGTTGAAAATCAACGGTATCTTTTTCGATATCGTCAATCATGGCTTCTGCAATACGTTGAAGTCTGGCCTCTGTGTAACGCATAGCAGCTGGTGGATCACCATCTTGGTTACCAAAGTTACCCTGACCATCTACAAGCGTATAACGCATGGTCCAGTCCTGTGCCATACGAACAAGGGTATCGTAAATAGAAGCATCACCGTGTGGGTGAAACTTACCCATTACTTCCCCAACTATACGCGCAGATTTTTTATAAGGCTTGTTGAAATTATTACCAAGCTCATTCATGGCATATAAAACCCTGCGATGCACAGGTTTAAAACCATCACGTGCATCTGGTAACGCACGTCCAACAATCACAGACATCGAGTAATCGATGTACGCTGTTTTCATTTGTTCTTCGATATTAACCTGTATTATACGGTCGTTATCGGAGGTTTGTTCTGGGATCAAATTTTCTTCCATAATTTCTAATCTATAAACGTATCTATATCAACATTTTGACACGCCATTTTGGCGGCTTACGAAGATACTTTTTTTAATACGGAAATAGCTTAAAATGGCCCTCTAAAAAGGGGTGTTTTATCCACAATTTTACACACAAAATGTAGGTAAATAAAGGGGTAAAAATGGCCTAAGGAACCTGAACCCATTCATAATCTAGCTGACGCTTGTCTAAATTGGCCGCAATGACCTTTATAAACACTTTGTCGCCCATTTTAAAGGTGCGTCCACTCCTTTTGCCAACAAGGCTATAATCAGATTCTATATGCCTAAAATCGTCAAATTCCGAGAGCCCAACAATGGATACCAAACCCTCACATTTGTGGGCTACTGTTTCTACCCAAAAACCAAAGCTAGAAACACCACTCACTACACCTTCAAAAGTGTCGCCAACATAATCACGCATGTACTCAACTTGTTTGTACTTATTGGAAGCTCTTTCACACTCCATGGCAGCACGTTCACGGTCAGAACTGTGCTTACATTTTTCCTCCATTTTTTTATCTACCACGGGCTTGTTGTCAAGCACGGTTTGAAGCACTCGGTGCACAAGTACATCGGGGTATCTTCGAATGGGTGATGTGAAGTGACAATAAAAATCAAAAGCAAGACCGTAGTGTCCAATATTTTGTGTCGAATAAACAGCTTTGGCCATGGTTCTTATACCAAGTTGCTCTAGCACATGTTGCTCTGGTTTACCTTTTGCATCTTCTAACAACTGGTTAAAACTTGCAGATATTTTTTCGGGTGAACTGGCATCAAAACCATGCCCGTATTTTTTAGCATACTGCACAAACGGTGCAAGCTTTTCAGGATCTGGTTGATCGTGAATACGGTATGGAAAAGGAAGTGGTTGTTTATTGATTTGAATTTTAGAAATATTTTCGGCTACTGTTTTATTCGCAAGTAGCATAAATTCTTCGATTAACTGATGCGCAGGTTTACTTTCTTTGACAGTTATACCAATGGGTTTGGCATTTTCATCCAGTGTAAAACGAACTTCTTGTGAAGAAAAATTAATGGCCCCTTTTTTAAACCTGGCTTGTCTAAATTTTTGAGCAAGGTTATGAAGCAGTAAAATATCTTCTACATTTTCACCCTCCTTGGTATCTATAATAGTTTGCACATCTTCGTATGCATAACGCTTATCTGAATGAATAACGGTTCGGCCAAGCCAGTACTGTTTTACCTCAGCATCTTCGTTCATTTGAAAAATGGCAGAAAAGGTAAATTTATCTTCATTGGGGCGTAACGAACATAATTCGTTTGAAATTTTTTCCGGTAACATGGGGTTTACGCGGTCTGGCAAATACACAGACGTGGCGCGTTTGTAAGCTTCGGCGTCTAAATCGGTATCTGGTAACACGTAATAACTAACATCTGCAATGTGAACCCCTATTTCGTAAAGGCCACTTGGTAATTTGCGGATAGAAAGGGCGTCATCAAAATCTTTTGCATCAACAGGGTCAATGGTAAAAGTTTTGATATCACGGCAATCTCTACGTTTTGCAATTTCAGCTTCATCTAAAACAACAGGCAGTTCCTCAGCTGCTTCTAACACGTCTTGCGGAAAAAATAATGGGAAGCCGGCCTGCGCCAAGAGCTCCTTCATGGCGGCGTCATTTTCATCTTCTGGCGACATGATAGCGGTTACTTCTCCTACAGGTTTTTTATCGTCTTTATCCCATTTTACAAGCTTTGCAGATACCCTATCTCTATTTTTTGCGCCATTTAAATATTGGAGCGGAATAAAAATATCGGGCATGGGTTTGTCGGTATCTGGCACAAAAAATGCAAACTTATCTGAGAGTTGTATATGTCCTATAAATTCGGTTTGACGGCGCTCTACGACCTCTATAACCTTACCTTCTTTTTTGCCGGTTCTTCCATTTTCGCGGGTAATTTTAACCCGCACAATATCACCATTTAGGGCATTGCCCATATCGGAAGGACGTACCATAATATCAATGGCATTGTTGTCTACAATAACATAGCCCATGCCAGATCTTGTGATTTCTATTTTACCTTTTAAAGTAGCTACCACAATGTTTTTTGCTGATTTCTTTTGTTTTGACTTTTTTGCTTTACTCATGTTGCATATTGGTGTTAAACCCATTGATAAATGAAAGGATCAAAGCGTCAAATTGAGGGCCTTCGTCAAATAAAAAAGAGTGTTTGATAGGGAGTACATAAAAAGGCAGTGACTTTAATTCTTCTTGGAATTTTATGAGTCGTACGGCGTCTTTTTCTGTGGTGATAATCATTTTATGGGTAGCTGCGATATTGTTATACTGACCCACTACATCTTGCAAATCATCTATCGAAAAAATATGATGATCTGCGTAATCTTGTTGATAATAGGTACGCGCCTGTTCGTGTAAATAATTTTTAAGTGGTTTTGGATTGGCAATACCACACATTAAAAGCACTTCATCTTGGTTGGTGATAGGTCTCTTATTTGTAACATCCAAAATATGATACGGAGTCTCGTATTCGATGCAGGTAAAAAATACCTTTTGATACGGTTTTGGACGTAAGGCTTTGGTTATTTTTTGACGCTGCTCCTGGGTTAAATTTTGCGGGCATTTGGTTACTATAATTACCTGTGCCCTTTTTGATGAACCTCTTTCATCCCTTAAATCGCCAGTGGGTAAGAAAAAATCGTGGTTATAGGTATTACCAAATTCGGTGAGTAAAATATTAAAACCAGCCTGCACCGATCGGTGCTGAAAAGCATCGTCTAAAACAATGGCTTGCAAATCTTTAATGTCATGTAATAATTGTGGAATAGCATCCAATCTTTCTTCACCAACTGCAACAGGCACAGATGGAAATTTTTGATGAAAGAGCATGGGCTCATCTCCTATTTCTAGTGCTGTTGTAGTAGCACCTGCTAAAACATATCCTTTTGTTTTTCTTTTATAGCCCCTACTAATGGTAGCCACTTTATATCGGGTATGTAGTAAGCCTAATAAATACTCTACCATGGGTGATTTACCCGTACCTCCTACTGCTAAATTACCAACACAAATGAGTGGGAAATTAAACCTTGCCGAACTTAGATACTGCTTATCAAACAACCAGTTGCGAATTTTAATAAATGCCCCATACAAAACAGCAAGCGGCAATAATAAAACACGAAAGGAAGTAAGAAAAATAGTATTAAAATTCATAGATGCGACTCGGCGTAATGAGGTAGTGCAAAGGTACGTCAAATTGGTCTGTATCTGCTATTTGCTCGATAGGATCAAAATAGGAAAAGCCCATAGTTATGACACCCTCGTTACAAGAAGCTAAAAAGCGGTCGTAATAACCTTTCCCATAGCCAACTCTAAAGCCATGGGTGTCGGCCACTAAAAGCGGAACGAGCACTAGGTCAATGGTAGATGGGTCTACCTGATTTGGGGCATCGGGCTCTAAGACACCAAACTTACCAGGTTTGTAAACCGTGTTTTCATCTATTTGATGCGCCGTAAACGAATGCGCATCTGGATCCATTACCGGGTATGAAATCGAAAGGCCCGGAACCATATGACGGAGGTATCCCGAAAACAAATGCGTGTTGGGCTCTGCTTGATTGGGCATGGGCCAATACGTAAGTAGTGATCTCACCCCAGAAAAATCAAATTTTTGAAACTGAATGAGCATTAAATCGTCATACTGTAAACGCGTTTTAGAAGGTAAATCTTGGCGTTTGTTTTTGTATAATTCTCTTAATGCTTGCTTGTTCATAGGATACTATGTGGCCACAAAAAATGAAAAAATAGTAGTTCCATAATTGCGCTGAAAAGAATAACCCTCAAATGTTTTGTAATCGTTTCGAGGTGTGTGCTCTAGTACAAAAAAGCCCCCCGGTCTAATTAATTTTTTAGCCACAATTATTTTAGGTAGTTCATCGATCGTGCCTAGTGCATAAGGTGGGCCGGCAAAAATAAAATCGTAATTACTAGTACATGTATTTAAATAGGCAAACACATCAAGTTTTAAAACCTGCGCCCCTTCTATTTGTAATGTCCCAATATTTTTTTGAATAAACGCCTGCATGATGGGGTCTTTTTCAATAATCGTTAGTTTACTAGCACCCCTAGAGGCGAGCTCATAACTAATACATCCAGTGCCACCAAACAAATCGAGTATTTCAATATCATCAAATGACATTCTGCTTTGCAAAATATTAAAGAGACCTTCTTTTGCGATATCGGTAGTAGGCCTCGTGTGTGGCATATTGGCGGGTGGACTAATGCGGCGACCACCGTATTTACCTGAAATTATCCTCATGCTAATGGCTTCAAAAAGGCAGTAAAATAATGTGAAACTGGGGCATCAAACATAGCAGGTAACACTTTTTCTTGTCGAGGCTTTTTATATTCTACCTGCGGATAAATTTGCTCGATACATACTGCTGCTGCCGAACTTGCATCAATAAAGCCCATCATATTTACCTTAATGGTAGCTGCATCAATTTGATGTGCGGTATTAATATGTAAAAGATGGTAACAGATATCTTCGGTGCTGGTAAATGAAAAACTTTGAACAAATTGTAGCGTGCTTGACACAAACAAACTAGCTATAAAATGATTTTTATAAAACTGAAGTTTGAGCATGGGTTTATCAGAAACCGCTTCGGCATATAATCCTGTAATATTTGGCGTATACGCATGTGCTAATTGATGCAGCGGGTACCTAGAATTTAAAACATCTAATAGTGATGTAGGTATTCGGTAACAATTAATAAGCGAAGGCGTATTTTTAATTTTTTCGTGCTTCAGGGTAACTTCAATAGCTGGTCCAAATAACAATTGCAAATAATCGGTGGCCGCTTCGGTATTAAATTTTTCGAGTGGCACAATAACGGATGATGCATTATTTATAAATACTTGCACCGCACTCACCGGCTTTTGCAATAAAGAGGATGCAGCAGTAGCCTCCGTAAAAATGGCATCCCAATTGTTTTCAAGTGCACTAACCCCTGTCTCCCATTCAAAAAATTCAAAAGCTTGAACCGCTTGGTTACCCATATTAATAAGGCAACAGGCAATATGATCATTTGCGATATCAAATTGTAATAATTCGGCAG
>JAIYCS010000057.1 GCA_027487895.1 Sediminibacterium sp. | reverse complement strand
AGTGTTATAGTTTTTGCATAAATGCTTTGATTTGGGTAAGCGTTACTAATAATTATTTGCTGATCTTGTTGCACAAGTACATGGGTGCTTGTGTCAGGAACAAGTCCGCCACACCAATTGCTACCCACTTGCCATACCGCATCATTTGCGCCCATCCATAGTCCATTGTTTTTTACATCAATGCTTATGGTAATACTTGTGTCGACGCATGAAAAACGCGTAGCTATTCTTTTAAATAATGTACTGCTATGTAGTGTGCCTGATTGGTAATTGTATTGAGCACCAATGCTAGTAACTGGTTTGTAATCTGCTACGCTATTGTCTTTGTAGATCCATTGATAGCTTGTGTTTTGGGGGTTGTTGCCCCTAAATAGCGTGGGTGCAAAACCTTTGCAAATAATTTGATCTCCAATAATTTTATTGTCTACAATACCACTATCCAATTGAAATTTTATTTTTTTAAATGCGCTATTCATGCCATCCGATATTTCAATTATCGCGCTATCCATTCCTGTGTATGTAGGGTTTGGTATAAACACAATGCTTCTTGGAAAAACGCTATCGCCTACCGTTTTCTTCGAAAACGGTAGGCCCAAAATTTCCCCCTGCATCGGAGCCAACTTTACCTTCCAAAATATGGTTTCGCTACTATCTGTTTGAACCACACCAAGCTGAGCCGGAAGTATTGCTATAGGAAGCTTACAGCTATTTACATGTAGGGTGTTGGTGTCTATAAAAGCTGGCGCTACTGCGTCTATTTTTACTTGTAAAAAACGGGTGTTACTTGTTATAATACCGTTACAATAATTGAGTGCGGCATCTCTAATGGCGGCCGTGTCGCTATTAATTTGAGGGTATATGTTCAGTCCATTTTTTACAAGATCCCCATTAGTAATGATGTACGAAAAATACCACTCGTTGGTACCTGAGCCATTGTTGTATACCATGTTTTTTGCACTGTCTGAAATAGTGGCTACTAGGTATGGAAGAAAAGAGCGACTGTTTAAAAAACAAGATTCCGAAAAAATAATTTTTGCCGTAATCGTGTCTCCGGTGGTATATGTTTTTGCTGGAGGCGGTATCAGCGCAATCACAGTGGGGGCGGTGTTATCAGGCATGGTAAGTGCTTTACAAACTAATTGTTGAAGCGCCATGCCATCATCGTTTCCGATGTCATCTTTATCCTGCCATTTTAAAATAAGTTGTTCGCCAGGCTTCCATTGTATATTAAAAAGTGTGTCTTTTTTTTGTTGCTGATTAACCGTTAAAAGTCCATTGAGTGCAGCAGTGCCTGTGCTTGTTTGTACCGATGTAAAATTGAGCGTTGTATTTTTTTTTGTGAGGGTGTCTAGCACATTATTTGTACTAGATGTATGGTACATAAAAGTCCATTCATTAATTCTGCCACTGCCTCCTTTACGCCACTGAGCGGCTGTAAATTCAATTTCAAATTGATCAATTACAGCACTGGTGTTATTGGTAAAACTAATGCCAAATAGATAGGAGCCTGCACTGCTTGCAAGGCTACCAAGCCCTCTGGTAGCAGCGTTATTAGCACCATAGCTAAAAATGCCGCTGGCGGCATTGGATCCTGAACTGGTGGCAAAATTGAGCGCTGCATTACTACCATTTGTTTGTGCTATAAATAAACCCTGGAGTCCTTGGTGTAAACTGCCTAAAAAGTAGGGGCCTTTCCCCGTAATGCCGCTAACATAGCTACTGGCTAGAGGTAAATTGGAAAAATTTTGGGTGTATGCAAAGTTGATGGCCGGGTAGGGGAAGCTCGAGGGCGTGGTTGAAATTTGACCAAAAACCAAGTTTGAACCACAAAAAAGTAAAATAATTGGGAGCGCAACTGACCTGAGCAACCTGGTCCAGCAAAAAAAGGAAATAAGCATAAAAAATGACGGTTATTTTTGGCTAACCAATCTAAATCAATCAGATAGGTTTGTTTTATTTGCCGCCCAATTCAAGTATTTTCTTATTTTAGGGCCTCGTATTTGTACTGAAAATCAGCATTTTACGTCTAGTTTAAGAATTCTTTTTAAAACTTTTTGATTTTTCAGTTCCAGCCATTACCTTTGCCGTCCGAAATTTTAAACGGTTTAGAATGCCTACAATACAGCAATTAGTTAGAAAAGGTCGTGAAATTATCAGGGCTAAAAGTAAGTCTAGGGCTTTAGATGCGTGTCCGCAACGTCGTGGTGTATGTACCAGGGTGTATACGACAACGCCTAAAAAGCCAAACTCAGCCCTACGTAAAGTAGCGAAAGTGCGTTTGACAAATAAAATTGAGGTTATTGCCTACATCCCAGGTGAAGGTCATAACTTACAAGAACACTCAATCGTATTAATCCGTGGTGGTCGTGTAAAAGACTTACCAGGTGTACGTTACCACATCGTTCGTGGTAGCCTCGATACTGCCGGTGTTAAAGACCGTAAGCAGTCTCGTTCTAAGTACGGTACTAAAAAAGAAAAGGCTAAAAAATAGTCTCTAAAAAAATTATTACAAAAAAGCTAATAAGTAGATCACATGCGTAAAGCACAAGCCAAAAAATTACCCCTCGCTCCTGATGGACGTTTCAATGATAAATTGGTTACTCGTTTCATTAATAACTTAATGTGGCAGGGTAAAAAAAGTACTGCTATCAATATTTTTTATGATGCAGTAGACAAGGTTACTAAAATGACCGGTGAAGATGGGTATGAAGTATGGAAAAGAGCCGTTGCTAACGTAACGCCTGCTGTTGAAGTACGTAGCCGCCGTATTGGTGGTGCTACCTTCCAAATTCCTTCAGAAGTTCGTCCAGATCGTAAAATTTCTTTAAGCATGAAATGGTTAATCCGTTACAGCCGCGAAAGAAATGGTCGTACCATGGCCGACAAGTTAGCCAACGAAATGTTAGCTGCTAGTAAAGGTGAAGGTGCTGCTTTCAAAAAGAAAGAAGATACACACCGTATGGCTGAGGCGAACAAAGCGTTCTCTCACTTTAAAGT
>JAIYCS010000020.1 GCA_027487895.1 Sediminibacterium sp. | reverse complement strand
GATTTAGATACCATTCCATTAGACGACGAAAAAACATTTAAGCTTTACCAACAAGGAGAAACCAATGCCACTTTCCAGTTTGAAAGCGTGGGCATGCAAAAATATTTACGCGAATTAAAGCCCGATAAATTTGACGACTTAATTGCGATGAACGCCCTGTACAGACCAGGGCCTATTGCCTACATTCCAAACTTTATTGATCGTAAACATGGACGTGAAGCCATTAGTTATGACCTCGATGAAATGCAGGGCATATTGGCTGAAACCTACGGTATTACAGTGTATCAAGAGCAGGTAATGTTACTCAGTCAAAAAATTGGCGGCTTTACAAAAGGCGACGCCGACGTACTGCGTAAAGCGATGGGTAAAAAGCAAAAGTCGGTGCTGGATAAAATGAAAGCACAGTTTGTGGCGGGTGCTACAAGCAAAGGACATGACGCACAAGTACTCGAAAAAATTTGGACCGACTGGGAAGCCTTTGCACAATACGCCTTTAATAAATCGCACTCTACTTGCTATGCATTTGTGGCTTATCAAACAGCTTATTTAAAAGCGCACTACCCTGGAGAGTATATGTCGGCGGTATTAAACAACGCTGGCAGTATCGAAAAAATCACCTTCTTTATGGAAGAGTGTAAACGTATGGGTATTAAAGTGCTTGGGCCAGATATCAATGAATCACTCAATGGCTTTGCCGTTAACCAAAAAGGAGAAATACGTTTTGGACTGGGTGGACTTAAAGGTGTGGGTGAAGCGGCCATTGAAACCATTATTACCGAGCGTGAAAAAGGTGGACACTTCCCTACCATTTTTGATTTTATCAAAAGAGTAATTAGTAGAAGCGTTAATAAAAAATCCTTGGAAAGTTTAGCCTACTCTGGCGCATTTGATTGCTTTACAGATTTTCATAGAGCACAGTATTTTAAAATACCAGATGGCGAGCGCGTTTCAGGACTCGAAAAAATTATCAATTACGGACAAGCGCTACAAAGTTTAAGTGCAGGATCTACCAACACACTTTTTGGAGACCTTTCATCGGCAATGCAAGTTCCGGTTCCAAAACTTACCAAAACAGAACCTTGGACCCTCACCGAATTACTCGAACACGAAAAAGATGTAACGGGTATGTTTATGAGTGGACACCCACTGGATCATTTTAAATTTGAACTGCGTTATTATGGCATTACCAATATTGCAGATTTTAATGAAATAAAAGAAACCTTACAAATTCAACCCAATCCTGGACGCGCCATTAAAGTAGCCGGACTTATCATTGATGTTCAGCACCGCGTTACAAAAACAGGAAAAAACTTTGGCTCATTTGCCATCGAAGATTTTAGCGGTAAAACAGAATTTGTTTTGTGGAGCGAAGACTATATTAAATTTCAAAACTATTTAGAAAAAGGTCAAAACGTTTTACTCAACGGATTTTTTAGACCCCGTTACAACCGTCCCAACGAGTTTGATTTTAAAGTAGGTTCTATTAACTTATTAGAGTCTGTAAAACAAAATTTAACCAGGAGTTTAGACATCAATGTGCACGCGGCTTCCCTCACACCTCAGTTTGTTGACTTCATAGAATCCAATGTAAAAAAATACCCAGGCAAGTCCAGCCTCCGCTTTAATGTGCTGGAACCTAAAGAGAACCTGTTGGTAAGTTTATACAGTTTTGATAAAGGTTTTCAAATGAATGATGAAATGGCAGGCTTTTTACTCGGTAATCCGGACGTGGAAGTGCAAGTAGGACTGGTTGGCTAATGTGGAAAAGTCAATGTGGCAGTTGCAGGGTTTGGATTTAAATTTGACACTTCTTATTTATTAAATTTTACTTTCAATTTTAAATAAAAAATTATGGCTTTAGAATTAACAGATGCCAATTTTCAGGCAACCGTATTAGACAGTGACAAATTAACCTTAGTTGATTTTTGGGCAGAATGGTGTGGACCTTGCAGAGCTATCGGACCCGTTATTGAAGAATTAGCAAAAGAATACGATGGCAAAGTAAATATTGGAAAAGTAAACGTAGACAACAATCCTAATTTAAGTGTTAACTACGGTATCACTTCTATACCTGCTATCTTATTTATCAAAGGTGGTCAAATTGTAGACAAGCAAATTGGCGCAGTCCCTAAGTCGGTACTTGACAAGAAGATACAATCTTTAATGTAAGACCGTATCTTACCACTTTAACCCAGCATAAATTAATAGCATGGACAAATTTCACGGCGTACTAGGTATTATCCTAATTCTAGGCATTGCCTTTTTGTTTTCGAACAATAAAAGAAGAATTAATTATAGATTAGTCGTGAGTGGCATGCTATTACAAGTACTCATAGCGGTTCTTGTTTTAAAAGTCCCTCCCGTTACCTGGTTTTTTCAAAAGCTAGGTCACGGCATGGAAAAAATTGAACGTTTTGCTAGAGAAGGCGTAGCGTTTGTGTACCGTGGTGTTATGGTTAATGCACCTGATGGCGTTAAAGATTTTGGACAGGGTGGTTTTGTATTTGCATTTAGCGTTACCGCTACCATTATATTGGTATGTGTGCTCGTAGCTATTTTATACCATTTTGGTGTGATGCAATTTATTGTTTCGATTATTGCAAAAGCCATGAACTTTATCATGCGCGTTAGTGGCGCCGAGGCGCTTAGTAACGTAGCAAGTGCTTTTGTGGGACAGGTAGAAGCACAGGTAATGATTCGTCCGTATTTAAATGGTATGACAAAAAGTGAGCTACTCGCTAGTATGAGTGGAAGCCTTGCATGTATTGCCGGCGGTATATTAATTGTGTATGCCAACATGGGCGCAAAAGCCGAGTACTTGTTAACGGCCAGTTTAATGGCGGCCCCTGGCGCACTCGTTATTTCAAAAATTGTTTTCCCAGAAACCGAAGAATCGGAAACCATGGGAAAAGTTAAACTAGAAGTAAAGAGCCCTTATAGTAATATTATTGATGCCATTTCACATGGTGCAAGCGATGGTATGAAAATTGCCGTTAACGTTATTGCCATGCTTATTGGTTTTATTGCCTTAATTGCCTTTTTAAACTATATACTAGGTCTTGTTTACCCAGGTTTATCACTCGATTTTATTTTCAGTAAAATATTTTATCCAATGGCATGGGCCATGGGTGTTCCGGGCCAGGACGTTGCTAATGCAGCTACTCTTCTTGGTCAAAAACTAACCATCAACGAGTTTGTTGCGTTTAACAATTTGACTACAAAAGCCGTTCCAATCGTATCAGAAAAAGGGCTTTTAATTGTAAGTATTGCTATTTGTGGTTTTGCAAACTTTAGTAGTGTTGGTATGCAAATTGGTGGTATTGGAGAACTAGCCCCTAGCCGTAGAGCCGACCTTGCCAAACTGGGCTTAAAAGCCTTGTTGTGCGGTACTTTAGCCTCCTACTTATCTGCTAGTATCGCCGGTATTTTAATGGGTTAATCTTAAACTTGTTGTAACTTTGCAGTCTAAATAAATGACTGCGTGATGGGTACCAATAGAGCGGCTATTGTTTCATTAGTTGAAGCAACAAAAGATAAAGAACTACAACGTATTGCCAATAAAATAATCAACAAAGAGCGTATCTTATTTGATGAAGGGGTTACGCTTTTTGAAAAAGGATCTTTGTCTTGGCTAGGTACCCTTGCTAATTTTGTGCGCGAACAAAAGCACGGCGACAAAACGTATTTCAATAAAAATTTCCATATCGAACCCACCAATGTGTGTGTTTTTTCATGTAAGTTTTGCTCCTACTCAAAATTATATGCCAACAGAGAAGAAGGTTGGGAATTAAGTATCGAGCAAATGATGCATATTGTAAAAAGTTACGACGGTAAACCCGTAACCGAAGTGCATATAGTGGGTGGCGTTCATCCAAAAATGAACCTTGCTTTTTTTATTGATTTATTAAAGGCCATCAAAGCACACCGTCCTGATTTACATATCAAAGGCTTTACACCCGTAGAGCTAGATTACATGTTTAAAAAAGCAAAAGTTACAGTAGAAGAAGGTATGAAACTTGCACATGCTGCAGGGCTCGATTCATTACCTGGTGGTGGTGCCGAAATATTTCATCCAGAAATTAGAAAACAAATTTGTGAAGACAAAGTAGACGCAGATGGTTGGTTACATATTCATAAAGTAGCACACAATTTAGGCATGCATAGCAATGCTACTTTACTCTATGGCCACATCGAAAAATACTGGCACCGCATAGATCATATGGAGCGCCTTCGCCAACTACAAGACGAAACCGGTGGCTTTAATACATTTATTCCATTAAAGTTTCGCAACCAAGACAATGAGATGAGTCATATTGCAGAGTCTACTACTATCGAAGACATGCGCATGTACGCTGTATCACGCCTTTACATGGATAATTTTGCACACATTAAAGCCTACTGGCCAATGCTTGGTAGACAAAATGCGCAGCTCACTTTATCTTTTGGTGTGAATGATATTGATGGCACTATCGATGATTCAACAAAAATTTATGCGATGGCAGGTAGTGAAGAACAAACACCTACTATGAGCACCGCAGATCTTGTGCGTCTTATCAAACAAGTTAAAAGAGAACCGATTGAGCGCGGTACGCTGTACAACGAAATAAAAAATTACGCGTTGGTACCAGACGAAGAATTGGTGTAAGACCAAAAATTAAATTCAATTTTAATTAGCACTCCGATAAACTAATAGGGACGTGAACGGCGAGTCCACCATCTGCTGTTTCTTTGTATTTGCTATTCATGTCCTGCGCGGTATCCCACATGGTTTGAATCACTTTATCTAAACTTACAATTGCAAAATCGGGTGTGCCTTGTAGCGCAAGTTGTGAAGCCGTAATTGCTTTTACCGCACCCATGGTATTACGCTCAATGCATGGAATTTGAACCAGCCCACCAATTGGATCACAAGTGAGCCCTAAATGATGTTCCATCGCAATTTCAGAAGCCATGAGTACTTGACGTTGCGAGCCACCCATTAACGCCGTTAAACCAGCAGCAGCCATGGCAGCAGAAACACCAATCTCTGCTTGACATCCACCCATTGCAGCAGATATGGTGGCTCCTTTTTTAAAAAGGCTACCAATTTCTGAAGCAGTTAGTAAAAAAGTAATAATATTTTCTTCCAGTTGTTTACTGGATACATGTTGCGCACAAAAACAAATATAATATTGAAGTACTGCAGGAATTACACCGGCAGCTCCATTGGTAGGCGCTGTTACTACCCTACCAAAAGATGCATTTTCTTCATTGACTGCAAGTGCAAACACACTTACAAAATCTAGAATATAACTAAAGTCATTACTTCCTTTTTGTATCACTGATGTCCATGCATCGTATCCATCATAAGCTGCATCTTTTAGTAGACGCTTGTTCATAGCAGCCGCTCTGCGCTTCACTTCTAGTCCACCAGGTAATAGGCCCTCTTTGTGCACACCACGGTACATGCAGTCACGCATGGTGTACCAAATTTTTAGTACACCCTCTTTAATATCAGATTCGCTGCGCCTCGTTAATTCATTTTCAAAAACAATCGCACTAATAGATAAACCCGTTTTCATACACCAGTGGAGTAAATCATTGGCGTGTTCGATGGTAAATGGAACTTCTATATTTTCTTTTTGATCGGGCGCTTTGCCCTCTTGTACAATAAAACCACCCCCCACCGAAAAGTAGGTTTCTGCTATTTTATTTCCGTCTTTTAATTCAATTAAAAATGTTAAGCCGTTGGGATGAAAAGGAAGTGATTCGGATTTTAAAAACGCAATATGTTTTGCAGGATCAAAATTTATGGGTCCACTATTTTTTAAGTTCAACACATGTTTTGTTGATACACTACTTATTAGTTCGTCCATGATACCAACATCAATGGTTTCTGGGTCGTAACCCATTAACCCAAGCATCACCGCAATATCGGTACCATGACCTTTACCAGTTTTGGCAAGTGAGCCATAGAGTAAAACAGTTATAGAATTTATTGGGGCCTTTTTAGCGGAGGCATCCAGCTTTTCCATAACATCCAGCGCTGCACGCCAAGGACCTAGGGTATGAGAACTAGAAGGTCCCACACCAATTTTAAACATATCAAAAACCGAAATAAAATCATGCTCAGCAGCCATACTATCGTTGTTATTACAAAACTAACAAAAGTTAGCAAAACAAAGAACATTAATGCCGTAGTTCAACTTATCCCCATTAAGTGCTCTAGCGCTTTTGGCTGTGTGCTGGTAAGCCAAGATTCACGAACTTTGCTCCGCAATCGAACCCATTTTAACACTTTCTAATACAAGTAAGCATGCAACTTTCTACACTCCTTGACCGTTTCGCAGAACCAGAAACCCTCAAAATGGCCAAATTAGGTCGCGAATTAAGGGCTAAAGGCATTGATGTTATTGACCTTAGTTTAGGAGAACCAGATTTTGATACGCCTCAGCACATTAAAGATGCTGCTATTAAAGCCATCAATGATAACTGGAGCCACTACACTCCTGTTGCTGGTTTTGCAGACTTAAGAGAAGCGGTTTGTACCAAATTAAAAAGAGATAATAATTTAGATTACCTACCTGAAAATATTGTGACATCTACGGGCGCTAAACAAAGTTTAGCAAACGCAATTTTAGCACTTGTTGACGATGGTGATGAAGTTGTTATTCCTACACCATACTGGGTAACCTATTCGGAGCTTGTAAAAATTGCCCGTGGTAAAGTGGTTGAAATTAGAACCACCGTTGCCAACCAGTTTAAAACAACTGCCGCAGAGTTAGAAGCAGCGATTACTCCAAAGACAAAAGTGTTTATGTTTTCGTCGCCGTGTAATCCATCTGGCGCCGTATACACTTTAGCTGAACTAACAGCGCTAGTAGAAGTATTTAAAAAGCATCCAAACATTATTATTTTATCAGACGAAATATACGAATACATCAATTTTGAAGGCAAGCACGAAAGCATTGCGCAGTTTGCTGAAATCAAAGACCGCGTAGTTGTCATTAATGGTCTTAGTAAAGGTTTTGCCATGACAGGTTGGAGACTTGGTTACACGGCTTCTAATACCACTATTGCAAAAGCCATGGAAAAATTACAGGGACAGTTTACAAGTGGTACTTGTTCCATTACACAAAAGGCTGCAGTAGCCGCGCTTACCGGCGATTTAAGACCTTCCCTCGAAATGACGGAAGAGTTTACACGCAGAAGAACAAGAACTTTAGAGCTTGTAAAAGCAATGCCTGGTTTTATTTGCTTTGAACCGCAGGGTGCTTTTTATGTATTCCCAGATGTAAGTGCGTATTATGGTAAATCTGCAAATGGCGAAACCATTAAAAATGCCGCCGACTTTAGCATGTACTTATTAAATACAGCGCATGTTTCAAGTGTAATGGGTGATGCGTTTGGCGAGCCTAATTGTGTTCGCTTCTCTTTTGCCAATAGCATGCCAAATATTGAAAAAGCATGGGCGCGTATCAAAGACGCTCTCGCTGCTTTACAATAAATCATGGAAGAAGAAATAGAAAAAAAACAAGGACTACCGCTAGCCCAAAAGCTAGAAATGTTTAGCAATAGACTTACGAAAGTGTTTAAGCACCGCAGTAAAATTGCTAGACGCACCGGTGTAGGCTGTTACCGCATTTACGAGCACGACCTTCCCGAATTTCCATTTTGCATAGAAGCGTACGAAAATAAAATTTACGTATCGGAGTATGTAAGAAGGCATGGGATGACCGACGAAGAGCATGATGCATGGCTACAACCCTCTCTCGAAATTATTAGCGAAGTAACAGGCACGCCGCTTACCAGTATTTACAAGCGAGAAAGAAAAAAAATGTCTCATAGAGACGAGCAGTACGAAAAAGTAGATACCAAGCAGGAGTTTTTTACCGTGCTTGAAAATGATTTGAAATTTCAGGTAAACTTAACAGACTATTTAGATACCGGACTTTTTTTAGACCACCGCACTACCAGAGAGATGGTGCGTAAAGAAGCAAAGGACAAACGTTTTTTAAATTTATTTTGCTACACAGGTTCCTTTTCGGTGTATGCAGCAGCTGGAGAAGCGGCCACTGTAACCTCTGTTGATTTATCTAAAACCTATTTAAGTTGGGCCGAAACAAATATGGCTATTAACTTATTAAAGGATCCTAGCAAATATTTTTACATACACGCCGATGTAAAACAGTATTTGAAAACCCTTGCCCCTAATAGTTTTGATTTAATTGTAATGGACCCTCCTACGTTTAGCAATAGCAAGCGTATGAAAGACTTTTTAGACATCCAAAGAGACCATGTCGAGCTTATCAATGATATGCTTGCAGCTACCACAGATGGTGGCACACTTTATTTTAGTACCAACTACACTAAATTTATTTTAGACGAAGCAGGTATCAAAGCGAGCAGCATTAAAGACATCACTAAAGCAACTACCGGATTTGATTTTGAGGGAAAACTAAAGCGTTGGTGCTACCGCATTATGAAATAAACCTAGTCATAAAAAAATCCCCTACGAAAACGCAGGGGATTTTTTTATTCATCCTATGTAAACCTTATTTTACTTCTTCAAACTGCGCGTCTTCTACATTGTCATTTTGTTGTTGCGCACCACCCGCTGCTGCGTCTGGTCCTGCTGCACCAGCTTCTGGGCCAGCTGCTTGTTGCGCCTTGTAGATTTCTTCAGAAGCCGCCGTCCAAGCTGTATTCATTTCGGCCATTGCAGCGTCGATAGCTGGGATGTCCTGATTTTTATGCGCTTCTTTTAATTTGGTAAGCGCCGCTTCGATCGGTTCTTTTTTATCGGCAGAAATTTTATCACCAAACTCCTTAAACTGCTTTTCTGTTTGGAAAATTAAGCTATCGGCTTGGTTTAATTTTTCTACTTTTTCACGTGCTTCTTTATCAGTTGCTTCGTTGGCTTTTGCTTCGGCTTTCATTTTTTCAATTTCTTCCTTGCTTAAACCACTACCCGCTTCGATTCTAATTTTTTGTTCTTTACCAGTACCCTTGTCTTTTGCGTGAACACTTAAGATACCATTTGCATCGATATCAAAAGTTACTTCGATTTGAGGAACACCTCTTGGTGCTGGTGGAATACCATCTAAATTAAAGATACCTAAGCTCTTGTTTTGATTGGCCATTGGACGCTCTCCTTGTAACACATGGATTTGAACACCCGGTTGGTTATCGCTCGCTGTAGAATATATTTCTGTTTTTTTAGTTGGAATGGTTGTGTTAGAAGGAATCATGGTTGTCATCACGCTACCCATGGTTTCGATACCTAGGCCAAGTGGTGTAACGTCTAATAACAATACATCTTTTACTTCTCCAGTTAATACCGCACCCTGAATCGCTGCACCAAGAGCAACTACTTCGTCTGGGTTAACACCTCTGTTAGGTTTTTTACCAAAGAACTTTTCTACAATTTCCTGAACTTTAGGAATACGTGTAGAACCACCCACTAAAATTACTTCGTCAATATCTGAAGTGCTGTAACCTGCATCTTTTAATGCAGCTTCACAAGGCTTTAAACAACGCGTAAATAAATTATCTGCTAAAGCTTCAAATTTTGCTCTTGTTAATTTTACCACTAAGTGCTTAGGCACACCATCAACAGCAGTGATGTATGGTAAGTTAATTTCTGTTTCGGCAGAAGCACTCAATTCAATTTTAGCTTTTTCAGAAGCTTCTTTTAAACGCTGAAGTGCCATTGGATCTTTACGTAAATCGATGGCTTCTTGATTTTTAAATTCATCCGCTAAAAAGTCCATGATAACTTTATCAAAGTCGTCACCACCTAAGTGTGTATCACCATTGGTAGATTTTACTTCAAATACGCCATCACCTAAATCAAGTACCGATACGTCAAACGTACCACCACCTAAGTCAAATACCGCAATTTTTTGCTCTGCATTTTTTTTATCTAAACCATAAGCAAGTGCTGCAGCTGTAGGTTCGTTTACAATACGTCTAACATTTAAGCCTGCAATTTCACCAGCTTCTTTGGTTGCTTGACGCTGTGCATCATTAAAGTAAGCAGGCACTGTAATTACAGCATCTGTTACTTCCTGACCTAAGTAATCTTCTGCGGTTTTTTTCATTTTTTGTAACACCATCGCAGAAATTTCTTGTGGTGTATACATACGATCATCAATCGCTACACGAACGGTGTTGTTATCACCCTTTGCAACGTTATAACTCCAATGACTAATTTCTTCAGTTACTTCATCAAAACGACGACCCATAAAACGCTTAACGCTGGTAATGGTGTTTTGAGGATTTGTGATGGCCTGACGCTTAGCAGGATCTCCTACTTTACGCTCACCATTTTTTAAAAAGGCAACTACAGAAGGCGTGGTTCTACGACCTTCATCATTTGCAATTACAACTGGTTCATTACCTTCCATTACGGCTACACAACTGTTTGTGGTACCGAGGTCAATGCCTATTATTTTTCCCATATAAATTGAATTTCAGATTAATAATCAGGGGTATATACCCAATCTTTATGCCATCTAGCCAAAAAGTGCAAAAATGTCAGCCTTTTTTAGCCAAAATAGGTAGTTTTAAGCATGAGAAGCTTTGTTTTACTCCTCTTGGCTGTTTTGGCCACCACCCTAAATGTCAGGCTTGAAGCTCAAAAAGCCACCATTCCGTCAGTTGGAATGCGCATAACAAAGACCATTTTGGTGGCCCCCGGTCATTATGCCCTACCTACCTCAGACACCAATACCATTCAAAAACAGGGCGGCGTTATTGTTATTGAAGGTAAAAACATTGTGTTGGACCTAGCCGGTGTGGTACTAGATGGCGCTGGCAATAAACCCTCTTTTGCACCCAACCAATTTAATGGTATTGCCATAGAAATTAAACCAGGCTCTAGTCATATCACCATCAAAAACGCCACCATTAAAGGTTATAAAATTGGCATTAAAGCAGACCGTGTAGAAGCGCTTACAATAGACAATTGTGATCTGAGTTATAATTACAGAGACGCCCTAAAAAGTAATATTGAAAAAGAAGACGAAAGCGACTGGATGAGTTTTCATAACAATGAAAATAACGAATGGATGCGCTATGGTGCGGGTATTTATTTATCCAATTGTCAGAATGCTGTTATTACAGAAAACACAGTCACCAACGGACAGTGTGGCCTCATGCTTACGAGCTGCAACAATGCACTTGTTACAGACAATAATTTTTCATTTAATTCCGGCATTGGCATTGGCCTTTATAAAAGTTCGTATAACAATATCAACCACAATACACTTGATTTTAATGTGCGTGGTTACAGTTATAAAAAATATAGAAGAGGACAAGACAGCGCCGCTATTTTAGTTTTTGAACAGTGCAACCACAACATTTTTGCATACAATTCGGCTACACATTCTGGTGATGGATTTTTTTTATGGGCCTGCCAAACCACCATGGATACTGGTGTTGGCGGCTGTAACGATAATTTTATTTATGGGAATGATTTTTCGTATGCGCCTACCAATGGCGTAGAAGTTACGTTTAGTAGTAATTTAATTATGAAAAACACCATCAAAGATTGTGACCATGGTGTGTGGGGTGGCTATAGCTTTGAAACAGATATTACAGACAATATTTTTGAGGGCAACAGAATTGCCGTTGCCATTGAGCATGGACAAAATATAAATATTGCACTCAACCGTTTTAAAAATGATAAAACCGGTGTTAAACTATGGTCGCGAGAAACGCAACCCTCCGATTGGAAATATCCTCAGTTAAAAAATACAGACAGTAAAAATTACTATATCGCTACCAATAGTTTTGAAAATAATAGTACGGTATATGACATTTTGGGAACCGATAGTATTTACTTAAGTGGTAACATCAAAATAAATACAGGACAGCGCTATAAATTAGGTGTGCGTATTCATGAATTAGATTCTACCAAAGAAAATGAAGAAGTAGGCCTCGATTACGCCATTGATAAACGTTTACAAAAAGTAAAAGCAACCAGTATACCCCTCACCCATTTTCCGGTGGGTTTACAAGAAATGCGCATTACAAACTGGGGACCCTATAATTTTGAATACCCACTTGTATGGCTTACAAACATTGATAGTGCAGGGCGTTACCATTTTGAAGTACTTGGGAATTTAACGGCTAGCTGGCGTTTACACAGCATCAGTGGCTTTACAATAGTAGATAGTTTAACGGGCGTATTTCCGGCCGCGTTTACAGCGGTACCAACTAATATTTTGGGTACTGTACCGGTCAATAAAGAAATTGTATTTGAATATACAGGACCAGATTATATAAATGCATTTGGAGTTGTAGAAAAAACCGGGAGTTTGTTTAGGTACAATCAATAAAGCTTAATCCACCCCTGCCTCAACGGCTTTAAACGTAAAGTACTTTTGCATGTAATAGCTAAAAGCAACCACAAAAACGGTGGTGGCTAATTTTGATGGCGTAGCGTACCATCCAAAAACTTCTACAAAAAGTTTTAGAAAAATATAGTTTAAGATAAGGCAACCAAGTACCACAATAAAATAACGGAACAATTGTACCTTTTTTGCTACCGATGTTTCTTGGAAAACCACGTAACGGCTTAGGTAAAACCCTATTGGAAACGTAACCATAAAGGCCGATAAAAAGGAGGCAATGTGAGGGCTAATGGTGAGAGGACCCACATGCTGAGGCTGTTTAAGGAACAAATAATTGTAACTCACAAAAAAAAGCCCAATATCGAGTACGGTATTAAAGCCACCACAAGCCGCATACCTAAAGGTTTGATGGGGCATGATGCGCCTAAAAAGCGGATAAAACAAATCTACTAGCTGTAAGATCCCTCCGCGGATATGTTCGTGCAGCTTTTGCATACTAGTGGACGAAGGTAGCCCTTAATTAATTACTTTTGCCACGGCCAAACAAATAGATTATTCATGCATCTTGTAGATCAAATTAAAAAAGCGGCTTCTGAGGCCCTATTAAGCGTATACCAGGTATCTGTACCAGCTCATTCTATTTTGGTGAATGCCACCAAGCCAGAATTTGAGGGCAACTATACCGTTGTACTCTTTGCATTTGTAAAAGAATTAAAACTATCTCCCGATGCATTAGGTGAAGCACTGGGTAATCATTTAGTGGCCAGCTACCCACATTTATTTACGGCACACAACACCATTAAAGGATTTTTAAACCTCACCATTGCAGATGCATTTTGGTTTGAATGCCTAAATAATGCCAATAACAATACAGTTGCAAATAATGGCAAAACGGTGATGGTAGAATACTCTTCGCCTAATACCAATAAGCCACTTCACTTAGGTCATTTACGCAACAACTTTTTAGGCTGGAGTATTGCGGCCATTTTAGAAGCCACTGGAAATAAAGTTGTAAAAACTTGTATCGTAAACGATCGAGGTATTCATATTTGTAAGAGTATGATTGCTTGGCAACTATTTGCGAATGGTGCAACGCCTGCTTCTACCGGTAAAAAGGGCGATCATTTTGTAGGCGATTATTATGTAAAATTTAATGACGCTTATAAAGCTGAGGTTACTGGATTAGTAGCTAGTGGTATGACTTCAGAACTGGCAGAAAAAGAAGCCCCAATCATGAAAGCAACGCAAAAAATGCTGTTGGACTGGGAAGCTGGAGACCCTGCTGTACTTGAGTTGTGGCGCAATATGAATGGATGGGTATATGAAGGATTTGACGTAACCTACAAAAGTATTGGAAGCGATTTTGATAAAACGTATTACGAAAGTGAAACCTATTTATTAGGTAAAGACCTTGTAGAATATGGCCTCACTAAAAATGTATTTTATAAAAAAGAAGACGGTAGTGTTTGGATAGATTTAACCACCGATGGCCTTGATGAAAAATTAGTTCAACGTAAAGATGGCACATCGGTGTATATCACTCAAGACATTGGACTAGCACAAACCAAACAAAAAGAATTTAATGCGGATCAAAGTATTTATGTGGTAGGTGACGAACAAAACTATCACTTTAAAGTACTTAAATTAATATGTCAAAAGCTTGAACTTCCATCGGCAGATGGTATTTATCATTTAAGTTATGGCATGGTGGAATTACCTACGGGTAAAATGAAAAGTAGAGAAGGTACCGTTGTAGACGCCGATGATTTGGTGGCTGCGATGATAGATATTGCCAAACAAAAAACAGAAGAACTAGGTAAGGTAAAAGATTTTACAGAACAAGAATTAGAAACACTCTACCACACCATTGGACTGGGCGCCCTTAAGTTTTTCTTACTCAGGGTAGATCCCAAAAAGAAAATGATTTTTAATCCAGAAGAGAGTATCGATTTTCATGGATTTACAGGACCTTTTATTCAGTACACACATGCAAGAATTAAAAGTATTTTAAGAAAAGCAAATGCACAGGATACTGCTATTACAAGCCAGCCTTCTACCCCACTATTACCGCTCGAAAAAGAAGTGACCATTCAGTTGGAGCAGTTTAATAGCATGCTAGAAGACGCCGCAGCAGCCTTTGACCCATCCAAAGTGGCCATCTTTATTTTTAATTTGGCTAAAACATTTAACGCTTTATATGCCGAGCATTCTATTACCAATGCCGAAACAGAAGAGAAAAAAATACTAAGGTTACAACTTGCCAGCTTAACGGCCCAAACCCTTAAAAAGGGCATGGCGGTATTAGGCATCCCTGTTCCTGAGAGAATGTAACCTATCAAGTAACTGTAAATTTTAGTGTAAAATTTTGCGCTTTTACTTTACATTTGCAACCCAAAAAGCATGCGGAGGTGGCGAAATTGGTAGACGCACTACCTTGAGGTGGTAGCGCCTTTTACCGGGCGTGGGAGTTCGAATCTCCTCTTCCGCACAAACCCAGACAAGTTCTGGGTTTTTTGTTTCAGGTATCGTTCGTAAATTGTAAAAAAAATAAAATGGCCGACTTTATTATTCATTGTCCAAAATGTAACCACGCGTTTGAACCCGGTGATTCCATTAGAGAAGAAGTGCAAAATGAACTGCGCGGACAAATGAAGGAATGGCAAAAACAAAAAGAAATTGAAACGGCTGCGCTTATTGAAGCGGAGAAAAAAAAGATGCACGCCGACTTAGAAAACAACCTCAAAAAAAATATTGCAGCTGAGTATGAAGCACAACTTCAGCAGTTTCAAAAAAATGCTACCGAGGCCGAAACAAAATTACAAGCAGCGCGAGCCAAAGAAATAGAATTTTTACAAAAAGAGCAGGGTCTAAAAACCAAAGAGGCAGAATTAGAACTTACCCTGCAAAGAAAATTAATAGAAGAAAGAGGAAAGCTACAAGAACAGCTAGCAAAAGAAGAAGCAGAAAAAATTGGATTAAAAGAGCAGGAATATGCGCTTCGCACCAAAGAATTGGAAAAGCAAATTGAAGACCAGAAAAAACTGGTAGAAGAAATGCGCCGTAAGCAAGAGCAGGGCAGCATGCAGCTACAAGGTGAAGTGCAGGAATTAATGCTCGAAGAATTATTACAAACCACTTTCCCTATTGATAAAATTGAAGAAGTAGGTAAAGGCGTAAGAGGCGCCGATTGTATTCAGGTGGTGCGCAACCAATTTGGTAACGAGTCGGGTAAAATTATTTACGAAAGCAAGCGTACCAAAGACTTTGCCAACGAATGGATTGAAAAATTAAAATCGGATATGCGCACCCTTGGCGCAGACGTGGCCATCATTGTAACGCAAACGCTTCCTAAAGACATGGACCGTTTTGGCGAAAAAGACGGCGTATACATTTGTACGTTTACAGAAGTAAGAAGTGTGGCGCTCCTACTTCGCAATGCGTTATTAAAAATTGCTGAAGCCAAAAAAAGCCAAGAAAACAAAGGCGATAAAATGGTAATGCTCTACGACTATTTAATTAGCTCCGAATTTAGTGAGCAGTGGAAAGCAATCAGAGAAGGCTTTATGAGTATGAAACTAAGTATTCAAAAAGAACGCGACACCATGGAAAAACTTTGGAAGGCGCGTGAAAAACAACTTGAAAAAGTGTTACTCAATGCAGCTCATATTAAAGGATCGGTAGAGGGTATTGCCGGTGCAGATGCGGTTAATTTAAGTATCACGGGAGCAGATGAAGACGACACGCTCCTACTCGATTAAAATTTTCTAGATTAACTACACACCCATACCAAACAAAGTTGATCCATCACTTTGTAATGGACTAAAAGTGCATGTTCGGTTCCAGATTTTTCTATAAACCTTGCAGGTAATATTCCCTCTTGCTCAACGGGCATATGATCCAATATCATTTGCGTACTAAAATCGATATTACCATCTCCCCACCACTTAAAAATAGCTTCTTTACAAGACCATAAAATGGTGAGTTGTGTAG
>JAIYCS010000093.1 GCA_027487895.1 Sediminibacterium sp. | reverse complement strand
CTAAATCAGTAAGAATGCGTAAAACGCATTTGGATGAAAATGACCGTAAGAACGCGTCAAGATCTAACGGGTAATCTTTTAAAGTTATAAAGTAAAAAGGCCTCCGCAAGCGGAGGCCTTTTTTATGCAAAAAATTTTCGAATTTATTTATTAAGCGTATCCCACAACAAATCTTTCAGTGCACTTAATCCTGTGTTGGTCACAGAAGAAATAAATACGTGTGGTACATTTTTTGGAAGTTCTTTTGCGATTGCTTCTTTTAATTCATCGTCAAGCATATCAGATTTACTAATCGCGATGATAAAATCTTTTTGAAGCATCTCAGGGTTGTACTGCTCTAATTCGTTGCGTAAAATATCAAATTCTTTTTTTTTTTTTTTTCTATCGGCGGGGATCATAAAAAGTAAAATGGCATTGCGTTCAATATGCCTTAAAAACCGGTGCCCTAGGCCTTTTCCTTCGGCGGCACCTTCAATAATACCCGGTAAATCGGCAATACAAAAAGAGCGTGAATCTCTATATTCCACCATGCCCAGTTGTGGCGTTAGGGTGGTAAATGCGTAGTTGGCAATTTTAGGTGTTGCTGCAGTAATCGATGATAGTAAAGTTGATTTTCCTGCATTTGGAAATCCAACAAGACCTACATCGGCAAGTACTTTTAATTCTAAATATTTATAACCTTCGGATCCTTCTTCTCCGGGTTGTGCGTGCTCAGGCACTTGGTTGGTAGGGGTTGCAAAATTGCTATTACCCAGTCCACCTCTTCCACCTTTTAACCAAATGATTTCCTGACCGTCGTATAAAATTTCGGCTTCAATATTGCCTGTTTCTTCGTCTTTTGCTATGGTACCTAGTGGTACTTCAAGTATAATATCTTTTCCATCATGGCCAGTGCAATTGTTTTTACTACCGCCTTCACCGTGTTCTGCTAATACGTTTTTAAAATAGCGCATGTGAAGCAGCGTCCAAAGCTGCGCGTTGCCTCTTAATATGATATGGCCACCTCTACCACCGTCGCCACCATCGGGTCCACCTTTTGCCGTGAGTTTATTGCGCATAAAGTGTCTAGCACCAGCGCCACCATGGCCGCTGCGGCAAAAAATTCGGATGTAGTCAATAAAATTATTTCTTTCAGACACTATTTTCGTGCAACACGTATTTTGTTAGAGTACAAAGGTACAAGGTTATACGGTTAACCCGCCTACTAAAATGGTCACCATATTTTCTTCTAATGCGGCTGCCGTAATTTTTTGTTTAGAACGGTGCCAACTTTCAATGCCACTAATAGCGTGTAATAAAATAAGCACGGCTGTTGGTGCATCAATAGGTTTGATCTCTTTGTTTTTAATACCCGTTTCGATAATTGCAGCTAAGCGTTTACGGTATATGCGGCGCTGGTTTTGAAAATTAGAAAGGTAAGGATCGTTCAAATGTTTCCACTCTCTATCGCTCACATACACTTCTTCATAACTATTGACCATTTCAACAATATGAAAACGAAGTATTTTTTCAATTTTCTGAATTGCAGGTATAGGTTCCGATTCTATTTCGTCTAACTTTTGTAAGAAACGGTTGGCGACACTAAAACATAGTTCGTGTAGTAGCTCTGTTTTAGATTTAATGTGATTGTATAAGCTAGCTGCTTCAACACCTACCGATTCTGCTAGGTCGCGCATGCTAGCTGCTTTAAAGCCCTTTTCTCTAAATAAAATAGCCGCTTTACTAACGATTACGTCTTTACGGGTCGTATTTTTTTCTGTTTTTATCCTTGCCATATGCTTGTATTTGCGCTAACATACGTTAGCGGTTTATGCTAAGTTATTGGTTTTTTGCGTTAGTTTTCCCATTTGCACCCAAAAAGCCTATTTTCGCACCCGTAATAAATCAAATTATATGTCTTTAGTAGTAGTAGGATCTATGGCTTTTGATGCCATCGAAACACCTTTTGGAAAAAGTGATCGAATCATTGGTGGTGCGGGTACTTATATTGCCTGGTGTGCTTCCAATTTTACCCCAGTAAAACAAATTTCTGTGGTAGGTGGTGATTTTCCAGAATCTGAACTTGCGGCGCTTACTGCTCGCGGTGTAGATTTAGAAGGTGTACAAATTAAAAAAGACGAAAAAACATTTTTTTGGAGTGGTCGCTACCACATGGATATGAATTCACGTGATACGCTTGAAACACAATTAAATGTGCTTGAAAATTTTGTACCTGTTGTACCAGATAGTTTTCAGGACTGCGAATTTTTGATGCTGGGTAATTTAGTGCCTAGTGTGCAAAGCAGCGTAATCAAGCAATTAAAAAACCGTCCAAAGCTCATTGTCATGGATACCATGAACTTTTGGATGGAAATTATGATGGATGATTTATTACACACCATTAGCCTTGTGGATGTATTGATGGTGAATGATAGTGAAGCGCGTCAGTTAAGTGGTGAGTATAGCCTTGTTAAAGCGGCTAAAAAAATTATGGCAATGGGCCCTAAATATTTGATCATTAAAAAAGGAGAGCACGGTGCTCTTTTATTCCATGAAGATCAAGTGTTTTTTGCACCAGCGCTTCCATTAGAAGAAGTGTTTGATCCAACAGGAGCTGGTGATACCTTTGCGGGTGGCTTTATTGGTCATATCGTTCGTACCAAAGACATTTCTTTTGAAAATATGAAAACTGCCATCATTGTAGGTAGTGCCATGGCTTCTTATTGTGTAGAAAAGTTTGGTACCGAGCGTTTGAGAGAAATTAGCAAGGCTGATATTAGCGACCGTATCGCTGAATTTGTAGACCTTGTAAACTTTGATATCAAGCTCGTAGTTTAATGGTACTTAAAATATTTTGGCGTTGTATTCAAATGCCCCTAATTTTACATCCGAACATGAGAACATCGAAACATACAAAACGTATCAAAAAACCACTCTAACCAGGGAGGTGCTTCGTTTTGTAATGTATAAACATACGCAAGAGGCCTTCCCAAATGGGAGGGTCTTTTTTTTTAATTATAACGAAACAAAAACAAAAAAATGAAAGTAGCAGTCGTAGGGGCAACTGGCCTGGTAGGTACAAAAATGTTACAAGTACTTGCCGAACGTAATTTTCCTGTCACTGAAATCGTACCAGTAGCATCTGAAAGATCTGTTGGTAAAGAAGTACAGTTTAAAGGTAAAGCGTATAAGGTGGTAAGTATGGAAGATGGTATCGCCGCCAAACCTGCTGTTGCCATATTTTCGGCAGGTGGAAGTACCTCACTCGAGTGGGCTCCCAAATATGCAGCTGCTGGCATTCGTGTCATTGATAATTCCTCTGCATGGCGTATGGATCCTACAAAAAAATTAGTGGTTCCAGAAGTCAATGCGTCTGTATTAACAGCGGAGGATTATATCATTGCAAATCCCAATTGTTCTACCATTCAAATGGTGGTGGCGCTTCAGCCATTGCACGAGAAATATAAAATTAAGCGTGTGGTAGTAAGTACCTACCAAAGCGTTACCGGTACTGGTAAACAAGCCGTTGATCAGCTATTTAATGAGCGCGCAGGTAAGGAAGGGGAGATGGCGTATAAGTATCAGATCGATTTAAACGTGATTCCTCAAATCGATGTTTTCCTAGAAAACGGTTATACCAAAGAGGAAATGAAAATGGTGAAAGAGACATGCAAAATTATGCAGGATGACAGCATCAAAGTAACGGCTACCACTGTGCGTATTCCAGTAGTGGGTGGACACAGCGAGAGCGTGAATGTTGAGTTTGAAAATGAATATGATTTAGCAGAAGTAACCGCTTTATTAGCTGCAGCACCGGGTGTTGTGGTACAACAAAATGACAATGAACAACTTTATCCAATGCCATTATGGGCACATGAAAGAGATGAAGTATTTGTTGGAAGATTACGTAGAGATGAAACCCAGCCTAAAACATTAAACATGTGGGTGGTAAGTGATAACCTACGTAAAGGCGCTGCTACCAATGCGGTGCAAATTGCCGAATACCTTACGAGCGTAGGCATTTTAGCTTCTTAGTGCTTAGGCATTTATGCCTTCGTTTAAAAATGAAATGAGTGGTTGTAAATATTCAAATGCTTTTGTGAGCTGCGTTGCAAGGTTTTTATCTTGTAACGCAGTATCGCTAAGCGGAGCGGTAGCCACCCAACTTTTAAGTTTTATATACGTAATAGCAGGGTTCTCTTTTTCATAACCCTTTGGTTCTCTTACCAAGCTCATCCCTTCCGAAAAATCCAGTCCACCATACTGCGCTACAAACTTTTTGTTTTGTACAATCTTTGAAAATTCGGCGTAATTGTAATCTATTTCTTGTCTTATTTTTCCAACAATGTTCGCATCCGGCATATACAGTCCACCGCCTACAAAACTTTTACCTCCGGGCTCTAAATGAATATAATAACCAGCTGCCAATGATTTTTTTCCGCCCGCTTTGATGCTAGCACCCATATTGTTTTTATAAGGCGCTTTGTTTTTACTAAAACGTACGTCTCTGTTAATTCTAAAAACACATTCTTTGGGTTGCAGTAATGCAATAGCGGGTTCTTTTTTGCCAAACTGTGTTATCACCTGCTGGGTAAGGTTTGCAAAATCTAATTTAGCGGCTTCGTACTGTTTACGGTTTGCATCAAACCATGCTTTATTGTTGTTTTTATCTAGTTTTTTTAAAAACTGTATCGTGCTAGCTGCAAGCATGGTTATTGTTTTGAAGATTCAATTAACTGAATAAATTCTGCTTCCGAAATAATATGTATGGTGTTAATTTTTTTTTCTTTTTCTAGCTTACTACCTGCGTCTTCACCTACCACTAAATAATTTAATTTACTACTTACACCACTGGCAATTACACCTCCAAGATCGGCGGCCATTTGCTCTGCAGCGCTGCGTTTGAGGGTAGGGAGGGTGCCCGTAAATAAAAAGGTTTGACCCGTTAATGAACTACCAACAGGCGCTGCCTTTTTCTGATTTTTTAAATCGAGGCCCAGTGCCTCAAGCTTATGTAAGAGTTCAATATTTTTTGCATCGGCAAAAAAGTCAACAATACTTTTTGCGACTTTAACACCCACGTCTTCAAGTGCTAGCAAATCGGCTTCCGACTTTGTTGTAAAATCTAGTAAGTGATCTACAGCGTTGGCTAATGTTTTAGCCGTTGTTTCTCCAATAAACCGGATG
>JAIYCS010000017.1 GCA_027487895.1 Sediminibacterium sp. | reverse complement strand
GGGCTCCAACCATTTACTACGAGCTGGCCGGCACTGGTTGCTGCTGGCGCAATAATACCGCCAGGGCACATACAAAAACTAAATACACCTTTACCATGCACTTGCTCTACAAGTCCGTAGGAGGCAGGTGGGAGGTTTTCGTCTCTTAAGATGCAGTGGTATTGAACGCGGTCTATAATTTCTTGGGGATGCTCAATTCTTACTCCTAGTGCAAAAGGCTTGGCTTCAATCAATACTTTTTTACTGCTTAGTAACGCAAAAATATCATTTGCTGAATGGCCCGTGGCAAGTACAACGGCGTCTCCTGTAATGGTATTACCATTTTGTGTTTGTACCGATTTAACAACTCCATTTTCTACATCAAAATCCACCATTTTTTGCTCAAATTCGATAATGCCGCCAGCGTCCAAAATTTGTTGGCGCATGGCCTGTATAATTTGAGGAAGTTTATTGGTGCCAATATGGGGGTGTGCGTTGTAGAGTATTTGTTCTTCGGCGCCATGCTGCACAAGTAGTTGAAGGATTCGGTTAATATCACCACGCTTGTTACTTCTGGTGTATAGTTTGCCATCGGAATAAGTGCCTGCACCACCTTCTCCAAAACAATAATTGCTCTCTGGGTTTACCACCCCATCTTTATTAAGTGCAGCTAAATCGCGTCTGCGTGCCCTTACTTCTTTACCTCTCTCTATAATATGCGGTTTAATGCCAAGTTCTAGGCATTTTAAGGCCGCAAATAGGCCCGCGGGTCCGGCACCTACTATGATTACCTTAGTTGTAGCATGGCTAACGTCCTTAAAGCTAATAGGGGCAAGTGTTCGAGGCGTGAAAGGTTCATCAATAAATGCCTGCAACGTAAGGTTAATCCAAACCTGCTTACTACTTCTGGCATCTATCGATTTTTTAAGGATATGAAACCCAGTAACTGCGCCAATTGCATGTCCGCCTGCATTTGCTACATACTGCTTAATAACAGCAGGATCTGCAGCTTCTGAGGGCGTAACTTGTAATTGGACTTGTTTTTGCATTAGAAAGGAAGGTCATCTACAGAATCTTGCGAAGGCGGCATATCAAAATATTCGTTGGTATTAGCGTTGTCTTGGCCTAATTTGACCCCTTCCATACGCCAAGCGTCCAAATTTGTAATAAAATTTTCTTTACCCTCTTTTACCCACTTTGTCCCCTTGATATTGAACTGAACACGTACGTCGTCCCCTAGGTTGTACTTGTCGGGCATAGCCGTCTTGTCCTGAACACATTGAAATTTTATGTAATTAGTAATGCTGCGACCTCCAATGTCTTCGGTCTTTTCTATCACAAATTCCCTGGTTTTAAAGGTCTCTGTGCGCTGAACAATATCAAATTTTGCAACCAATTTTCCGGTAATCTCGTAAGACATAGTGGTATATTTTTTAGGATTCAAAAGTAGGTTTTTAGGGCTTAAAAACAGATAAAATCCGAACACTGGTTTGTAATGGGGAAAATAACGAAATAAAAAATTTTTTTTTCAACATAAAGTATACATATTCGCAGTCCCGTAACACTTTTTGAAAGCTGTCAAATTCATTAGAATTTTTGTTGAAAAAAGGATATATTGAGGACCTGAAAAGAATACGTTAACCTAATTATAAATTGTTCGTAATTGTATGGCTAAAAGTGCTGAATTAGTTTGGAGCAGTTGTTTGAAGATCATTAAAGATATTGTCGAGTGGCAGCATTTTAAAACATGGTTCGAACCTATTAACCCAGTTGAGTTAAAAGGGAACGTATTGTTAATCCAAGTTCCAAGTCAATTCTTTTTCGAGTACCTCGAAGAGCACTATGTGAATTTATTAGCCAAAACATTAAAGCGTGAGTTAGGTAAAGAGGCGCGTTTAGAATATAGAATTATGGTGGATAGTGGTAACAGCAACAGCCGTAGCGGCTCGATGGATGTTCCAGCTAGCAACATGAAAACATACAACAATAACGAAATGAATTTTCCACTGGTAATTGATAATCCAGTTAAAAATCCATTTGTTATTCCGGGTCTTAAAAAAATGCAAATTGATCCCCAGCTTAACCAGCTGTATACTTTCGAATCTTTTATTGAGGGCGATTGTAACAGAGTGGCACGTAGAGCGGGTAAAACAGTTGCAGAAAAGCCAGGTGCCAATTCATTCAATCCACTTGTAATTTATGGTGGAGTAGGCCTTGGTAAAACGCATTTAGCACAAGCTATTGGTAACGAAGTAAAGCGCACACATCCTGGTAAAGTGGTGTTGTATGTGAGCAGTGAAAAATTCATCAACCAGTTCCAAGACCATAGCCGCAACAATGCCATCAATGATTTTATTCACTTCTATCAACTGATAGATGTGCTTATCATAGACGACGTTCAATTCTTTAGTCGTGCCGAAAAAAGCCAAGATGCATTTTTTGCCATCTTTAACCACCTTCACCAAAGCGGTAAGCAATTAGTATTAACATCTGACAAATCCCCTAAAGATTTAGATGGTATGCAAGAGCGTTTATTAAGCAGGTTTAGATGGGGTTTAAGCGCCGACTTACAAGTGCCAGATTACGAAACACGTATCGAAATCTTGGAAAAGAAGATGAAGAACGATGGTCTTGATATGCCAAAAGAAGTGGTTAAGTATGTTGCTTATAACATTAATACCAACGTTCGTGAATTAGAAGGCGCACTTATTTCACTATTAGCTCAATCTTCTTTAAATAAGAAGGAAATTGATGTTGAACTGGCTAAAAAAGTACTTCGCAATTTTGTTAAAACGAGCAGTAAAGAAATCACGATCGACGCCATCCAAAAAATGGTTTGTGAGTATTTCGATGTTCCTTACGATAAGTTGTTACAAAAAACACGTAAGCGTGAGATTGTACAAGCACGTCAAATTACCATGTATCTCGCTAAAGCTTTCACCAAAAACTCACTTAAAACTATTGGAGAGCATTTTGGTGGTCGTGACCATACCACGGTTATTCATTCTTGCCAAACGGTAAAAGACCTAATGGATACCGATTCTATTTTTAGAGAAAACGTAATGGAGCTCACGCAAAAAGTTCAATTGGCTGCGATGTAAGCCTTGATTATGAATAGAATCTGACTTTTTAAAAGATATTTTAATAAAACGCTTAAAACTCAATATTTTAAGCGTTTTATTTTTGGGAATTAAGACACATCACCTTATTTTTGCAACCCTCTCCAAAAAGGGAGTAAGGACGGTGAGGTGGATGAGTGGCTGAAATCAGTAGTTTGCTAAACTGCCGTACGGGTTAAACTGTACCGCGGGTTCGAATCCCGCCCTCACCGCACTTTAAAAAGCGGCAAACTACAAAATCGGGAAGTGGCGCAGGCCGGTAGCGCATCTGGTTTGGGACCAGGGGGTCGCAGGTTCGAATCCTGTCTTCCCGACAACCACAAGTAAAGCCTCAGCGAAAGCTGAGGCTTTTGTGTTTTATGAGTGAGCAACGCAAGTTTTACTTGCAGTTGTGAACGAGTAAAACACAAAAGATTGTTCATTTGCGAAGCAAATGGAATAATTTGTAGAATGGAATAATTTGTAGAGTCAAATTATTTGTGGTTATTCTACCCCCACCCAGGATGCCGGAACGCAGTGACGGCCATCCAGCAAAATTAAAAGCATGAAACTAACCGAAGACCAAGAGTTTGAGCAAATTGATTTTCAGGTTCAACCATTTACACCTGGTGAATATGAAAATTGCAGTTTTATAAAATGTGGTTTTGCAGGCGTTATTTTGGATGGATCCATCTTTATTAATTGCACATTCACAGATTGTGACATGAGTGTTGTAAGAGTAAATCAGGTTGTATTTAGAGATACGCATTTTGTGGGTTGCAAGCTCATTGGCATTTTATTTGATTCTTGTAAAGAGTACGGACTAGATGTTTCTTTTAGTAATTGCATCATCGATAATGCTTCATTTTATGGAACCAAAATAAAAGGGATGCGCTTTACAAAATGTTCCGTTAAATCGGTGGATTTTGCAAATGCCGATTTAAACACGGCTCAATTTGATGATTGCGATTTACTCAATGCAAAATTTGACAATTCTGTGCTCGAAAAAGTCAATTTCACTTCTTCCTATAATTACGCCATTGACATAGATGCAAACCGGATTAAAAAGTCAAAACATTCGGTGCAAGGGGCGATGGGCTTACTTGATAAGTATGATATCATCATTGAAGGGTAGCCCTCTCAATAGCTTATATATTTAAAATATAGCGCTAACTTCGTGCCCACATGACATTCAACGATTTAAATTTAAATACAGCGCTTTTTTCGGCCCTAGATGATATGGGGTATACGACCCCTACAACCATTCAGCAAAAAGTGTTTTCTGTGGCAATGTCGAGCAAAGACGTTTGTGGTATTGCTCAAACGGGAACTGGTAAAACCATTGCCTACCTACTTCCTTGTTTGCGTCAGTGGAAATTTGATAAAAATAAAGATCCTCAAATATTAATTGTTGTTCCTACTAGGGAGCTTGTAACACAGGTTGTTGAAACCATTAATAAGCTGTCTAGTTATATGAGCCTAATAGCCATTGGTGTATATGGTGGTGTAAATATTAACACGCAGCAAATTGAGGTTGAAAAAGGTGTTGACGTACTTGTAGCAACGCCAGGTAGGCTTTATGATTTAGCCATGAATGGTGCTTTTAAAACCAAGTACATTAAAAAATTAGTGATTGATGAAATGGACGAAATGCTCAATTTGGGCTTTCGCACCCAGCTTAAAAATATTATGGATTTGCTTCCTCAAAAGAGGCAAAATCTTTTATTCTCTGCAACTATTACGCCAGAGGTTACAGCGCTCATGGATACTTTTTTTAATGCGCCTGAAATTATAGAAGCCGCACCTGCAGGAACGCCACTCGAAAATATCGAACAACAAATTTACCAAGTCCCTAATTTTAATACCAAAGTAAACCTACTTTCACATTTGATATTGGGTGATGCGAGCATGCAAAAAGTTTTAATTTTTGCTGCTACCAAAAAACTTGCAGATCAATTGTATGAATCTGTAGCCGCAAAATTTGAGGGAAGGGTTGGAGTGATTCATTCAAATAAAGAACAAAATCACCGTTTTAATACTGTTCGTTTATTTAAAGATGGCACCTATCAATTTTTAATTGCAACGGACATTGTAGCGAGAGGTATTGATATTGCAGAAGTAACGCACGTTATAAATTTTGACACCCCCGATGTTCCCGAAAACTATATCCACCGCATAGGACGAACGGGTAGATTTGATAAAAAGGGTATCGCCATTACTTTTACTACAGAAAAAGAAACACCATTACTAGAAGCTATAGAATCGCTGATGCAGTATCAAGTGCCGGTGGTTGCTATACCTGCTGATGTAGAAATTTCATCTGTTTTAACAGAAGATGAAATTCCTAAAGTAATCATGAAGGAAATTTCTCAGAAAGTCAAAAAAGTGGTGAGCACTGCGGGCCCTGCCTTTCATGAAAAATCTGCAAAAAACAGCAAATCCAATGTAAAAAAGAGCAGAAGAGATGTGATGCAAAAAAAGTACAAGAAGCCTATTAAAAGAGGCGCTAAGAAAAAATAAATATTAATTTTAGTTTATAATCAGAAACCCTTGGATGCACCTGTATTATTAGTCACGCCACCATTTACGCAGCTTAATACGCCATATCCGGCTACTGCATATTTAAAGGGCTTTTTTAATACTAAAAATATTAAAAGTGAACAGGCCGACTTGGGAATAGAAGTTACACTTCAAATTTTTTACAAAAAAGGGCTGATACAGTTATTTGAAGCTATCGAAAGTAAATACGGCGATACACTAAATGCCAATAGTACAAGAATTGTAGCACTCAAAGAGCGCTACATCAACACCATCGACAGTGTTATACTTTTTTTACAAGGGAAGCAACCTACACTTGCACATTTAATTGCCACACGTCAATTTTTACCTGAAGCAAGTGCCTTTGAGCAAATGGATGATTTGCATTATGCTTTTGGGAGCATGGGCAAACAAGATAAAGCCAAGCATATTGCGACCATGTACCTAGAAGACCTTGGGAATTTAATTAAAGACACCATTGATCCGTATTTTGGTTTTAGTAGATACGCCGAAAGCCTAGGAAGATCTGCCAATAGTTTTGATGAATTGTATGCGGCACTAAATGCACCAATAACTTATATCGACATTATTTTATTAGACATACTTGAAAGTTATATTAAGCGGGTAAACCCTACACTAGTTTGTTTATCGGTTCCTTTTCCAGGTAATTTATATACGTCATTAAGGTGTGGGCAATATATCAAAAAGAATTATCCTGCTATTAAAGTTGCGATGGGTGGTGGTTTTGCAAATACCGAACTCCGTTCATTATCAGACCCACGTGTTTTTGAATTTTATGATTTTATTACACTTGATGATGGCGAAGCGCCGCTCGAAGTATTAATCAATCATTTAGATGGTAATATAACTGCGCAGGAATTAAAGCGCTGTTTTACACTTGTTGATGGCAAAGTACAGTATATCAATAATTCTATTTGGCCTGATTATAAACAAGCTAATGTTGGTACGCCAGATTATACGGGGCTCTTACTAGATCAATACATTTCTGCTATCGAGGTAGTAAATCCTATGCATAGTTTATGGAGTGATGGTAGATGGAATAAATTAACTATGGCGCATGGATGCTACTGGGGCAAATGTACTTTTTGTGATATCTCTCTCGACTATATTAAAACCTATGAACCTATTGCTGCATCATTATTAGCTGATAGGATGGAAACTTTAATTGCGCAAACGGGGCAAACTGGATTTCACTTTGTAGATGAAGCTGCACCGCCATCACTTATGAAAGCGCTAGCTATAGAAATTTTGCGTAGAAAATTAGTGGTGAGTTGGTGGGCCAACGTAAGGTTCGAAAAAAGTTTTACCCGCGATTTATGTCAGTTACTAAAATCTGCGGGATGTATTGCGGTTAGTGGTGGGCTAGAAGTTGCTTCAGATAGGCTTTTAGCGCTTATTGATAAAGGAATTACAGTAGCGCAAGTAGCAAAAGTAAGCCAGCATTTTACAGAAGCAGGTATTATGGTACACGCTTATTTGATGTATGGTTTTCCAACACAAACCGAGCAAGAAACGATTGATTCATTAGAAATGGTGCGTCAAATGTTTGAAACGGGCGTATTGCAATCTGCATTTTGGCATTTATTTACCATGACAGCGCATAGCCCTGTAGGGTTAGATCCGGATAAGTATAAAGTGATCAAGCAAACCAAAGAAGTTGGAACTTTTGCCAACAACGATATAGTGCATATTGATCCAACAGGAGCGGAGCATGAGCTTTTTGGATATGGGTTAAAAAAAGCATTACTCAATT
>JAIYCS010000046.1 GCA_027487895.1 Sediminibacterium sp. | reverse complement strand
TTCCTATTTCTACATTATGGGCAATTTGTATGAGGTTATCGAGTTTAACCCCTTTTTTAATAATCGTAGAACCCATGGTAGCCCTATCAATGGTGGTGTTTGCCCCAATTTCTACCTGGTCTTCTATAATAACATTGCCTATTTGAGGCACTTTTTGGTAGCTCCCGTCGGGTTGAGGTGCAAAGCCAAATCCATCACTTCCAATTACGGTGCCAGCATGAATAATCACATCATTTCCAATCACACAATCTTCATAAATTTTCACGCCCGCATGAATCGTGGTGTTGTTTCCAATGCGCACATTTTCTGCGATGTACACGCCCGGAAAAATTTTGGTGTTGTTGCCAATGTTTACTTTTTCACCAATGTATGCAAAAGCGCCAATATAAACATCGTTGCCAAGTGTAGCTGTAGAAGCAATATGGCTAGGTGTTTCGATCCCTTTTCTTTGCTGTGCTTTTAAGTTTTGATAGGTTGTTAAAAGAGTAGCAAATGCAGTGTATGCATCTTTTACGCGCACCAGTGTAGCTGTAATGTTTTTTTGCAATTGCAAACTTTCATTTACAATAATAAGCGACGCTTTTGTGGTGTATAAATAGTCATTGTATTTTGGGTTGGCTAAAAAAGAAAGTTGCCCAGCTGTGGCCTCTTCTATTTTACCAAATGAACTAACAGTGATGTCCGGATTACCTTCGATGGTACCCGAAACGATTAAAGCAATTTGTTGTGCAGTGAATTGCATACTAGAAAATTATAGTAGTTGACAAATGTAATTTTTTTTGACAGCAGCAGATAAGTTTTGATGGATGAGGGCATTGTCAATTAATGAAATGTCTTTAATGCTTCCATCTTTAAATAAAATATTGATGCGTTCGTCTTTGGTTTGATACAGTGTATTAGTGGCTACGCCGGTAAAACAAACATAATCAACTTCGGAAGGGTCCAATGCAAATGCTTCCAAACTTTCTTTTTGCTTAGCGGCAATGGTGTCTGGTAAAAAAGGTTCCGATTGAATGGTTGTTTTATATAGTTTACGCGTTAAAAAACGGCTGCATAAAAGCGATAAAACCTTGTCTGGATGTGCGCTCCAGCGTTTTATGGCATGCATAATATCATGGTCATCTAACGCGCAAAACTGGGCAAGCGCATAGGCGTCCATGCTACCATTAAATGTACCTAAAAAATAATCCAGTGCCGATCCCGTTTGCATGGCTGCATCGGTGCTTGTATATAAACTGCGGGCACGTTCTAAAATTTTAACCATCATTTTTTCGGCAGATAAAACTGTTTTATGCAGGTATACCTGCCAGTACATTTGACGGCGCGCCACTAAAAATTTTTCGACCGAATAAATTCCTTTTTCTTCAATCATGAGTTGGCCGTCTACCACGACAAGCATTTTTAAAATTCGGTCGTAACCAATTACGCCTTCGCTCACGCCGCAAAAAAAGCTATCTCTACTGAGGTAGTCCATACGGTCTACGTCGAGCTGTCCACTAATGAGTTGGTGTAAAAAAGGTTTATGGTAAGCACCCGTAAATATTTGTATGGCAAGGGTGAGTTGACCATCAAATGCATCGTTCATTTCGTGCATAATTTGAAGCGAAAGCGCTTCGTGATGTACCCCTTTTACGACCACATGTTCGAGCGCATGCGAATAAGGCCCATGTCCAATATCATGTAATAAAATTGCAGCCTTCACCGCTATCTCTTCTTCTTCGGTAATTTCTGTGCCTTTGCTTCTTAATTCATTTACGGCGTTGCCCATTAAATGATACGCCCCTAACGAATGATGAAATCTAGTATGCACGGCGCCGGGATACACGAGCTGACCCATGGCCATTTGAGTGATTCTGCGTAATCTTTGGTAATAAGGATGGGCCAGGATTGAAAAAATCAGGGGGTGATTGATGGTGATAAATCCGTACACCGGATCGTTGATGATTTTTCTTTTGGGTGCTGCCATGCCTGTTGTTAAATTGTTAAACTCCCACTGGTGGGCTGCTGCGAAAATACAAATAGAAGTTCGATAGCAAAGAATGAAATAGATTTACAGAGCGTTTTTTAACTAAATACCTTCAATTGATGCAATTAGGACGGATATTATGGGTTGATGATGAAGTAGATAGCCTGCAATCTCAACAAATCTTTTTAACACAAAAGGGCTACGATGTGGTCACGTTTACCAACGGATATGACGCCATTGAATATTTGGGATCGAGTACCATTGATAATGCCATTGACGTGGTGCTTTTAGACGAAACCATGCCTGGTATAAGTGGCCTTGAAACCCTGAGCCGCATTAAATTGGACCACCCGCATTTACCTGTGGTACTCATAACAAAAAACGAAACGGAAAACCTCATGAATGAGGCCATAGGTAGACAAATTAGCGATTACCTGATTAAGCCCGTGAATCCAAATCAGGTACTACTGAGTCTAAAAAAAATAATGGACAAAAAAGACCTGGTAGCTGCGAGCACCACGGCCGCTTACCAGCAAGAGTTTACCAAACTATTTATGCAACTTCAGGAAAATCCTGACTTTCATGAGTGGATGGAAATTTATAAAAAATTAGTGTACTGGGAACTTGAAATGGAGAAATCGGATAGTCCAGAAATGCGTGAAATTTTACAAGCACAAAAAAAGGAAGCCAACGCTGCATTTTTTAAATACATCAGTAAAAATTATGAGAGCTGGGTAGCGCCAGGTGCAGCTCATGCACCCATTATGAGCCATCAACTCCTGCAGTTTAAAGTATTACCGCATGTAGAGAAAGGAACGAGTACTTTTTTTATTTTAATTGATAATTTACGGTTTGATCAGTGGAAGGCCATTCAACCCATTTTTCAAGAATATTTTAGGGTATTAGAAGAAGATACTTTTTACTCTATTTTACCCACCGCTACCCATTATTGTAGAAATGCAATATTCTCTGGTTTATTGCCTATTGACATTGAAAAGAAGTTTAAGGAGGAGTGGAAAAATGACGATGATGAGGGTGGCAAAAATTTACACGAAGAAACATTTATGCGTGCCCATCTTACCAAATTAAAAAAAGATGATTTCCGCGTGGGCTATCATAAAATTGTGAACCATGCAGACGCACAACAGCTGCTTGCTAACATGCACAATTTATTACAAAATGACCTGAGTGTTATTGTATACAATTTTGTGGACATGCTTAGTCATGCAAGAACTGAGATGGAAGTTTTAAAAGAACTTGCTAGTGACGAATCTAGTTACCGAAGCCTTACCAAAAGCTGGTTTGAACACAGTCCATTATTTCAGGCGCTTAAAAAAATTGCCGATAAAAAAATTAAAATTGTGCTTGCCACAGATCATGGAAGTGTACGTGTAAACAACCCTACTAAAATTGTTGGTGACAAACAAACCACCGCTAATTTGCGTTACAAACACGGACGTAATTTAGACTATGATGCCAAAGAGGTTTTAGCATTTAAAGATCCTACAAAAGCAGGACTTCCTGTTCCCACCGTAAACTCAAGTTATGTGTTTGCAAAAGAGGATGACTTCCTTTGTTATCCCAATAATTACAACCACTTTGTGGGCTATTATAAAAATACTTTTCAACATGGGGGGATAAGTTTAGAAGAAATGATTGTACCAGTCATAAAAATGGTTCCTAAGGGCAATTAATGTGAATAAATACTTTTTTCGAAATCTTGTTTTGGTAGGATAGTCGCTTACATTTGTTAGAACAATTTTTGTTGTAATTGACTATGAAATACACACAATCGAATTTAGATAAGTTAGAAGATATTTTAGGAGAATCTGAATATGTGGTAAGGTATGAGCGTGGAACTTTTCAGAGTGGCTGGTGTTTATTAGAAGCCAAAAAAATTGTAGTCTTAAATAAGTTTTTAAATACAGAAGGAAGGATTAATACTTTACTTGAATTAATTCCGCAACTCAATATCGAGTACGATAAATTAACGCTCGAATCTCAAAAATTATACGAGTCTGTACTAAAGCAAGCCGTTGACGAAGTGGCTGCATAAATTTTGCAACACCCAGCACTAAATATTAATTTTTTAGGAACCGGAACCAGTAGTGGTGTACCCATGATTGGATGCCATTGCGAGGTTTGCTGTTCTCAAGATCCCAAAGACAACCGTTTACGTTCTAGTATTTTGGTGTCTTCTAATACCACGAGCTTTGTTATTGATACCACCCCCGATTTCAGGTACCAAATGCTACGCTCAAAAACCGAGCATCTAGACGCTATTGTGTTTACCCACCCCCACAAAGACCATATTGCCGGCCTCGATGACATTAGGGCCTTTAATCACTTTTCTAAAAAGCCCATTGATATTTACGCAGGTGCCAATACCGAGGAGGCTATTAGGCGCGATTTTTATTATGCTTTTGCTGAAACCCGCTATCCGGGTGTGCCCGATTTAAATATCATTGGTATTGACCGTGATTTATTTATGGTGGGGGATATTACCGTACAGCCCATTCATGTGGCACACCACAAAATGCCGGTACTGGGTTTTAGAATGGGTGATTTTACCTATATCACCGATGCCAACTATATAGAACCACAGGAGCAGGAAAAAATTAAAGGATCCAAAGTGCTTGTGATAAATGCGCTCCGCAAAGAAAAGCACTTGTCTCATTTTACATTATCAGAAGCCATTGAACTAGCTAGTGCCCTTGAAATACCGGAGGTCTACCTTACACATATTTCTCATCAGATGGGTACTCATACAGCTGTTTCTAATGAACTTCCCGCAAATATTATGTTGGCTTACGATGGGCTTCAAATTAGCCTGTAGTTTGCCATGTGTCTGCGTCCCACCAACATAAACCGCGTCCCTACTTTTATTTTTCTAAGCCAGAAAGATGGGCCGCCTTTGTTTTGCTGGTACTCATTGGAATGGTGATGATACTTCCAAAATTTTTATGGCAGCAAAAACCAGACCTACTTATACCACTTGCACTGGAACAGTTTGGCATTGATACGATGTACATGCAGGATACCTATGCAAAGGTTGCTGGCGCTACTGTTAAGGATCCTTTTGTTTTTGATCCCAACACGGCTTCTGTAGATACGCTTCAATTGCTGGGCTTTAGTGCAAAGCTGGCTAATACCTTGGATCGTTACAGGTCAAAAGGAGGCGTCATCAAATTTGGCAAAGACCTATCTAAAATTTGGGGCATGCCACCTGACCTTGCTACCCGTTTGGCACCCTATGTTCGCAGTTCCATTAAAAACACCGCATCTAGGCCATGGGCTACTACCTTAAGGCCAGCCTACGCACAGGCCGCTCCTATAGATATTAATACCGCTACCATAAGTGATTTTGAGGCCCTTAAGGGCATTGGTCCCGTTTTAGCGGCCCGAATTGTTGGATTTAGAGAAAAACAGGGTGGTTTTGTAAGGGTACAGGACCTTTTAGCGGTATATGGCGTCAAAGACAGCCTGCTGCAGGTGTTGGCACCTTATTTGCGCTTAGATGAGGGTCGGGTGCCAAAGTCTAATTTAAACCAGGCATCGGCACTACAGCTGATACAAAAAGCTGGTTTACAGCCTGTTGTGGCGCAGGCCATTGTGCGGTGGCGGCAACAAAATGGGGCTTTTGCAAACTTTGAAGCACTGGAAAATTTTGAGGGCCTAAGCGCGGCCAGTATGGCCGCGCTTAGGCGGCTCTTTTTTATCGCATAAAGCGTTTAACCTGCAGGGGCTGGACCCGCCAAAAAAAATCAAAAAAACTTGTTAATTTCTAAAAATTGTGTAGTATTGACATTCAAAATGAGGCCTAAACGCCCCATTTTTTCAAAAAAGTCTCTTTTCGATTGCTTGCTTATATTAAGGTCTCACCAAAAGTGAGACCTTTTTTTGTCCGTATCTTTTTCAAAAACCTTACGAATGATTGTTCGTTTTAGTTTTGAACCTAATCTTCATTTTTTATTTGAGGCTCTCTCAAACTAACTGGTTTCACATATTTTTTACGCATGCGCATGTTGAGCATTTCAACACTAAATGAAAATGCCATCGCAAAGTAAACGTAGTTTTTCAAATGCATCTCGTGTGCATTTTTTGGATCCCAACCTTCTACAATTAATACAAGTCCAATCATTACTAAAAATGAAAGTGCCAACATTTTTAAGGTAGGATGTTTGTGAATAAAACTTGAAATATGCGTGCTAAATAAAAACATTACAATCATAGCAATGATAACTGCAGCAATCATAATTTCGATGTGCTTTGCGGTACCACCTGCTGTAATGATACTATCAAAACTAAATACCATATCAATTAAAATAATTTGAAAAACAGCCGTAGAAAAGCCAAGTGGCTTTGAGGTAATCCCCGCTTCTGCATCTGCTTCACCTTCTAATTTTTGGTGTATTTCTTTTACCGTTTTATAGAGTAAAAATAAACCACCCGCAAGCATTACAATGCTAGCAATATCTAAATCATTGCCAAATAAACGAAGCACGGTAATGCCCTTTTGTGCGAGTAACCAACTGAGTCCAAATAAAAGTGCACAGCGTGTTGTAATGCCCATTGCCATCCAAATAAGTCTCGCTCTTTTTTGTTTTTCTTTGGGTAAACGGTTCATGATAATGCTCACAAAAATGACATTATCAATACCTAGTACTATTTCTAGCACAACTAGTACTAAAAAACTAATCAAACTCTCTGAGGTAAATAAAAATTCCATTCTATATCACTTATAATTTTGAACAAATATTTTTTACAATGCTAGGCCCTTCATAAACAAACCCGGTCCATACTTGAATAAGTGTGGCGCCCGCATTTAGTTTATCTCTTGCATCATCCGCTGTAAATATACCACCACTTGCGATGATTGGAATTTGTCCATTCAATCCTTTTGCTAAATAGCGAACCACATCTGTAGATCTATTGGTTACAGGTTTTCCGGATAAACCACCCATGCCAATGGCTTCAATTGTTTTTTCATTGGTGTAAAGCCCGCGTCTATCTATGGTGGTGTTGGTTGCAACTAGTCCATCAAGTTGTAACTCGGTACTGAGTGCAATGATATCATCAAGTTGTGAATCCGTTAAATCGGGGGCAATTTTTAATAGAATGGGTTTTGGCGAAGTTTTTGCCCCATTTATTTTTTGCAAATTTGACAGGATCTCGTGCAGTGCATCTTTGTCCTGTAATGCACGAAGACCAGGCGTATTAGGCGAGCTTACATTCACCACAAAATAATCCACCACATCAAATAATTTTTCAAAACAAATCTGGTAATCCTTCCAAGCATCTTCGTTGGCGGTGATTTTATTTTTTCCAATGTTTCCGCCTACAATCAATTTACTATTTGGATTTTGATTACGCCATGCTGCAACGCGCGCAGCAATAACATCAGCTCCATCATTGTTAAAGCCCATTCTATTAATAAGCGCCTTGTCTTTTGGGAGTCTAAATAAGCGTGGTTTTGGGTTACCATCTTGTGCGAGCGGGGTTACCGTGCCAATTTCTACGGCGCCAAAACCAAGAATTTCTAATTCATGCAGGTAAAGCGCATTTTTGTCAAATCCTGCGCCAAGTCCAACGGGGTTGGTAAAGGAAAGCCCAAATACCGTTTTTGAAAGGGTTGGATTGGATACCCCAAAGCTTTGCGTGAGCCAGTTTTTGATCCAAGTAATTTGGCATAGCCTTTTGAGCCAATTCATTGAAAAATAATGGACGGCTTCTGGGGGAAAGCAAAACAGGAGGTTTCTTAATAGGCGGTACATCATAACTCCGCAAAGATAGGTTTGTACACCCAAAGAAGAATTTAGTTGCATAAACAACTTTTTATAAAAAATCACTACATTTGGGGGGTAAAAAAATAGCCATGCAAGAAGCTTACATTGTAGCCGGATTTAGAACAGCCGTAACAAAAAGTAAAAGAGGCGGTTTTCGTTTTTTTAGACCCGATGATTTAGCCGTTCAGCTCATTCAAGGTCTCATGAAAACCTTGCCTACGTTACCTGCGGCGCGTGTAGATGATGTTATTGTTGGAAACGCCGTACCTGAGGCAGAGCAGGGTTTGCAGTTTGGTCGAATGATTTCTGCAAGAGCCCTTGGTGTTGACGTGGCAGGTATTACCATTAACAGATACTGTGCCAGTGGACTTGAAAGTATTGCCATGGCTACCGCAAAAATTAGATCCGGTATGGCGGATTGCATTATTGCTGGCGGAACAGAAAGTATGAGTTTGGTACCAACAGCAGGATGGAAAACCGTGCCTTCTTATGAAATTGCAAATAGCGATCCAGATTATTATTTAAGTATGGGGTTAACTGCCGAAGCAGTAGCCAAAGAATATTCTATTTCAAGAGCGGATCAAGATGCTTTTGCTTATGCATCGCATCAAAAAGCAATGACCGCGCAACAACAAAATTATTTTAAGGATGGTATTTTACCTATCACGGTAGAAGAAGTGTATGTGAATGAAAAAGGTAAAAAAGCTACGCGATCTTATGTAGTAGATTCCGATGATGGCGTTCGTGCAGATACAAGTATTGAAGCACTAGCAAAATTAAAACCTGCTTTTGCTGTAGATGGAACCGTAACAGCAGGTAATTCGTCACAAACCAGTGATGGCGCAGCTTTTGTGGTAGTGATGTCTGAAAAAATGATGCTCGAATTAGGGCTTGTTCCGATTGGTAGGCTTGTTAATGTTGCAGTAGCTGGTGTGCATCCGCGCATCATGGGTATTGGTCCTGTAGAAGCGATTCCTAAAGTATTGCGTCAAGCAAATATGAGCATTGGGGACATTGATTTAATTGAACTCAACGAAGCCTTTGCTGCACAATCTTTGGCTGTTATTAGACAACTCGATTTAGATACCAATAAAGTAAATATTAATGGTGGCGCGATTGCACTAGGTCATCCACTTGGTTGTACGGGCGCTAAATTAACGGTGCAAACACTCCATGATTTAAAAAGGTTGAATAAAAAATATTCGATGGTGTCTGCATGTGTTGGAGGTGGTCAGGGTATTGCAGGAATTATTGAAAATCTGTAATTACAGATATTTTCCAACAATTGGCATTCTTCTACCTACGCCAAATGCCTTTGGCGATACACGAATAATTGGGCAAAACTGATTGCGCTTGTATTCGTTGGTATTGACCATTTTTAAAGTGCGATTTACCAGCTCACTACTAAAGCCCATGGCTACAATGCTAGAAGGGTTGGCGCGTTTTTCGATGTACTGGTATAAAATTTGATCCAGCACGCTATAATCAGGTAAACTATCGCTGTCTTTTTGATCTGGTCTTAACTCGGCACTTGGTGCTTTGGTAATTATATTGGTAGGAATAATTTCTTTTTCGCGGTTGATGTATTTGGCTAGTTCGTACACCTGAATTTTATAGAGATCACCCAGCACGCCAAGACCACCCGCCATATCTCCATATAAAGTTCCGTAGCCCGTTGCAAGTTCACTTTTGTTGGATGTATTGAGTAAAACGTAACCTAGTTTATTGGCAATTGCCATTAAAATATTGCCCCTAGATCTGCTCTGAATATTTTCTTCGGCAAGTGAAAAAGGCATGCCATTAAAAATGGGGTCCAGTGTTTCTAAAAATGAATGGTATACATTTTTAATAGGCACTATATGGTATGGATTGTCTAAATTTTTACTGAGTAAAACAGCGTCATCCACTGAGTGCTCTGTAGAATATTCGGAAGGCATGAGTACTGCTAATACATTTTGTGCACCCAGCGCATCGGTAGCAATGGCAAGGGTTACAGCCGAGTCTATACCGCCCGATGAACCAAGTATAGCTTTGGTAAAACCCATTTTTGTAAAATAGTCTCGTATACCTAAAACCAGTGCTTGATATATTTGATCGATGTTTAAATCTGGCACAAGGGTGGCTGGATTTAATTCTTTACTAGGAACACGACTTGCGGGTTCAATAATGGGTTCTTTAATCGTTCCATCATCATTGCAAGTATAGAAAGAAAGCTCAGATGTAAACATAGGAAGCGCTCCACATAAATTGGCATTTTTATCAAATGCATAAGAACCGCCATCAAAAACAATTTCTGTTTGACTACCTACTGCGTTGCAATAAAAAAGTGGAATTTTATATTTTAAGACGTTGGCCTTAATCGTTGCCTTTCGGTCTTCGTCGTGGGTATAATCGAATGGAGAAGCACTTAAATTGAGCATGATATCTGGCGACTGCTTCATGAGTTCATCCATTGGACAAATGGTATAAAGTGGGTTGTCTCCAAGGTTCCAAATGTCTTCGCAAATGGTAACGGCTAATTTTTTTCCTTTAAAAGGGATTACTTGCCAACTGCTCGCTGCTTCAAAATACCTGTTTTCATCAAATACGTCGTAGGTAGGCAGTAAGGTTTTATGAATTTCTGCTACAATTTTTTGTTCGTATAAGAAAAATGCCGCGTTAAATAAATCTTTGCCTTTTTTACCCGGATTACGCGCTGGACTTCCAATGAGCACCCCAATGGTATCGGCTGCTTTTCTAATGGTATCAATGCTTTCGTAGCATTTGGTTATAAAATCGTCAAACTCAACAAAGTCGCGGGCCGGGTAACCACAAACACTCATTTCACTAAATAAAATAAGATCGGCGCCTTCTTTTTTGGCAAGTTCAATGGCACCGAGTATTTTCTCTGTGTTTTCTTCAAAATTTCCAATGTGGTAGTTCTGTTGCGCGATACTTATTTTCATAGCGATAACTCCGGTGGTTGCAAAGGTCAGTAACTTTTACATACCAAATACCACCTATCTCATTTAAATCTTGTTTATTTTTTAACGAATTTAAGTAACATCTTTGTGTCAAATTTGATGCATGACTAAGTTCCTTTCTGCGGCAGCCATTGTTATTTTGCTTGGGTGTAATTCATTTCAAAAAACACCAGATATTAGTAGCATTGAAGTGCCACTTACGACCGTTAGATATGAGCAAGATTTTTTTGCAATAGATACACTTCGTTTGGATGTTTCTTTACAAAAATTAGCTGGACAACACCCTTTGTTTACACAAGATTTTTTGTACAATATTTTAGCTACAACACCTCAAACAGCAGCAACAGACGTACCGCAATTTATAAATGCATATCAAGCATTGTACAAACAAACTGGTATTAAATACGCGTCTATTGCAAAACAAGAGGCCGCTATAAAACAAGGTTTGCGATATGTAAAATATTATTTCCCGGATTATAAATTACCTACCAAACTCATCACATTTATAGGTCCCATCAATAGTTTTGGAAACATCATTACCATCGATGCGCTCGCTATTGGACTTCAAATGTACCTGGGTAAAGACAATCCCATTTATTTATCGGAAGAAGGCCAGAGCCTTTATCCCCGTTATGTTTCAAGGCGGTTTGAACCTGAGTACATGGCTACCAACTGTATGAAAAATATTTTAGATGATTTATTTCCTTTGCAAGATGCAGGGGCGCCACTTTGTGAACAAATGGTAGAAGCAGGAAAGCGTTTGTATTTTTTAAAACAAGTACTTCCCAGCGAGCAGGATAGTATTGTTACAGGTTATACGGCTGCTCAATTGGAAGGATGTTACAAGAGCGAAAAAGACATCTGGTCATTTTTTATTCAAAATAATTTATTGTACGAAAAGGATCCTTCTTTGATTGGTGATTATATGCAGGATGGTCCCAACACTGCGGTTTTTGGTGATGCATCTCCAGGATTTATTGGACAGTTTGTTGGGTATAGAATGGTAGAAACATGGATTAAAAAAACCAAAGAAACGTCGCTCGAAAAAATAATGAAAACGCCTGCAAAAACTATTTTTGAACAGGCCAAATACAAGCCCTAATTGCCCGTCCAAAAAAGTAGGTGATTAGTTTAATTTAGATGGTACAATCAGGTCAAAAGCCGGAATGGTAACGGTAAACAAGGTTTTATTGTTTTCGTTTTCCATCTCATAAGTACCCTGCATACGCCCAAGTTCCGATTTTAAGTTGCAGCCGCTGATGTACTGGTACCTGTCGGAAGGTTTGATAATGGGTTGAATACCAATAACCCCTTCGCCATCTACTACCTTATGTTCGCCGCAGCTATCAAATATTTCCCAGTGCCTGCGCAGCAGTTTAACATTAAAATGGTTGTGGTTTTCGATGGTAATGCGGTATGCAAACATGAATTCACTGGATACGGCATTACTATAGTCCGATTGGTAGAAAGTTTCTACACTTATTTCGATGCCTTCAGAAATCATGGATGTCATAGGTGGCCGCTTTAAGGTAAAAGTAAGGTTTCGGTTATAATTGGGCAAATAAACGGGCGTTTTGGGGGTGCTCAATCTCTTTTTTCCTTAATTTCGAGCCTTAATTAAAAGCGCAACCGAATCTTATGGCTGAAGTGATTTTAATGCCCCGCTTAAGTGATACAATGACCGAAGGTGTTATTGCAGCTTGGCACAAAAATGTGGGCGATGCGGTGAAAAAAGGTGATTTATTAGCTGAAATCGAAACAGATAAAGCAACCATGGAGCTTGAAAGCTACCAAGAGGGTGTTTTATTGCATATAGGAACTACAAAAGGAGGCAAATTACAGGTCAATGATTTGCTCGCTATTATTGGCAAGGCTGGTGAAGATGTTGCTTCACTCATTGCTTCTGTAAGTGCCGGTGCGCCAGCGCCTGCTACTGAGCCTGCTCCAGCAGCTGCTCCTGCTCCTGCGGCTCCCGCTGCTAGTGCTGCATTAGACGTGGCTGCCATGGAAGAAGTGGTGCTTATGCCACGCTTAAGCGATACCATGACAGAAGGTGTGATTGCGGGTTGGCAAAAAAATGTAGGAGATACGGTTAAAAAAGGAGACGTGTTAGCAGATATCGAAACCGATAAGGCTACCATGGAACTTGAAAGTTACAAAGACGGCATTTTATTATACCAGGGTGCTAAGGCTGGAGAAAAAATTTTAGTGAACGATTTACTTTGCGTGATTGGTGCTGCTGGTACAAATATTGATGCAATTGTTGCCGCTGTAAAAAGCGGTGCTGGTGCAACTGCGCCTGCTGCTTCAAACGCTGCACCTGCTGCAAGTCCTGCTCCTTCAACACCAGCAACTACTGTTGTAGCTGCTCCAGCACCTGCTGCTCCTGCCGTTCAGGCCGTTGTTAATGAAGGTCGAATTTTTGCGAGCCCTCTTGCCAAAAAAATGGCAGAAGAGCGTGGCATTGATTTAAGATATGTAAAAGGAACCGGAGATAATGGACGTATCACCAAATTTGATATTGACGGATATGTTCCAGCTACGGCATCTGCTGCTCCAGCTTCACAAGCAGTAACTGCTGCTTCAGCGCCACAAGTAGCTTCTGGTGTTGTGAGTTTTGAAGACCAGCCGGTTTCTCAAATGCGTAAAACCATTGCGCGCCGCTTAAGCGAAAGCTTATTTACAGCGCCGCATTTTTACATCACCATGAGCATTGATATGGACGCCGCTGTTGCAGCGCGTGCAAAAATCAATGAAGTAGCACCGGTTAAAATTAGTTTCAATGATATGGTTGTTAAAGCAACAGCACTTTCATTAAAACAACATCCAAAAATTAATAGTAGTTGGCTGGGTGATTCTATTCGTACCAACCATCATATAAATATTGGTATTGCTGTTGCAGTAGACGAGGGTTTACTGGTTCCAGTAGTACGCTTTGCTGATACCAAAACACTCAGTGAAATTGGTGTGGCTGTAAAAGGCTTTGCGCAAAAAGCAAAAGACAAAAAACTACAACCTTCAGATTGGGAAGGCAGCACATTTACCATTTCTAACTTAGGTATGTTTGGCGTAGATGAATTTACGGCCATCATCAATCCTCCCGATGCTTGTATTTTAGCAGTGGGCGGTATTGCTCAAGTACCGGTTGTAAAAAATGGACAAGTAGTGCCTGGAAACGTAATGAAAGTAACCCTTAGCTGTGACCACCGCGTTGTGGACGGTGCAGCCGGAGCCGCTTTCTTACAAACCCTTAAGTCTCTGTTAGAAGAGCCTTTAAGAATGCTTGCATAGTTGTTTCAGTAATCATTTAATCCATATCACATCCAATGGGTGCGCCTGGTGCAATTTCTTTGTGCTTTGGTAAACTTATTTCTTTCGGGTGCGCTATGCGTTCTATCAAATACGCGTAATGCGTTTTGTATTGATTTAATTTTATTTGTTCCCCTGCCCATTTTTTTAGTGCATTTAATTTTTCATGGCAAATAGATTTTACCATGTAATTACTTTGTTCTGATTGTGATACACCTAAAAGCCAGGTTACCACCATTTGTTGTGTTTGTAATCCTACGGCTTCCTGTAAGCCCTTGCCTAAAGGTTTTTGATAGGTTTCTGCAACTACTGCATCGATGAGTTCTGCAAAGCCAATGCCTTCACCTCTTGCTTTATTGATGGTTAAACGGTTGGCTCTTTCTGGATTAAATAAAAACGCGAGTTCAAAATCTGCGAGTGCTTCTGCAGCAGATAATGGATCAAAACTCATGCCTGTTCTTTTTGCAAATAGTTCGCCACTATAATACAAAGGAGGTCTTGGTGGAATTTGCGCAACAATAAATTCTGGTAATGTTAATGTGGTTGGAGATAAGCAAGCTACGGCTGCAGCCAAAGCTTTTTGTTGCATCGCAGCAGGAACAAAGCTTGGTTTTTTTTGTTCATCACCCCTGGTGCTATAACTATAATCGATTCCACCAATTAATTTGCAAACTGCTTCTAATTGATAACGGTGATAATTATATACAGGAACAAGTACGTCTTCGAGTGTAGCAAGTGGTGCGCCAATTCTAATGGTATTTTCAGAAAAATTTTCTAGTGCTTTTGCTCTAACGGCAAGTGTATTTTTTAATCCTACAGTGGCGTCTTTTTCATTGTCCCATAAATGCGCACTGGGGTGAAAGCCGCTCGCAGCGCGTGCATCCGCGTCTGCAATAAATAAAAGTCCTTGTTTTGTATTTTCTGCTAATATATTTTGAAGTGCTTTTGTTTCATCGGTATTTTTTTCAAAATCTTGGTATCCATACATGATGGCTCTTTTATCCCAGGCTCCAATTTCATTGGTATACACTTTAGAAAAATCTATTGCTCCTTTTTCATTCACAAAAATATTTGGATGCGGATAATCCATTACAGATGCTCTATCATTATAACTAGAAGCATAGTTGTGTTGTAAGCCAAGGGTATGTCCAATTTCGTGTGCAGAGAGTTGACGCAAACGTTGAAGCGCCGCTTCTCTCATAGTGTTAGGCACGGGTTTTCCTGTTTCGTAGGGGGCTAGTAAACCAGTAAATATTAAATAGTCTTGTCTTACACGTAGTGAGCCTAGTGTAACCTGACCCTTAATAATTTCTCCGGTGCGCGGGTCTGTTACGGTAGCGCCATAACTCCATCCTCTAGTAGAACGGTGCACCCAATTAATCATATTGTACCTAATGTCCATAGGGTCGCAACTATCCGGAAGCACTTTTACAATAAATGCATTTTTGTAGCCCGCTGCTTCAAAGGCTTGGTTCCACCAGCGGCCGCCTTCTAATAGCGCAGACCTAATAGGTTCTGGTGTACCGTTGTCTAAATAATAAACAATGGGTGTAACGGGTTCGCTAACCTGCGCAGAAGGATCTTTTTTAGCGAGTCGATGCCTGGATATAAATTTTTGATCGATAGGGGTTGTAAAGTCGGAACTGTAATCGAAATACGAGATGCCAAAATACCCGCTTCTAACATCATATTTTCTTGGTTTGTACTGATTATCAGGAAGTTGAACAAAGGAATAATGCATGCGAAGCGTAATGGCTTCTGGTGAAGGCGTTACCGCTGTTACAAACCTGCCAGCGTCGGCGCCACCTGTAAATGTAATGCTTGCTTCAAATTCTGAATTGAGCGGAAAGTTTTTTGTGTTACTAAAATACATCGCAGAGCGTGGTTCGTTAAACGAATAAGTGCCCTGACGCATGGCTTTAATTTTATCTGCTGCGCCATGCGTGTCTTTTACAAAAAAGGAAGTGGCATCTACTAATAAATGACCCGACTGTTCTTCTTCGATAACAAAAGAGCCGATGGTAGAACTTGCGAAAGATTCTTTTACCGCCCTTTTTTCATTTTTATCGGTACTACTAGCGCGGTAATCGTAATTGGGTTGTACCAGTAATAATTTTTTACCCACGCGCTCAAAAAATACAATTTTAGTATCTCCAATTTGTCCTCTGTCAAGCCCAATATCATTAGATCCTAAACCAGCGGGTAATGAATTCACAAATAAAAATTCTTGACCTAATTTATCAATGTCTAACCAAATTTTTCCAGTGGCTTCGTCTACAAAAAAAGTGAAAAATCCAGATTGACGTTTCATGTTTTTTGTTTTTTCAAAAACAATATTTGCTGTTTGTGCAAATGCAAACGAAGGAATTACAAGAATGATTAAAAAAAGAAAACGGCGCATGGTTTATTTTTTTGAGTTTGAATCACTACCGGATGTAGTCCTTTAAAGATAGGCATAAAAAAATCCTGTTACAATTTGTAACAGGATTTTTTTATTGAAACAACCGAGTAATCGGTTATTGAATTAAGCGTTTGGCGTTTCTGTTGTTGCAGGCGCTTCAAAAAGCGTAGGTGCTACAACTGGCGCTGGTGCTGCAACTGGAGCAGGAGCGGCTACTTTTTTAGGAGCAGCTTTTTTCACAGCCTTTTTTGCTACTGCCTTTTTAGCGACAACTTTTTTAGCTACTGGCTTTTTAGCAGCGGCTTTTTTAGGAGCTACTTTTTTCACAGCTTTTTTAGCAGCTGGTTTTTTTGCAGCGGCTTTTTTAGGAGCAGCTTTTTTCACTGCTTTTTTAGCAGTTGGTTTTTTTGCAGCAGCTTTTTTAGGAGCAGCTTTTTTCACT
>JAIYCS010000048.1 GCA_027487895.1 Sediminibacterium sp. | reverse complement strand
AGTTCTGTTCTAACCAAACAGAACTTTTTTTTATGAGTACAACAACACCCGAATTTAAGCCGTCACTTGGTTTATTAGATGCTACCATGATTGTAGCTGGAAGTATGATTGGTTCTGGAATTTTTATTGTAAGTGCCGATATCACCCGCAATGTGGGTTCTGCTGGTTGGTTAGTAGCCGTATGGTTAATAACGGGCTTTATGACCCTTACAGCGGCCTTAAGTTATGGTGAGCTGAGTGCCATGTTCCCTAAGGCAGGAGGCCAGTACGTGTACCTTAAAGAGTCCTACAATCCACTTCTTGGTTTTTTATATGGTTGGAGCTTTTTTTCTGTGATCCAAACAGGCACCATTGCAGCAGTAGGCGTTGCCTTTAGTAAATTTGCGGGCTACTTTTTTCCGGCATTAGAAATGTCGGATGCCAATATTATTTTTCAGGCCGGGTTTCTAAAAATATATCCAGCCCAGCTCGTTTCTATTGCCATCATTATTCTGCTTACCTATATCAATACAAAAGGCGTACAGGGTGGTAAACTCATTCAAACCACATTTACGGTAACCAAACTTCTTTCTTTATTTGCCTGATTGGTTTTGGTTTTTTACTTGCTGCAAAATCAGAAATTTGGAATGCCAATTGGCAAGACGCTTGGAGCATGAAAACAGTTGCTGCCGATAATAGCACTACACCAGTAATTGGCCTCGCCATTTTTGGCGCTATTGCTGCAAGTATGGTGGGTTCTATTTTTAGTAGTGATGCATGGAACAACGTAACATTTATTGCCGGCGAAATCAAAAATCCAAAACGCAATATTGGACTCAGTTTATTTTTAGGCACCCTTATTGTTACCATTATTTATGTATCTGCCAATTTAATGTACATCAGTCTACTTCCTTTAAATGATATTGCGCATGCACCCGCCGACAGGGTAGCGGTATCTTCTGCAAATGCCATTTTTGGAAATATTGGAACCTATGTTATTGCTATCATGATTATGATATCTACGTTTGGCTGTAACAATGGACTTATTTTAGCCGGTGCTCGTGTGTATTATACCATGGCGCAGGATGGTTTGTTTTTCAAGAAAGCCTCTACGCTCAATAAAAATGCAGTACCAGAATGGGCCTTGTGGGCACAGTGTGTGGTGGCTGCCTTACTTTGCTTAAGTGGTAAATATGGTGACCTACTAGATATGGTGTCTTTTATTGTGGTTATCTTTTATGTATTAACCATCATAGGCATCTTTATTTTACGCAAAAAACGTCCCGAAATGGAACGTCCATACAAGGCTGTTGGATACCCAATTTTGCCTGCCATTTATGTTTTAATGGGAACCCTGTTTTGTGTATTATTGATCATTTATAAGCCTAATTTTACATGGCCAGGACTTATTATTGCACTATTAGGCATTCCTTTGTATTACCTTGCAGTGCGAAGTAATAAAAAATAAACATGACAAATTTTGACCAACTTTTTAAAGACTTCAACGATCTAAAAGTTGTAATCATTGGAGACGTTATGCTTGATACCTATTGGTGGGGTCAGGTAGACCGTATATCTCCCGAAGCGCCTGTTCCGGTAGTGGCACTTCAGCGTAAAGAACACCGCGTGGGGGGTGCCGCCAACGTTGCCCTAAATACGGTAGCACTTGGCGCGCAAACAACAATCGTTTCTGTAATTGGTAATGATGCTGACGGTGTTTTACTACAATCACTTTTTGATGCACAACATATCGATACCAGTTATTTATTAACGCATGATTCGCGCATTACCACCAATAAAACGCGTGTGATGAGTCGCAACCAGCAAATGATGCGACTAGATGCAGAAATCACAACACCTATTAGCAGTGATATTGAAAATTTATTACTGCAAAAATTCACTGCTTGTTTAGACACTAAAAAACCGGATGTTGTCATTTTTGAAGATTATGACAAGGGGGTGTTAACGCCAACATTTATTAAAGCGGCTATTTCAATTTGCACGGAGCGAAACATTGTAATGTCGGTGGATCCTAAAAAAAATAATTTCTTGGCTTATAAGGGTGTAACATTGTTTAAACCTAATTTAAAAGAAGTAAAAGAAGGATTGCAGGTGTCTATTCCTGCAGTTACGCTGGATCATTTAAGAACGGTGCATGCAGCACTTCAAACGCATTTAGCACACCAAATATCTCTAATCACACTTTCCGAAAAAGGTATGTTTTTTGATACGGGTTCTAACGCTAAAATTATTCCAACACATGTACGTTCTATAGCAGATGTAAGTGGTGCAGGCGATACCGTAATTGCAGTTGCTTCACTTGTCTATGCAGCTACAAAAAATATTGAACTTGCCACCGAAATGGCCAATATTGCAGGCGGGCTTGTTTGTGAAGAAGTAGGAACTGCAGCAATTAATAAAACGCGTTTACTTTCTGAATGTAAACTACTATTGGCATAATTAAATAGTAAACTATGCAACAATTTTCATTGGTTATACATGGAGGAGCAGGTACTATCTTAAAGGAAGATATGTCTCCTGAATTAGAACAAGCTTACCAAAACGGATTACAAGATGCTTTGGATGCTGGTTATGCCATTTTACAAAATGGTGGTACAGCAGTAGATGCTATTCAGGCTTCTATTTTTACACTAGAAAATAATATTTTATTTAACGCAGGAAAGGGGAGTGTGTTTACCAAAAAAGGATTGCAAGAAATGGATGCAGCCATCATGGATGGAGCAACACTTGAAGCTGGTGCTATTGCTGCAGTGCGTAATGTAAAAAATCCCATCCAGCTCGCTACCGAAGTGATGCGTAATAGCAACCACGTTTTTTTAAGTGGTAAAGGCGCCAACGATTTTGCGATCAAGAGGGGTGTGGTGTTAGCGCCCGACGAATATTTTTATTCTCAATTCAGGTATGACCAGTGGAAAGCCATTCGCGATTCTGATTCCTATTCATTAGATCATACCAATCATCATTTAGAAGAATTATTAAAGGATAAAAAATTTGGAACAGTCGGTGCCGTAGCTTGTGATAGCAACGGAAATATTGCTGGTGCAACCTCTACAGGTGGTATGACCAATAAAAAATATGGACGTATTGGTGATAGTCCAATTATTGGGAGTGGTACTTATGCTAACAATAAAACCTGTGCCATTAGTTGTACGGGCCATGGTGAAATGTTTATCAGATCTGTTGCAGCATATGATGTTAGTTGTTTAATGGAATATAAGGGCCTTAGTTTGCAAGCTGCCATGGAAGTGGTGGTGCATGAAAAATTAATGGCACTTAATGGAGAGGGTGGCATGATTGGTGTGGATGCAAAAGGTAATACTGCCATGGTATTTAATAGTGCTGGAATGTACCGGGCTTTTAAAAATAGTAAAGGCGAATCGGCAACTGCTATTTATAAATAATTGACAATGAAAAAAACGGCTGTAATTGTTGCTGGTGGTTCAGGTGTAAGAATGGGTACGGATGTGCCTAAACAGTTTTTGCATTTGAAGGGTAAGCCCATAATTTGGCATACCGTTCAACAGTTTTTTTATGCCTATTACGATATTCAAATTGTACTCGTATTACCGGCTTCCTATTTAGCGGAAGCTGCTACCTATTTTGAACCAGCCCAACTTACCCATATACAGTTTGTAGAGGGTGGATCTACTCGTTTTGAATCTGTAAAAAAAGGGCTACAAGCGGTTAAAGAGCCAGGGGTAATTTTTGTACATGATGGCGTAAGGTGCCTGGTATCAAGTGATCTTATTAAAAAGTGCTACGAAGAGGCATTAGTACATGGGTCTGCTATACCGGCTGTTACAGCTACTGATAGCATCAGGCTCATTTCTGGTGAATCGCACCATGTAGTTGACCGGAACCTGGTTAAAATTATCCAAACCCCACAAACATTTTTAAGTACTGTTTTATTGCCTGCTTTTGAGCAGCCCTACCAGGCTAGCTTTACCGATGAAGCCACAGTGGTAGAAGCGGCTGGCCATACCGTTCGTTTAATAGAAGGGGAGTATAGTAACCTTAAAATTACACGCCCCCAAGACTTAATTGTGGCGGAATCCCTTTTTTAGAAAAAAAGTGGTGATAGTGCCCAATATTTCTTAAATTTGTATCAATGACGCAAGTATTAAATAACAAGTGGTGGTGGCATACAAACTCTAATCGGGGATTGTAATGGCGCGTCCACTACTTTTTGAATAATTTCAAAAGCCCCGACCATAAGTCGGGGCTTTTTATTTATAGCCTATGAAAAAAATTGATTTACGTACAGAGAGTAAAAGAATGTTAGCGGATGTATATACACCCGTTAGTATCTACCTGCGTTTAAGAGACCGTTTTAGAGACACTATTTTATTGGAAAGCACCGATGCACACGTCGCTGAAAATAGCTACTCTTTTATATGTATTAATGCGATTGGGGGTATTGAAGTAAAGGATGCAAAAACAATCGAAATCAAATATCCTAATCAGGATCCTATAAAGCAGGAAGCGGATCAAATTGACAATCAGTTGTGGGGTTACATGCAGGGCTACCAAGTGGTACCTCATGCGCACAAAGAAACAAATTTTGCCCAGGGCTTATTTGGTTATACCAGTTTTGATGCCATTCCATTATTTGAAACCATTGCGTTTTCGGATACAAAAAAATCAAATATTCCACTCATTCGTTACCGTTTGTATCAGTACGTGATTGTATTTGATCATTATAAAGACGAACTCTTTATTTGTCAAAATTTATTGGCAAATGAGCATTCCGATACATCACTCATCGAATCACTTATTCGAAACAAAGACGTGCCGCAATTTCCATTTACGCCTGTTGGTGATGAGCGTTCAAACATATCAGACGAGGCGTATACGGCCATGGTAGAAAAAGGCATTCAACACTGTTTACGTGGCGATGTTTTTCAAATTGTACTGAGTAGACGTTTTGAGCAATCCTTTAAAGGAGATGAGTTTAATGTATACAGGGCACTACGCAGTGTAAATCCTTCACCTTATTTATTTTTCTTTGATTATGGCGATTATAAATTAATGGGGTCATCTCCAGAGGCGCAACTAATTGTTCGTAACAACAAGGCAGTGATGCATCCTATTGCAGGTACTTTTAAAAGAACAGGCAATGATGAGGAGGATAAAGCCCTGTCTGTAAAATTATTAGAAGACGCCAAAGAAAACGCCGAGCATGTGATGCTTGTGGATTTAGCCCGCAATGATTTGAGTAGATCATGTACAGCGGTAACTGTAAGCCAGTTCAAGCAGGTCAAATTTTACTCGCATGTGATTCATCTCGTTAGTGAAGTGGTTGGAACATTAGGGGATGACGCTAATCCGTTTAATGTGCTCGCACAAACTTTTCCGGCTGGCACATTAAGTGGTGCGCCAAAATTTAAGGCACTAGAAATCATTGACGGCTTGGAACCTACGGCTAGAGGCTATTATGGCGGTGCCATTGGTTTTGTAGGATTTAATGGTGATTTTAACCATGCCATTATGATACGTAGCTTTTTGAGTAAAGACAATACGCTGTATTATCAAGCTGGTGCGGGTGTTGTTGTTTCCTCAAATCCTAAAAGTGAGTTACAAGAAGTTAATAATAAATTAAATGCATTAAAAAAAGCAGTGGTATTAGCTGCTGGAATTTAAAAGTAGTGGGTATGAAAATATTGGTTTTTGATAATTATGATTCTTTTACGTACAACCTTGTGCACCTCGTTGAAAAAATAACGAATCAGAAAGTGACGGTTGTAAGAAACGATCAAATAGCACTTGAAGATGTCGCAGCCTATGATAAAATCATTTTATCTCCAGGGCCTGGTATACCTTCTGAAGCAGGTTTATTATTGCCCCTTATTAAGCAGTATGCGGCGTCTAAATCTATACTTGGTGTATGCCTTGGTCATCAAGCTATTGGAGAAGCATTTGGTGCAAACCTCGAAAACTTAACCACCGTTTACCATGGTGTTGCAACGCCTATTACAATTGATACTTCTAATTATTTATTTAGCGGTTTAGAAGGTAATGTCGAAGTAGGACGCTACCACAGTTGGGTTGTTTCCAATAAAAACTTACCTGATGTACTTAAGGTAACAGCCACCGATGAAAACGGACTAATTATGGCCATCGAGCACACCTCATATGATGTTTGCGGTGTTCAATTCCATCCCGAAAGTGTATTAACGCCATGTGGCGAAGCGGTTATTAAAAACTGGTTATTAAAATGAAAAAGATTTTACAATATTTATTTGAACACAAAACACTCTCTAGGGCAGCAGCTAAAGAGTTACTGCTTTCTATGTCTTCGGGCGCCTACAACGATAGTGAATTGGCGTCACTAATGACGGTATTTTTAATGCGCAGTATTACCATTGCAGAGTTGCAAGGGTTTAGAGATGCCCTGCTTGAACTTGCCGTTCCTATTTATTTAGGAGATCATGAATTGTTAGATATTGTGGGCACGGGGGGAGACGGTAAAAACACGTTTAATATTTCTACGCTTTCTTGTTTTATTGTTGCGGGTGCTGGTCAAAAAGTAGCCAAGCATGGCAACTATGGCGCAAGTACTATTAGTGGGTCATCCAATGTTATGGAGCAGCTCGGGTATGTATTTAAAAATGATGAAAATGCTTTACAAAAAGAATTAGACGCCGCTAATATTTGTTTTTTGCATGCACCACTTTTTCATCCAGCGCTTAAACTGGTTGGACCTATCAGAAAAAACCTGGGTGTTCGTACTTTTTTTAATATGCTAGGGCCACTTGTGAATCCTGCAAAACCTGCACATCAGCTTATTGGTGTATACAGTTTAGAAATGGCTAGAATTTACCATTATTTGTTACAAGAAGAAGGCATTAATTATACCATCATACATGGACTAGATGGCTATGATGAAATTTCTTTGACAAGTGACACAAAAATATTTACTGCAAAAGGGGAGCGTATTGTTTCTGCGAATGAGCTAGGTAAAAGAATTGTTTTTCCAGAAGATTTAGCGGGTGGAGATACCGTAGAAGCCTCGGCCCAAATATTTTTAAAAATCATAAAAGGAGAAGGAACAATGGCGCAAAACGCAGTTGTTCTTGCCAACGCAGCAGCTGCCTTATTCGCTACTCAAAAATACAGCACCTACAATGATGCCTATGCAGCAGCTGTAGAAAGTTTGGATAGTCAAAAAGCGTACCAAGTTTTACAACAATTAATTGCAGTTCAATAGTATGAATATATTAGATCAAATTATTGCCCGTAAAAGGGAAGAGGTAGCGGATCAAAAACTGCTTGTATCAGAATCGGCATTACAACAAATGCCCTTTTTTAAAGCGCCTGTTTTGTCCATGTCTTCCTATTTAACAATGCCCGGAAAAACGGGTATCATCGCCGAATTTAAAAGGAAATCGCCAAGTAAAGGAATCATTAACAATACAGCAACTGTTAAAGATGTAACAGCGGCTTACTCGGCCCATGGTGCTTCTGGGCTTTCCGTTTTAACAGACACTGATTTTTTTGGTGGAACCCTGCAAGATCTTACTACTGCAAGGTTGCATGAAACGCCCATTTTGCGTAAAGATTTTATAGTAGATCCCTATCAAATTATAGAAGCCAAAGCATATGGTGCTGATGTGATTTTATTAATTGCTGCCTGCCTTACGCCGTTAGCTGTAAAAGAGCTCACTAACGTGGCAAAAGATATTGGGCTAGAAGTGTTACTTGAAATTCATACCTCTGACGAGTTAGAACATGTATGTGATGGTATCGATATGGTTGGGATCAATAATCGTAACCTTAAAACTTTTGAAGTGGACCTTGCACATTCTATTGCACTTGCTAAAATGTTGCCGGCTCATTTACCTAAAATTGCAGAGAGTGGCATCAGTAAGGTTTCTACCATTCTTGAACTAAAAAAAGAAGGTTTTGATGGTTTTTTAATTGGAGAAAATTTTATGAAAACATCCGATCCTGCAGCAGCATTTGAAGCTTTTGTAGCTGAATTAAAAAAACAGGAAAATGAAAATTAAAGTCTGTGGCATTACGAGTATAGATGAGGCCCTTGCTTTAAGCAAAGCGGGTGTAAATTATGTTGGATTTATTTTTTACCCGGCTTCAAAGCGTTATGCACTGCATACACTAAGCCTTGATCAAATTAAAAACGTTCAGTTGCCAGGGGTATTAAAAGTAGGTGTATTTGTGAATGAACCTATGGAAAAGGTTATTGCTACAGCTACCGCAGCGGGGCTTGATATGGTGCAGCTTCATGGAGATGAAACGCCTAACTATTGTAAAGAAATGGCCAATCATTACCCTGTTATTAAAGCATTTAGAATTTCAGAAACAGATGATGTAGCTTATAAAATTTCCGAGTATCTAGAAGACATTGATTATTTATTATTTGATACCGCTTCAAGTGTTTATGGCGGGTCTGGTATTTCATTTGATTGGAAAAAACTTGCTAACGCTACAGGTCAAAAACCTTATTTTTTAAGTGGGGGTATTGGCCCGGATGATGTTTCTAAAATAACATCATTTGTACAGTCTAGTGCAGTAGGTAATTGCATTGCTGTAGATGTAAACAGTAAGTTTGAAACCGCACCAGGCCAAAAAAACATTCAACTATTACAATCTTTTATTCCTACCATTAAAGCGCTATAATTATGCAACAAACATTTACAAATCCAAACGAGCATGGTTATTACGGGGATTTTGGCGGTGCCTTTATTCCAGAAATGTTATTTGCGAATGTGGCACAACTTAAAAGCCAGTATTTACAAATCATGGACGATCCCAATTTTAAAGAAGAGGTGAACGATCTTTTGAAAAATTATGTGGGCCGGCCAACACCATTATTTTTAGCCAAACGTTTGAGCGAACAGTATGGAACAACGATTTATTTAAAGAGAGAAGATTTGTGTCATACCGGTGCGCATAAAATTAACAATACCATTGGTCAAATTATTCTTGCTCAAAAGCTTGGTAAAACGCGCATTATCGCAGAAACAGGTGCTGGGCAACACGGTGTGGCAACAGCAACGGTTTGTGCATTAAAAGGTATGGAGTGTATTGTTTACATGGGTGAGAAAGATATTGAAAGGCAGGCGCCCAATGTAGCACGTATGCGTATGTTAGGCGCTACCGTAGTGCCTGCAACAAGTGGCAGTAAAACATTAAAAGATGCGACCAACGAAGCCATTAGAGATTGGATCAATAATCCTACTAATACCCATTATATTATTGGAAGTGTGGTTGGGCCGCATCCATATCCAGATATGGTTGCAAGGTTTCAAAGTGTGATCAGTGCGGAAATCCGTAAGCAATTACTAGCACAAACCGGCACCGAACTTCCAACACATGTTATTGCTTGTGTGGGTGGTGGTAGTAATGCCGCTGGCGCTTTTTATCATTTTTTAGAAGAGCCTTCGGTACAAATTGTAGCAGTTGAGGCTGCTGGCCATGGGGTGCAAACCAATATGAGTGCCGCTACTACACAACTAGGTACACCCGGAATATTACATGGAAGTAAAAGTTTATTAATGCAAACACAAGATGGTCAGGTAATTGAGCCGCACAGTATTTCGGCGGGCTTAGACTATCCTGGTATTGGCCCCATGCATGCAAACTTGTATTCAACGGGAAGAGGTTTGTTTTTAAGTGCCACAGATGATGAAGCCATGGATGCTGCTTTTCATGTGAGTAAAACAGAAGGAATTATTCCAGCCCTAGAAACTGCACATGCTTTTGCAGCACTCGATCAAATAAAATGGAAGCCCTCCGATACCGTTGTTATTTGTTTAAGTGGAAGAGGTGATAAAGATTTATCTACGTACATGCAAAAATTAGATTCATGACAAGACTAAAAAAAGTGTTTAATACCAAGTCATCAAAGGTATTAAACGTATACTGCACGGCTGGTTATCCGGCATTAGATAGTACACTTCCAATCATCGCTGCCCTCGAAAAAAATGGGGCAGATTTAGTGGAATTGGGTATGCCTTATTCTGATCCATTAGCTGATGGGCCCGTGATTCAGGAGAGTGGCGCTAGAGCGCTTGAAAATGGTATGTCTATTGAGGTTTTGTTTGATCAATTGAAATCATTAAGAGCCACTAGTAATATACCTGTGGTGCTTATGGGTTATATGAATCCAGTGTTGCAATATGGTTTCGAAAAATTTTGTGCAGCAGCTGCAGCAGTGGGGGTGGATGGTCTTATTTTACCAGACATGCCTGCCTACGAGTTTGAAGCTACCTATGGTGCCATTGTAAAAAAGCACGGGTTAGATTTTATATTTTTAGTAACGCCCGAAACACCCACTGAGCGTATTGTATATCTGGATTCCTTAAGTTCTGGTTTTTTATATGCAGTAAGTGCATCAGCTACAACGGGCTCTGCACTTAATTTTGATGCAGTTGATGCCTACTTGCAAAAACTAAAACAGATGCGGTTAATCAATCCTATTTTGGTTGGATTTGGTGTTAAAGATGCGGCTTCATTTGAACTGGCTTCGAGGCATACGGCCGGCGCTATTATTGGATCTGCGTATATTAAAGCGCTTGAAAATAGTGTAGACGTTACATCCACTACCGCTCAATTTTTATCATCTGTAATTGGTCAAAAGTAATATGAATGTTGCCATCGTAAAATACAATGCAGGAAACATATTGTCTGTAACCTACGCACTCGAAAGACTTGGTGTTAGCGCAGTTGTAACTGACAATGTGGAGCTATTGCAAAAAGCGGATCGTGTTATTTTTCCGGGTGTTGGGGAGGCGAGTACTGCTATGACTTACTTAAAGGAAAGAAATTTATATAACGTTATTAAAACATTGGAGCAGCCCGTGCTAGGTATTTGTTTAGGTATGCAATTGTTATGTTCATTTTCTGAAGAAAATAATACCCCCTGTTTATCTGTGTTTGATGAATCTGTTGTTTCTTTTTTACCCAATGGAACCGATAAAATTCCGCAGGTGGGATGGAATACAATAGGTGAGTATGGGTCACCATTATTTAATGGCTTGGCGCCTGATGCTTATTGTTATTTTGTTCACGGATATTATGCAGCTCTTGGACCTGACACTATAGCTACTACCCATTATATATTGCCATACAGTGCAGCACTTCAAAAAAACAATTTTTATGGAGTTCAGTTTCATCCCGAAAAAAGCGCTGCTGTAGGAGAAAAAATATTACAAAACTTTTTAGATATTAAATAAGATGCAAATCATACCAGCTATAGATATTATTGATGGAAAATGTGTTCGTTTAACGCAGGGTGATTATGCGCAAAAAACCATTTACAACGAAAATCCATTGGAAGTGGCAAAGGCATTTGAAGATGCTGGAATTAAAAGGCTTCACTTGGTGGATTTAGATGGCGCTAAAGCAGGGGTTGTTAAAAACTGGAAAGTACTCGAATCCATTGCGCTGCATACAAAACTAGTGATTGATTTTGGAGGTGGCATAAAAACAGATCAGGATGTAGCACTTGTTTTTGAGCGTGGTGCATCCCTGGCAACCATTGGTAGTATTGCTGTTGCTAACCCTGAACTTTTTTTAAACTGGGTAAGTACCTATGGTGCCCAAGCATTTTTTTTAGGCGCCGATGTAAAAGACAATCTTATCGCTGTAAATGGTTGGTTGAAAACATCTGACATTTCTATCAATGATTTTATTGGCGGGTATATGAACCAGGGAGTCACCAATATTTTTTGTACCGACGTTACAAAAGATGGCCGTTTAGAAGGGCCATCTACCGTATTATATGAATCACTTTTATCGATATTCCCTCAATTAAAATTAGTCGCAAGTGGTGGTGTTAGTTCGCTTCAAGATCTTGAAACACTTGCTGGTATTGGTTGCGCTGGAGCCATTGTGGGTAAGGCCATTTATGAAAACCGTATTTCACTTAAAGCATTGCAGCAGTTTAACGCATAACTTAAAAGTATGTTAGCAAAAAGAATTATCGCTTGTTTGGATATTAAAAATGGAAGAACCGTTAAAGGGGTCAATTTCGAAAACATTCGTGACGCAGGTGACCCTGTCGAGCTTGGCGCTTTTTATGCAGCTGCGGGGATCGATGAGCTCGTTTTTTTAGATATTACCGCTACCAACGAAAAACGTAAAACACTTGCAGACTTAGCCAAAAAAATTGCGGCTGTTATCAATATTCCATTTACGGTTGGAGGTGGCGTTGCTAGTATTGATGACGTGCGTGTACTGCTCCAAAATGGTGCCGATAAAATAGCCGTGAACTCAGCAGCATTTAAAAATCCGGAACTCGTATCAGCCCTAGCCAAAGAATTTGGAAGTCAGTGTATTGTGGTGGCCATAGATACCAAACAAGAAGCGAATGGTGAATGGTATGTATATTTAAATGGCGGCACGGTGGCCACCAAAACTACCTGCCTAGCCTGGGCGCAAGAAGCTGCAAAGCTCGGTGCTGGCGAAATTCTTTTAACCTCCATGAACCATGATGGTACCAAGGCAGGCTTTGCTTTAGATATTACAAGCGCTGTTTCTAAAGCAGTTGCAATACCAATTATTGCATCGGGGGGTGGTGGAACGATGGCGCATTTTGAGGATGTATTTACAAAGGGTGCCGCAGATGCAGCGCTTGCGGCTAGTATCTTTCATTTTAAGGAAATTGAAGTACATGCTTTAAAATCATATTTATTAGACAAAGGCTTGCCAATTAGGCTTTAATTTTTACTTTTACTACCAATTATGTTAGATAACATTGATTTTTCAAAATATACAGATGGGCTTGTGCCCGCCATTGTTCAAGATATTGAAACCAGCAAGGTTTTAATGCTTGGATTTATGAATGCAGCTGCTGTTGAAGCAACCCTTTCTACTAAAAAAGTTACATTTTTTAGTAGGTCAAAAAATAGGCTTTGGACAAAGGGAGAGGAGAGTGGCCACTTTTTGAATTACAAAGAAATGTTACTAGATTGTGATGCCGACACGCTTTTAATTAAAGCAGTTCCTGTTGGCCCAACTTGTCATAACGGAACGGATACATGCTGGGGAGAGGAAAACAATTCGACTCATTTTTTAACGTATTTAGAAACGGTTATTGCGAGTCGTAAACATGATAGCCCTGAAACTTCTTATGTGGCTTCTTTGTTTTCTAAAGGGATTAATAAAATAGCACAGAAAGTGGGTGAAGAGGCAGTAGAACTTGTGATTGAATCTAAAGATGACAATGATTTATTGTTTTTAAATGAAGCTTCTGATTTGCTTTTTCATTATTTAATTTTATTACAGGCAAAAGGATATAATTTGCAGGATGTAATTGAAATATTAAAAAATAGACACAAAAAATAGACTCAAATATTTATTATGCGTAAACTAATCATATACACGCTTTCTCTTTTAATTGCTTTTCAATCTGCCATTGCTGCTGATTTTACAGTAAATGGCAAAATGAAGGGATTAACAAATGGCAGTACGGCTACTATAAAAAATGTTTTTAATGGTCAAGTACTTGCATCCGGAAATATTACGGATGGCGCTTTTGTTTTAAAAGGAACGGTGAATGAGGGCATGCTATTGCAGCTATCGTTTTCTGCGGCGCCTCAACTAAATATCGAAATGTTTATTGGTAACGAAGCTGTAATTATAGAGGGTGATCTAGCTGCGCCTGATCAAATTAAATTAACGGGATCGGTTTTACACCAGACCTACGAGAAATTTAGAATTCAGTTTGCTCCTTTAAAAGATAAACTCAACGCCATTGTGCCACTTATTCAGGCAGAAACGGCCCAAACGCCAAAGCGTGATTCACTCATTAATTTGTTTAATAGTTATAAGCAAGTGCTTTTAAATGAAACAGTAGGCTTTGTAAATGCAAACCCAGCATCTGTAGTAAGTTCATTTGCACTTTTTGCTGTCGGACCTTTATTTTCTGGACCACAAGAATTAGAATCTAAATTTAATGCGTTACAGCCTGCTGCTCAAAAAGGCTATTTTTCTGAAATGATTGTAAAATCTGTAAACGATGCTAAAATTGGACAAATAGGTTCTATGGCAACTGATTTTACGCAAAATGATCAAAATGGTAAGCCAGTTAAGTTATCTTCATTTAAAGGTAAATATGTACTAATAGATTTTTGGGCTAGCTGGTGTAGACCTTGTAGACAAGAAAATCCAAATGTAGTTGCTGCATTTAATACCTATAAATCAAAAAACTTTACAGTGTTAGGTGTTTCTTTAGATCAAGATAAAAATAGTTGGATTCAGGCTATTGCAGCAGACAAACTCACATGGACGCATGTTAGTGATTTAAAATACTGGAGTAACGAAGTGGCACAGCTTTACCGTATTCAAAGTATACCTGCTAATTTATTAATTGATCCTACCGGAAAAATTATTGGTAAAGATTTAAGAGGCGAAGACCTTTTACAAAAACTAGCATCTATTTTAAAATAGACTTGCGTAAGTTTCTGGGTCAAAACCAATCGCTATTATTTTTCCCTTCTTTGTTACAATGGGTCTTTTGATGAGGCTCGTATTTTCCTGTAATACGGTAATAGCAGAAGCTGCTTTTGCACACTTTGCTTGATCAGCGGGGCTCAATTTCTTGTACGTTGCAGATTTTGTATTTACGATCAGTGTAAAATCTTGTTGAGACATCCAATCTTTAAGTAGTGTAGCCGTTATTCCTTCTTTTTTGTAATTATGAAACACGTATTCAATTTTGTGTTTTGTAAACCAGTCTAAACACTTTTTTACAGTGTCGCAATTGGGTATGCCGTAGATTGTTAACATGATAACCGAATTTACCTGTAAAATTAACCAATTAGCCCTTATTATTTCTCATCTTCCTAATAAAGATTTATTTTGTAATCGATACTATGAAGTCTTTTTTATGCATAATCAGTACCCTGTTTTTTTGGATACAGGGATATAGCCAAAAACCGCCCGAAACAAAACGTTTGATGGGGCTTATTATTGGCAATGTATTAGACGCAGGAACCAGTAAGCCATTGTCATTTGCTACGATTCAGTTAAAAAAAATAACGGACACGGCCATATTGTCGCAAGTGATCTCGGATAAAAATGGTGCTTTTGAGTGTATCAATTTACCATTTGGATATTACAAGCTTAAAGTATCGATGGTAGGTTACGCAGATCTTACACTCGATAGTATTTTTTTAAGAGAAGAGCGCTTTGATTTTAATTTGGGTGACGTTAAATTAAATATATCAGGGTTGGCCAGTTCCGAAGTAATTGTATACGCCGAAAAACCACTGATCGAAAACAAGGATGATAAAATCATTTTTAATGTGGGCGAAAGTGCGTTAAGTGGGGGTGCTACCACTGCCGAGCTTCTAAAAAACATGCCGCTCATTAACAACGACCCCAATGGAAAAATTTTATTGAAAGGAAAAGAGCCTCGCATACTCATAGATGATAAGCCCACCGATTTAAATGCACAACAACTCCAGGACTTGTTAGAAAGCCTGCCAGGAAATAGTATTGACAAAATAGAGGTCATGACTACGCCTCCACCACAATACGCAACAGAAACGGGCGGTGTCATTAATATCGTTACTAAAAAAGGTAAAATTGGATGGGTTGGAAGAGTAAGTGTAAGTGCTGGAACAAGGGGGGAGGCTGCCACATCTGCTAATGGTAGTTACCGGAATCAAAAACTTGTCTTGAACTTAAATGGGGGTGTTGGCGTAAGTACGATAACGGGTAATGGTTATTCTAAAAGAGAAAATATTTATAGAGATTCTGTAAACTATTTTAACACACAAAATAGGTTCACTAATTTTTCATCGAGACCTAATTTTAGGGCACAAGCCGATTACGAAATTGATAAGCAGCATATTTTATCACTTACCTATCAACTCAATCCAAATTCTTTTGATAACAATTCCAATAACACTTTTACCAATATCAATAACCAACAGCAAATTTACCGCTTAAGCAATCGAAACAACCACAGCGTTGGAGGAGGGGTGAATCATGTAGTTTCTGGCAGTTACAATATCAAACAAAAAACAGGGCCTGGGTACCTTCGCTTTATTGCAAATGCCAATTTATCAAATAGCCATTCTAATAAACTGTTTTTTCAACAGTTCTTATTTCCTGATAAAACGCCTACTGGGGTTGATTCTACACAGCGTCAACTATTTAACACTGACAATAATTCGGCGTCACTACGCATAGATTTTTTACGTCCATTAAAAACCAAGCAACACAATTTTAATGCGGGCGTTTCTGTTTTAAATTCATGGTACCATGGACGGGTTAACACACAGTTTTTTCGAAAACAAGACCAAGTATTTGCTACCAATGATCTATTAAGTAACGATTTCACCAACACACAACTCGTAGCAACAGCAAGGGCGGGATTGTCATACAATTTTAAAAGCAAGTACCGCTTATCCTTTGGTGTACAGGCCGAGTATACCAATTTGCAGTTTGTATTTCTAAAAGGGAATGCCAGTGATGTTGACAATGGATACCTAAACCTATTGCCAAATTTTACTTTGCGCAAAGAATTTTCCAAAGAAATGAACACGACACTTGTGTATAGGGCTACCATTAGACGTCCTGGCATTGGCGAGTTAAACCCCAATATCGATTATAGTGACCCTTATAATATCAGGTTTGGCAATCCTTATCTAGAGCCTACACTATCACATAACTACGATTGGAATTTTAGTTACGTAAAGGGCAAGTATTACGTGAATACATCACTCGGTTACAATCAATTAACACAGGTTTTTAATAGTATTCGTACGCTACAAGCGGGTGGGAAAACGGAAGTAACTTGGAAAAATATTGCAGATAGGCGTGAATATGAAGCCAGTGCCTGGGGTGGATATACTTTTACAAAAAAGTTTAGAATGAATGGGAGTGCGGGTTATACCTTTAACCAGTACGGTGCTGCCGAAAAGCTCTTGTACAAATACCGTGATGGTGCTACTTTTTACACTAGCCTTAATTATAATTTTACACCAAGCAACCTGCTTAGTTTTGAAGGAACCGCGCGCTATAATAATTTTGCAGATCCACAAGGAAGGAGTCGGAGTAATTTAACGGTTAACCTTGGCGTTCAGCGGAAGTTTTTAGACCGCCGTTTAATTGTTTCTATTAATGTTATAGACCCTACTACACAGCAGCAGTTCCGAAATTTTGCGTACGGTGCTAATTTTAATTTAGAATCATTTAGTTCAAGTAATACAAGAAACTACCGGATTGCTGTGAGTTATCAACTTAATAAAGTGGTAACAAAACCCGTTAAACCTTTGCTGAAAGCCAGCTCTCGTTCATAGGAATCATCCAGTTAGCCATCAATTCTTTTTTAGTACCTACGGTATTGTTAAAATAGATTGTGGTTGGGCTGATGTGATTGTTTGATACCGCGTATTTGATTTGTGCGAGTGGTAATAATTGAACTTTATCATTTACTAGAAAAGCAAGCATTTGCCTATCAAATAAATTGACTTTGCAAAGGGCCTCAATTTGTTTGATGGTTCTAAATAAACTATCGGTGCTGCATCCGCCAACAGTTGCTTCGGTTTCATCGGCCATTACAACAATAAATTGTCCAAAAAACAAATTGGCATAGCCGTTAACCTCTTTACCATGGCTTTTCCATCCGCTACAATGATCCTTTAAAATCGTTTCAATTTCAAAAGCTTCTGACATACTAAAAAGTCTACTGCTTTGAAAAATCCAAACTCGTGCGTTGTCATTAAAATGAGATGGGATATGTTCTTCTATAGAAAAATTCATCATTCAATATTTTAATTAAGCCATGCTTTCTGCAATGAGCTCTGCTATATCTAGCACGGCCATTTCATTTTCCTTTTCTTTGTTTTTAATCCCGTCTGTCATCATGGTATTACAAAACGGACAAGCCGATGCAATAATTTGAGCCCCTGTTGCCACGGCTTCTTCGGCCCTTTCTATATTAATTCTGGTGGTGCCTGCTTCTTCTTCTTTAAACATCTGTGCGCCACCTGCGCCACAGCATAGTCCATTAGAGCGGCATCTTTTCATTTCAATAAGTTCTGCGTCTAATATTTCTAAAACCTTACGTGGGGCTTCATAAATATTATTAGCACGTCCTAAATAACAGCTATCATGGTAAGATATTTTTTTACCCTTAAAAACGCCGCCTTCTTTTAAAACAATTTTTCCTTCGTTGATTAAAGATTGAAGGAGGGTTGTGTGATGAATTACCTCGTAATTACCGCCTAGCTCAGGGTATTCGTTTTTGATGGTATTAAAACAGTGTGGACAGGTAGTAATTATTTTTTTAACACCATACGCGTTCATGACCTGAATGTTTTGGTAGGCCATCATTTGGAATAGAAACTCGTTACCAGCTCTTCTTGCAGGATCACCAGTACATGCTTCTTCTTTACCTAAAACCGCATAACTAATGCCTACTTTATCTAAAATGAGTGCAAAAGCTTTTGTTATTTTTTGTGCTCTTTGATCAAAACTTCCAGCACAACCTACCCAAAATAAGTATTCTGGCATTGTTCCTGAAGCCATCATCTCGGCCATTGTATTTACTTTCATAAGTATCGTATTAGTTTTCTTTTGCCCAATTTTCACGGTCTTCTGGCGAAAATTTCCATGGCGCAAAATTATTTTCAATATTTGAAAAAGTATTATTCCATTCAGAAGGGGCATTGCTTTCTTCCATGATTAAAGACCTTCTTAGTTCCATAATAATATCTAGTGGTGATAAGCTAACTGGACAAGCTTCTACGCATGCATTACAAGTGGTGCATGCCCTAAGTTCTTCAACACTGATATAATCATGTAACAGTGTTTTTTGATCGTCTACAAAGTTTGTGTTTTTTTGAATGTTTTGCGCTACTACTTCAAGTCTATCTCTAGTAGCCATCATAATTTTACGAGGGCTTAATAATTTACCTGTAGTTGTTGCTGGACATGCTGCAGAACACCTGCCACATTCGGTACAACTATATGCTTCCATTAAACTCTTCCAATTCAAATCAAAAATATCTTTGGCGCCAAATGTAGTAGGTGGCGCAGCATCTGTTGGTGCTTTACTTGGATCCATCGCATACAACACTTCATTTTGTACCGACGGCATATTTTTCATTTTGCCTGCTGGTTCTAATGCACTGTAATAGGCAGTTGGGAACGCAAGAATGATATGTAAATGTTTTGAGTAGGGTAGGTAATTTAAAAATGCTAAAATTCCAATAATATGAAGCCACCAAGCGCCTCTTTCAATAATCATCAAGGTAGTTGGCGAAAACTGATTTAGTAATGGTACTAAGTTGCTCGAAATTATAAACGACCCTGTTGCCGGATAATGCGTAGGATCTATGCCTTGAAGGGTTTGGTCGGCGGCATTCATTAAAAAAAACAAAGTCATTAATACAATTTCAACAACGAGTATGAGGTTCGCATCTGTTTTTGGCCAACCCGCTAAATCGTTACTTGCTAAGCGCTTGATGTACAAAACATTTCGGCGCACTAAAAAAACAATACAAACAACGGTTACACCAAAAGCTAATAATTCAAACACATTGATAAAGAAGCTATAATAGTTTCCAATGTATGGTAAGAAAACGCGGTGTTTGCCGGTAAGTCCGTCAATAATAATTTCTAAAACTTCTATATTAATAATTACAAAGCCAGCATAAATAATAAGATGCAAAAAAGCAACCAGTGGATTCTTGAACATCTTTTTTTGTCCAAATGCAAGTAGTAATACTTGTTTCCATCTGCGTGCAGAATCGTTGTATTGAATCTCAGATTTTCCCAGTAAAATGGTTTTTTTTATGAGGGAGGCCTTTTTATAAAAAAGGAAGCCAGCAGTAGCCAAAAGGGCTATAAAAATCAGTGGGGCTAACATTTCCATGGTGCACAATTAGACTGCTAAGATAAGTTGTTTTATTTAGTTGTGATTCAGTTACTATTGTGCAAATATTCTTGTTACATTTGATACTAAATCTTGTGTCTATGGAACCCAATAATTCTATCCTTTCTGCTGCTGCTGCCGGCCAAAAAATGCACCGCATGGCACTTGAATTAGCAGAAAATATAGCGCCTTCAACCAAGTCTTTGGTACTAATTGGCATCAGAAACAATGGGGTGGTAATCGCCAATAAAATGGCTGCATTAATTGCGCCCTATGTTCATTGTACAATCACTATTTTAGAAGCAAGTTTAGACAAGGATACGCCTTCAACAATTACATATAGTGCTCCTGCACAATTTACGGGTGCGCATATTGTTTTGGTGGATGATGTTTCAAATAGTGGCAAAACGCTTTTGTATGCCCTTAAACCATTACTAGATTTTTATCCAGTAAGTATTCAAACATTGGTACTCGTAGAAAGGATGTACCGTTTATATCCTGTTAAACCAGACTATGTTGGTTTGTCTATTTCTACTTCTTTACAAGAACATATTCGGGTTATTGTTGAGGGCTCAGAAATCGAAGGGGTTTGCGTAGAAGCAAAGGCATAATTTTTATTAATTTTGTAAGGTATTTAACAATTTTTTATGGATCAAACTATTCAGGACAAGGTATCGGTATGGCTTACTGGAAATTACGATGAGGCAACTAAAAACGCCATTTCAAATTTGCAACCAGATGAATTAGCAGATTCTTTTTATAGAAACCTCGAATTTGGTACTGGAGGATTGCGTGGCATTATGGGTGTGGGTACCAACCGAATGAACAAATACACGGTAGGTATGGCTACACAAGGTTTTGCCAACTACCTTAAAAAAACATATGGCAATGACCCGGTTTCGGTGGTGATTGGTCATGACTCACGAAATAATAGCCGTTTTTTTGCAGAAACAACGGCAGGTGTATTTGCTGCTAATGGTATACATGTTTATTTATTTGAGGCATTAAGGCCTACGCCTGAACTAAGCTTTGCCATCAGAAAACTTGGTTGTAAGGCAGGTGTGGTGTGCACAGCATCCCACAATCCTAAAGAATACAATGGTTATAAGGCCTATTGGAATGATGGTGGTCAACTCGTACCTCCACACGATAAAAATGTTATAAAAGAAGTGGAAGCCATTACAAGTGTTGATGCAGTGAATTGGACTGGTGGCGAAGCAAATATTACCATCATAGGCCGTGATATGGACGAGGCTTATATTGCCATGGTTAAAGGCTTAAGTGTGTATCCCGAAGTAATACAAGCGCAGCATGATTTATCCATTGTATATACCCCAATTCATGGCACTGGCATTACACTTGTTCCAGAAGTACTATCTCGTTTTGGATTTACCAATGTTCATATTGTAGAAGCGCAGGCAACGCCTGATGGTAATTTTCCTACGGTTGGCTATCCCAATCCCGAAGAAAGCGAAACCATGGCGATGGGGCTTGCAAAAGCAAAAGAGTTAGGTGCCGATATTTTATTGGGTACAGATCCCGACGCCGACAGGGTAGGTATTGGTGTAAAAAACCATAAAGGAGAGTGGGTACTCATGAATGGTAACCAAACAGCTGTATTAGCATTTGCATACCTCATAGAAGCCCGAAAAGCAAAAGGTATTGCAAAGCCAAACGATATGGTTATTTCTACCATTGTAACAACTGCAATGATTAATGAGGTGGCCAAACAAAACGGGGTAGCATGTTATAATGTGCTAACAGGTTTTAAATGGATCGCAGAACTCATCAAAGAAAAAGAGGCCAACGAAAACTATGTTATTGGTGGTGAAGAAAGTTTTGGTCTCATGATTGGAAATGAAATTAGAGATAAGGATGCGGTGAGTGCCGTTGCTTTATTATGTGAGATGGCTGCTTACGAAAAAGCAAAAGGAAAGAGCTTGTTTGATAAAATGATCGAGCTATACATGCAGTATGGTTTTTACTATGAACAGCTTATAAGTATTACCAAAAAAGGCATGAATGGTCAAAAAGAAATTGCGGCTATGATGGAAGGATACCGTACCAGTCCTCCACAAACCATTGATGGTTCTTCAGTAGTAGAAATGTTGGATTACGATATGCAAACTGGAAAAAATTTGGTAAGCGGGGAAACCTGGAAATTATCGTTACCTAAAAGTAATGTGCTTCAATTCATTACTGCCGACGGAAGTAAAATTTCGGCAAGGCCATCAGGTACGGAGCCTAAAATAAAGTTTTATTTTAGTGTACACACAACACTGGCTTCTAAAGAAGCCTATGATGCCACTTTTGCTAGCCTCGATCAAAAAATTCAACGAATCATTAAAGACATGTCTTTGGCATAGGGTGTATCATGCAGCAAAAATTAGAAGACAAACACGTACATAAGGGGCTTCGCAAGCAAATGGTGGATCTACTTCGTGAAAAGGGTATCACCGACGAGTCTGTTTTGGCAGCCATCAATGCAGTGCCTCGGCATTACTTTTTAGATTCTGCGTTTGTAACTCAAGCATATGAAGACAGGGCTTTTCCAATTGGTGAAGGGCAAACTATTTCACATCCGCACACGGTAGCGTATCAAACGCAGTTACTTCAAATTAATAAGTTAGATAAAGTATTAGAAATAGGAACGGGGAGTGTGTATCAAGCTACCATTTTAGCTGAAATGGGTGCTCGTGTTTATACCATCGAACGTCAAAAAAAATTATACGATTTACACAAAGACTATGTCTTTAAAGCAAAGTACCCAACCATTAAATTTTTCTATGGAGATGGATTCGAAGGACTTCCTACTTATGCGCCCTTCGATAAAATAATTATTACGGCAGCTGCGCCTTTTATTCCGCCTAAACTAGTGGAGCAATTAAAGCCTGGTGGTATTATGGTGCTACCAGTAAATGAGGGAGAAGGTGATCAGCAAAGAATGATCAGAATTACTAAAGACATGAACGGTGAAATAACCGAGGAGTCTTTTGATATTTTTTCTTTTGTACCGATGTTAACGGGTAAGAACCGCTAACATCGGTCGTCAAATATTTTATTGCATCATATCCATTCCGCCACCACTCTGATCTGCTTTGGTATTTTTACGTTTGAAAAGTGCAGCATCAAATTTACCAAAACGGTAATTGAAATTCATCCTTAATACTTGCGGGTCTCTTCTACGCTCACTTGTTTGTGTGAAGAAGTTACTTTCAGAATATGATTTAAATAATTGTGTTCTTAAAAAATCGTTCATGCTAAGCGTTAAAGAACCGCTCTTACCATTTTTCCATGTCCACTCTTTTCTGATGGCTAAGTCAAGCCCATAACGAGGGAAATTAAAGCCCTGTGCCGATGTTTGTGCGCCGCCACCAAACATGCCGCCCCAGCCACCACCACCGCCTCGGCCACCACCACCGCCAACATTTGGAGAGAGGATGGTTTTAGCCTGATAGTCACCACTCAATTGAATGGAAAGCGTTTTATTTAATTTAAAGCTACTATTCATTTTAGCAAACCAACTAACCTGCGCGTCGTTGCTAATATTTTGACCTGGAATGACTGCGTTAATTTGCGAGCTGAATAAATTACCGTTAATGGTTAAATCCCACCATTTTGTTACAGGTATTTTATTACTTAATTCCAATCCAAAAATGATACTATTGTCGGCATTGATGTATGAGCTATAATAAACCGGCATGGTATCAAGTGGGTTCAATTCATTTTTTCCGGTATATACATAGCGCGTGATTAAATCAGTGCTGTATTTAAAGAAGGCGGTAGCTAAAAAGTTAGCACCTTTTTTGTATGCATTGTTGTATGAAAATTCAAATGAGTTGGTAAATTCTGGTCTGATACCTGGGTCACCTACACTAATATTTTGTGGGTCAGAAAAATCTGGATAAGGAATTAACTGCCAGAAGTTAGGTCTATTAATACGGCGTGCATAGTTAAATTGTAAATCCTGCTTGTCTGAAAGCTTGTACGTTATAAATGCAGTAGGGATTAAGCTTAATGGATATTGTACTTTAAAGCTAGCAGAGTCTTTTCCGGTAGCTGTTAAAAGTGTACCAGTATAATTAGAGCTCTCTGCACGAAGTCCTAATTGGTAGTTAAATTTATTAACCCTAAATGTATAGGATGCGTATGCTGCATACACCTGGTCATTGGATTTAAAACTATTACTGATTCTTGAGATCATATCATATTTTGCAGTAACCGGATTGTATCTGAATTGGTTGGATACTGATTCGTTTAAGCGAACGGCGCCTCTTATTCCCATTTCAAGTTTGCTATCGTCGGTAATAGGATTTTCATAATCCAATTGACCCGTAATGTTGCTTGAATTACCTGAACCAATGGTTTGTTGCAATAGTGGAAATCCCTTTAGGGTATTATTGATGAAGAAAGTTTGGGTATTAACGTTTGAAGTGTTGTTGCTATTTCTTTCGTTGTAATTAATATCTGCAGATAAACTTTCACCGTTTTTTGCATAGTTGTGCTTAAAACTTAACTGACCACCAAAATTATTAGAGGTAGAAACATTGCCGCTTCTGATATCATTGTAAGATGTGTAAACACCCTTGATGGTAGAATCTGCTTTTTGGTTATTTTCCGAATCAAAATTTCCGTTGTTGTAATTGCCTGAAAATGACAACGTGTTTCTGTTATCTATGAAATAATCGAAACCACCTCTCATAAAACTAAATCCACCTTCATTGATTGATTTTGCAGTATTGCTAATGCCGCTTGGCGTAGCAAAGAAGTTGTCTCTTACTGTTGAGCTATTACTAATGGATTTAAACTGGTTTAAATTGGCAGATAAAAATGTGTTGAATTTTCCTTGTCTGATATTAATATCAGCGCCTAAATTTACTTTCGCACGAGAGTCTATACCAGTTCTTAATCCTCCATTATAGCCTACTTTTTTATTCTTTTTTAGTACGACATTGATAATACCGCCATTGCCACCTGATGCGTCAAATTTAGCAGACGGGTTGGTGATTAATTCGACACGATCTACGATATCTGACGGAATTTGATCAAGTGTTAGGGTAGTGGGTCTGCCATCTACAAAAATTGTAGGTGCAGCGTTTCTTAATGTTACATTACCATCGATGTCTACGTTTACAGATGGAATGTTTTTCATGATTTCTGTTGCAGACTGTCCCGTACTCACTAAATTTTTATCAACATTAAATATTTTACGATCAATCCCCATTTCAAATTGCGGCTTACTAGAGGAGGTTACTGTTACGTTACCTAGGTCTGTGGCATCGGCAGTGATTTTGATATTGCCTAAGTCTTTGTCGGCCATACCCAGCATTTGTTGCATATTGGGAGCGGCACCAGGCTGCGGCATTTTAATACCAAAGCTGATGGTTTGTTCAAATGTTTTGAAGCCAAGACCTGAAACCTTTAGTTTGTAATTGCCAAATAAAGAAAGGTTTTCGAAGCTAAAATCACCATTTGCCTTGGTAATTTGGGTGCTTAAAACGGCTTCCTTCATTTTTTTGGTTACGGTATCAAACTTGTTACCGGTTAACTGAACCGTCATGGCATCGAGTGCCTTATTGGTTTTGCTGTCAACAATTTTGCCGTAAAAATGTCCAATATTGGTTTGGGCTCCTGTAGGCATACCCCCAGTTCTAGCACCTGGATACTGGGCTAGGGCACTGTTTAAGCAAAAGCCAACGAATAATGTAATTATTACTATTATTTTACGCATCTTATTTATTTATAATTATTTATGCAAAGTTCCATCAATTAATTGACTTCAAGTAATTGATAGGACAAGCGGTAATATGACAATTTTTTGGGGGTAAAGTTTTGAAATCGACTTGAATACACTGATTTTATCGGTAAAAACGACAAAAAAACCAGGTTATTGGCCAATCCAGGTAATGATAACTTGAAGGATACCAATCAAAAAGCCTAAAACCGCGCCTATCACTTCAATAAATCTGAATTCTTTAGACATGATGGCTTGTAGGATCTCTTCCAATTTATCAGAACTAAAATTGCTTACTTTTTCGGTTACAATCGCTTCTAAATCAAGCTCATGCTTAAGTTTCTCCATATAAGTTGCCATGAGTACTGGAAATAAGCTTTCCAACTCCTTCATAAACACGGATTTAAGCTGTTCTATGGTTTTATCGCCAATAAACATGCTAATAATAGGCATTTCGGAGGCCAATTTGTTCCTTAAAAAGTTGTCTATATGCGATTCTACGAGCGGCATTACCTGTTGAAGGTTGTTTCCATCGGTGATTTTTGCCTCAATATCTTTGAAAGAAAGGAGCTCTTCACTTACAAGTTTCCCTAATTTTTGGGCAAACTGTACCTGTCTTTTTGGAAAAATACCCTGAAAAGTGATGCCTAAAACTTTTACTGGAAGCCTAGGATGAAACAACATTTTGATGGCAATCCAATTGGTAAACCAGCCTATGAATGCTGATATCAGTGGGATTGAAAGGATAAGAGGAGACATAGTGTTGTTAATTTAAAAAACCTATAAGCATGAACTTATAGGTTTTAAATTGTAATGGGAGAACGATGGGTCTCGAACCCACGGCCTTCAGTGCCACAAACTGACGCTCTAACCTACTGAGCTACGCTCTCCGTTTAAGGGAGTGCAAAAATAAGGTAATTGAGCATTTTACAAAATCTCATTTTAAACTTTCTTTGTTACCGCTTATCAAAACCTTTGTTAATTTGGCTAGAATCCTGTTTTTTGCTGCCTCTTTTCAGTTATTTTTGATTTATACCATATTTCCAACATGGAAAAATTTAAAGCATTTATGAAAACAAGGAAGGGGATTTTATTAGCGGGTATTGTTTTATTCGGCGCTGTCTTTTTTGCCTTTAAGGTAAGTACGGTTACCACTGAACTTCAGCCAACACAACGTCAAAAACTACTTGCAACGGTAGGGGCCTTGTTGGAGGCGCAGCACTATAGCCCTAAAGTTATCGACGATAATTTTTCTAAAAAGGTTTTTACGGCTTATTTAAAAGCATTGGATCCCGAAAAAACTTTGTTTTTGCAATCAGATATTGCTGGTTTCAAAAAATTTGAAACTAGTTTGGATGATGAAATAAAAGGAGCGCCAATCGCATTTGTTCCAGCTGTAAGTACCGTTTATACAAAGCGCTTAGAGGAAACCATGGTTTTGTACAAAGAAATTTTAAAATCGCCTTTTAATTTTAACGCCAATGATTCGGTGCTTTTAGATAATAATAAGCAGGATTTTGCAGTTACGTTAGCCGCTCGTAAAGACCGTTGGAGAAAGCAATTGACCTATGCAGCACTTGAGCGTTACGCAGATTATTTAGAACAAAGAGAAAAAAATAAAGGAAAAAAAGATTACGTCGCTAAACCAGATTCTACGCTTGAACGTATGGCTAGAGAGCAGGTATTAAAAGCAACCAACAAACGTTTTGAACGTATTCAAAAAACCTTCAATGAAGACCAGCGTTTTACGGCTTTTATCAATGCAATCACAGGTCTTATGGATCCACACACCGATTATTTTCCACCCATCGAAAAACGTGCTTTTGATGAAGGTATGAGCGGCAGGTTTTATGGTATTGGTGCACAATTAGGTGAAGATGAAAATGGGATAAAAATTGCATCGGTACAACCGGGTGGTGCGGCATGGAAGTCGAGAGAAATTGATGCCAATGATATTATTTTAAAGGTAGCACAAGGAAACGCAGAGCCAGTGGATGTTGTAGGTTATGCCACCGAAGACGCTGTTAAGATCATTAGAGGAAATAAAGGTACCGAGGTAAGACTTACAATTAAAAAAGCTACCGGAACTGTTAAAGTAGTATCTCTTATTCGTGAAGAAATTGTACTGGATGAAACTTTTGCGCGCAGTGCCATTGTAACAGAAGGAACAGATAAAATTGGATACATTTATTTACCAGAATTTTATGCCGATTACGAAAGAGAAGATGGTAACAGATGTTCAGAAGACATAGCCAAAGAAATTGTGAAATTCAAGGCAGAAAATGTAAAAGGTATTGTTATTGATCTTCGCAACAATGGTGGTGGATCTTTGTATGAAGTAATTCAAATGGTGGGTTTATTTATAAACCAAGGACCAGTTGTACAAGTTAGAGATAGAGATGGCAAATCCAATATTTTAAGCGATCGCCAATCGGGTACATTGTACGATGGCCCACTAGCAGTAATGGTCAATGAATTCAGTGCTTCTGCAAGTGAAATTTTTGCTGGTGCTATTCAAGATTATAAAAGAGGTGTAGTTATTGGAAGTACTTCTACCTATGGTAAGGGAACCGTTCAGCGTAACGTTCCATTTGGCAACCCCATTGATCAGTTTAGTGGCCGTACCGATATGGGCGCTGTAAAACTAACTTTCCAAATGTTTTATCGTGTAAACGGGGCTTCTACGCAATTAAAAGGGGTGGAATCTGATATCGTATTACCGGATAGTTATGAGTATTTAAAATTAAGAGAAAAAGACAATGAGTCTGCACTGCCTTTTCATAAAATAGCAACCGCGCCTTATTTTTTATGGAGTCAAAGTGCCGTTTATGAAGCTGCTATTGCCGCCGAAAAAGAAAGGGTTGCAAAAGATGCTAATTTTATAACGCTTAAAAATAATTTGTCTTGGATTGCTAGTACTTCTGAAGGGTATGCACCATTGAATCTTTCGAATTACCAGGCGCTACAAACAAAAATTAAAAAAGTTGTAGAACAAAATACTGCATTACAAAAAGTGTCAAAACCTTTGTCTGTAAAGCCTGTGGCTGTTGATAGCTCCAAATTTTATAACAACCCTGATAAAAATAAAGGGGAGCGTTACAAAGCATGGCTTACTGCAATTGCGTCTGATATGCCAATTAGCGAGACTGTTAAGGTGATGAATAAAATGATACTTGCCAAGTCTAGTTTTGTGTTTAAGTAATTGAAGTATGGAGCAACAAAAGAAATGGTATGCACTGTATACCAAGCCTAGGTGGGAGAAAAAAATTGACACACAGCTTAAGAAAAAAGGGATAGAATGTTGGTGCCCTTTGCAAAAGCTAGAAAAACAGTGGTCCGACCGAAAAAAAATTATTGAAGAACCTCTTTTTAGATCCTATGTATTTGTACATATCGACGAAACGGAATCTGCAAAAGTTAAAATGACCGATGGTGTCTTAAACTTCGTTTTTTATTTAGGAAAGCCTGCTATTATCAGAGAAGAAGAAATAGATATGATTAAAAAGTATCTAGGCGAAAAAGAGGCTACGCTTCAATTAATTTCTGACGAAGGCTTTAGAGAAGATACAAAAATCAGGATCAACTACGGGGTGTTCATGGATAGAGAAGGCGTGGTAACTTATAGTGATAAAAAGAAGGTATACGTTAGGTTACAAAGTTTAGGTCAGGTGATGGTTGTAGAATTCCCGCACTCCCATGTAAGCCTTATATAGTATGACTATTAGCGCATTTCCCAATCAATAATTTGATTTGCCCACTCGGCTCTATAAGGCGTTGTAATTCTAATATAATTATCGGTGTAGCCCTCCATCATTCCATTTTTATTAAAGTCTTCAAATAACACTTTGCGGGTGCTTCCAACATGCTGTGCTGTAAAATATTGAAGCTTCATAAAAGATAAATTTCTGAGTGCTTTATTGCGTTCATTTCTGGTAGCAATAGGTACTACTGGTTTTATTTCTAATGCTTTTGTATTGTCTCTTTCTGAATAGGTAAACACGTGTAAGTAGCTAATATCTAAATCGTGTAAAAAGTCAAATGTTTCTTTAAAGTGTGCCTCTGTTTCTCCAGGAAAACCAACAATAACATCTACGCCAATGGCGCAGTGTGGTATCAATTTTTTAATGAGTGCAATCCGCTCCTGGTACAATTCTTTTTTATAGCGCCTACGCATCAGTCCCAAAATTTCGGCACTACCACTTTGCAGGGGTATGTGAAAATGTGGCATGAACTTATTGCTCTTTGCTACAAATTCAATGATTTCTGGGGTTAGTAAATTGGGCTCTATCGAGGATATTCTAAAGCGTTCAATGCCCTCTACGGTATCGAGTGCTTGAATAAGGTCAAAAAAACTTTCGGTATGTTTTTCTCCATTAGGACCTTTACCAAAATCTCCCAAATTAACGCCCGTTAAAACAATTTCTTTAGCACCGCTAGCAGCCACTGTTTTAGCCTGCTCCACTACATTCGCCACTACATCACTTCTACTTTTACCCCTTGCCATAGGAATGGTGCAAAAAGAACAGTTATAATCACAGCCATCCTGTACTTTTAAAAAGCAGCGGGTTCTATCATTTTGAGAAAAAGAAGCTGTAAATCCAGTTACATCTGCAATATCGCAACTACAAATGGTGGTAGGGTTCTCTTTAGAAAGGGTGCTTATATGGGAAGCCAGGTTAAACTTTTCGGCGGCTCCTAGAACTAGGTCAACTCCAGGTATTTGGGCAATTTGCTCGGGTTTTAACTGCGCATAACAGCCCGTAATAACAACAAAACTTTCGGGGGCTCTTTTTTGAATCCTACGTACAATTTGTCTACACTCTTTGTCGGCATTGTCTGTAACAGAACAGGTATTAATAACATACACATCCGCTAAATCATCAAACTCTTTTTTATCAAAACCTTCCTGTTCTAGCATTCTAGAAAGGGTAGAGGTTTCCGAAAAGTTAAGTTTGCAGCCAAGTGTATGAAAAGCTACGGTTCTGTTTTGACTCATGAGCCCACAAAGATAAGCAGGAAGAAGGATTTTTGTCCCTTAATAGTATCTTAAAATGCGAAATAATAGCCTTTTGGCTTTAGATTTTACGATTAAAAAGTTATGTTTGTCTGTCTTTTAAAACGAAGAATTATGCTTTTTACTAGAATTAATAATTTGATAGGGTGGGTGGTGTTTTTGATTGCCGCCACTGTGTACATTATGACTGCCGAAGCTGGGGGTAGTTTATGGGATTGTGGTGAGTTTGTGAGTAGTTGTTTTAAGGTTCAAATTCCGCATCCGCCGGGAGCTCCTTTATTTGTAATTATTGGTCGCGTATTTATTGTATTATTTGGTGATAATGCATTAACGGCTGCCAAGGCTGTTAATATTATGAGTGCACTTGCGAGTGCATTTACCATTTTGTTTTTGTTTTGGACCATTACCCATTTTGCGCGCAAAATTATGGGTATTAAAACCACCGACACTGTTTCTGGTGCTCAACTTATAAGTGTAATGGGTGCTGGTGTTGTTGGTGCGCTTGCGTATACATTTAGTGATTCATTTTGGTATAGCGCTGTAGAAGGTGAGGTATATGCATTGTCTTCTTTTTTTACGGCCATTGTTTTTTGGGCCATTTTAAAATGGGAAAATCATGCTAGTGAAGCAGATGCAGATAAGTGGATTGTTTTTATATTTTTTATGATGGGCCTTTCTATTGGGGTTCACCTTTTAAACCTATTAACCATTCCTGCTATTGTAATGGTTTATTATTTCAAAAAACAAGACAGTTTCAATTATGCTTTAATTAGAAAGTGGTTCGTACGCATCATTGGTGTTGGTGGCGTTCTTGCTTTTATCGGCGGACTTGTTGTAGCCAATGCCGAAGTGAATCCAGAGCGTGGAGTTGAAATGGATAGCACACTGGGTGGGCTTATGTTACTTGGAACCATTGCTGCCATTGGTTTACTATATTACCTCGAGTCTTTAAATAAAGGCACTAAAAAAACATACGCTGGCATTTATATATTTTTTGTGATTGCTTGTGCTATTACAGGAATTGTACAAGTAGGTGTTATTCAGTACACCGTAAAATTTGCTGGTACTTTTGACCGCATTTTTGTAAATAATTTTGGCTTACCATTTTTTACAGGCTTCGCTGCTTTCTTTGTTTTAGTTGCGGGACTTATTTGGTATGGATTAAAAGTAGCTGCATCAAAAGGATGGTCGATGCTTAGACTTGGTATCTGGTGTTTAACATTTATGTTAATTGGATACAGTAGTTATTTAACCACGATGATTCGAAGCAGTGCCAATCCATCTGTAGATATGTACAATGTAGACAACCCAATTAGCCTTGTAGGTTACTTAGGTCGTGAACAGTATGGTGATTTTCCTTTGTTATATGGACAAAAATTTAGTGCTAGACCCATTGATGTAAAATCCACGGGCATGCGTTATCAAAAGTCTACTGATAAATACATTGAGCTAGGCGAAGACCGTAAATATGTTTTTGCTGCAGAAGATAAAATGGTATTCCCACGTGTATGGGATTTAAGTAATGATCAAAATCATGCCGATTATTATGCTTACTATTTAGGCATCAATCGTTTGCAGGATGGTACCTACGAACGCTCTCCAAATCAAGTAGATAATATCAAATACTTTTTTGGATATCAATTAAACTGGATGTATTTCAGGTATTTCATGTGGAACTTTGCAGGTAAACAAAACGATAACCAAGGTTTGTTTGCAGGTAATGTAAGAGATGGTAACTGGATTACAGGCATTACTCCCATTGATGAGTTATTATACGGCGACCAGTCTGCAATGCCAGACAGCCTAAAAAACAATAAGGCGCACAACAAACTATTTGCGCTTCCATTTATTTTAGGATTACTTGGTATGTATTTTCACTACAAGAAAAAGAAAACAGATTTTGGTGTTAACTTTTTAATGTTCTTTTTTACTGGTTTTGCCATTGTACTTTATTTGAACCAAGCAGGATACCAGCCACGTGAGCGTGACTATGCATATGTAGGAAGCTTTTATGCATTTGCTGTTTGGATTGGTTTAGGCGTTTTAATGGTAAAAGAATTATTAAGTAAATCAATTAATCAAGCAACTGCTGCATCACTTGCAACGGTGGTATGTTTGTTAGCTGTACCTGCTTTAATGGCTAGTGAGGAGTGGGATGATCATGATAGAAGCAATAAAGTAATCGCTAGAGATTTGGCTAAAGATTATTTAGAAAGTTGTGCACCCAATGCTATTTTATTTACGTTTGGCGACAATGATACTTACCCACTTTGGTATGCACAGGAGGTAGAAGGTATTAGAAAAGACATTCGTGTAATCAATTATAGTTTACTTGGTATCGATTGGTACATCAATCAACTTCGTTATAAAGTAAATGAAAGCCCAGCGATAGACGTGATATGGTCTGCAGATCAAATTGAAGGTAGTAAGCGTGATTATATCGAATACAAACCAAACGTATCAATGCCTGACGATAAGTTCTACAACTTATACGACGTTATGAAAAATTATGTGGGCGCCGATAATCCAGACAATGATTACAGTTTCCCTGTAAAAAATGTGACAGTTCCTGTTGATGTAGCTGCAGCTATCAAAAATGGCACGGTAAATGCAACGGATAGTGTATTGTCTTCACTCGATTTTTCATTACCACGTAATGCGTTGATGAAAAACGAATCTGCGGTGTTAAATATTATCGCTGCCAACAATTGGAAGCGTCCTATTTACTTTACCAATGCAGGTGCAGAACTTGGATTTGATCAGTATTTGCGTAGAGATGGACTAAGCTACCGTTTGGCACCTGTTAAAAATAGCAGGGTCAATACGGATTGGATGCTCGATAAATTAACCAACAAGTTTGCATTTGGCAATGCCGATAAGCCAGGTGTTTATTTTGATGAAGAAAATAGAAGACACTTAGGTGGTATCCGTTCTGCATACGCCGAACTTGCTATTGATTTAGCTGCAAAAAATAGAAAAGAAGAAGCAAAAGCGGTACTTAATAAAGTAGACAAAATGATGCATGAAAGCAATTTTGGATATGGCTTAACGAGTAGAGGTAACTTGCACAATAGAAATTCACTCTTGTTTTTAGAAGCTTGTTATTTAGCTGGAGATCAGGCGCTCGTTCAAAAAGTAAGTGCAGCCGTTAAAAAAGATTTAGAGCAACAGGTTAAATATTACAATACATTATCTGGCATGAAAGCCGATAATATGGCACAGGAAAAACAAACAGCCGAAGGGTATTTGCAAGCGCTCACGCAAATGCAAACGATGTATAATCCATCAGTGCAAATTCCTGGAAAAGTAATGTCTAAAGAAGAAAACAAATAGGATTAAATCATTTCCTTTAATTTGGCAACCACAACATCAATTTCATTTTTGGTGTTGTGCTTGCTAAAGGAAAAACGAACTGTTGTAATATCCGGGTTGTTGTTAATAGCTCTAATTACATGTGAGCCCGCATTGGCGCCACTACTGCAAGCGCTTCCGCCACTTGCGCAAATGTGGTGAATATCTAAATTAAATAATAGCATTTCACTTTTACTAGAAGCTGGAAAATTCACGCTCAATACAGTGTATAAAGCGGATCCCAATGGATCACCATTAAATGTTACACCAGCAATATTTTGCTCAAGTTGCTCCATCATGTAACGCTTAAGCCCTTGTATATAGGTACTATCTTTTTCAAATTGATCAGTGGCTAATTCTAGTGCTTTTGCAAAGCCAACTATACCATATAAATTTTCGGTGCCTGCACGCATATTGCGCTCCTGCGCACCACCATGAACCATTGGATTAATTTTAATGGACTCGTGTATGTATAGTATACCAACTCCTTTTGGCCCGTGAAACTTGTGACCCGCACCTGTAATAAAATGTACAGGGGTATTTTTTAAATCAAAAGGAAAGTGTCCCACTGTTTGTACCGTATCACTATGAAAAATGGCATTATAGGTATTACAAAGGTTCCCAATTTGATGTAAGTCAATCATGTTGCCAATTTCATTGTTGGCATGCATGAGTGTTACCAAGCATTTTTGGCTGCTATTTTTTAAAAGCAGTTCTAAATCATCTATATCTATATGACCATTAGGTAAAAGCTTTACATAGCTTAAAGAGGCAGCCCCAATTTTATGCAAATATTCTACGGTATGGCTGGTAGCATGGTGCTCGATGGGAGAAGATATAATATGGGTACAGCCTAAATCGTACACTGCTGCACGAATAGCGGTATTGCTACTTTCGGTTCCTCCACTTGTAAAAAATATTTCGGATGGTCGGGTATTTAATAACGCGGCTACTTTTTTTCGCGCATTTTCGATGGCCAAGCGTGTTTCACGGCCATAACTATAAATCGAAGATGGATTACCAAAATGGGTTGTCATGTAAGGCATCATTGCCTCAAGCACCGCTGGGTCTAATGGGGTAGTGGCCGCATTGTCTAGGTAAATCCTTTCCATGTTTTCAAAGATAAGAATTTGTAATTTATTGGATAGAAACAGCCACTTCCTGGATGTCTTTCATTAGTTTTTGAGCAATGTTGTCAGCCACGTTTTGAGAATTGCTTTCGGCATAAATTCTGATAATGGGCTCTGTATTGCTTGATCTTAGGTGCACCCAGTCCTGCTCAAAATCAATTTTTAAACCATCTTCTGTGTTGATATTGTGGTTCTTGTATTTTTCTTTGAGGCTCGTAAATATTTTTTCTAGATCAATACCGGGGGTAAGTTCTATTTTATTTTTACTCATAAAATAGTCAGGGTAGGTATTTCTGAGTTGTTGAACTGTTTTTTTCTCAATGGCTAAATGTGATAAAAATAGTGCAATACCAATTAAAGCATCTCTTCCATAATGTAATTCAGGTACGATAATGCCACCATTGCCTTCACCACCAATAACTGCATTTGTGGCTTTCATTTTTGTAACAACATTTACTTCACCTACGGCGCTTGGCCTATACGTGCCACCATGCTTTTCTGTAACATCTCTCAGCGCTCTCGTAGAAGACATATTGCTTACCGTATTTCCTTTTTTGTTTTTTAAAACATAGTCTGCAACAGCTACCAGTGTGTATTCTTCTCCAAATAAAGTGCCGTCTTCACAAACAAAGCAAAGCCTATCTACATCAGGATCTACGGCAATTCCCATGCTTGCATTTTGTTTTAAAACCTCACTACATAAGGCCCTTAAATTTTCTGGTAAGGGTTCTGGATTGTGGGCAAATTTGCCATTAACTTCTTCGTTGATAACTGTTATTTGGTTTACACCAAGTGCTGTTAATAATTGCGGAACAGCAAATGCGCCTGAGCTATTAATTGCATCAACAACGATCGAAAAATTGCCAGCAGTAATAGCATCAACGTTTACGAGTGGGTGGGCTAAAATAGCTTTGATATGCTCGTCTAATGCAGTTTCATTTTTAGTAACAGTACCTAAATGATCTACACTCGCAAAATTGTAATTGTCTGCCTTTACAATATCTAATAGGGTAGCGCCATCGGCACCGCTGATAAATTCACCTTTGTGGTTGAGTAATTTAAGGGCGTTCCATTCTTTGGGGTTGTGACTTGCCGTTAAAATGATGCCACCTGCCGCTTTCTCAAATACAACTGCCATTTCTACGGTTGGTGTTGTACTTAAGCCCAGATCAATAACATCTATACCTAAACTTATGAGTGTGTTTACAACGAGGGATTGTACCATTTCTCCACTCATTCTTCCATCTCTTCCAATTACTACTTTTTTATTGCCATTGGAGTGCTCTAAAAGCCATGAACCGTAGGCTGCAGCAAAACGAACAATATCTAGTGGACTTAAGGATTCTCCTGGGACACCTCCAATAGTGCCTCTAATGCCTGAAATGCTTTTAATTAATGCCATATCACTTATTCATTAAAGCTGCAAACATAAATCAAATTTGTTGCTTTGCTTACCCTAATTTCGCATGAGTTTTAAACATTTATATGCGCAAAAAGGGTTGGTTTTCAGATTGGTTTAATTCTAGCTATTATCACACATTGTATCAGCACCGTGATGATACAGAAGCCTTACAGTTTATTGATAATTTGCTCGCTTATTTGAAGCCGTTACCACATGCAACAATGCTTGATATTGCTTGTGGAAAGGGCAGGCATAGCAAGGCATTATTTGATGCGGGATATGATGTTACTGGTATTGATTTGTCGCCTGCATCTATAGAAGCAGCATCAAATATGAAAACCAAGGGGTTGCAATTTTTTTGTCATGATATGCGGGAAACTTTTCAAGCCAATCATTTTGATTACGCCTTTAATTTTTTTACAAGTTTTGGCTACTTTGATACCCACGAAGAGCACCAATTGGCCATAAGCGCCATGGCGGCAAATTTAAAAGAGAATGGTACCCTGATCATCGATTATTTAAATGTTGGATTGATAGAAGATACAAACGGTAATGATACGATGCTTCAAATGGATCATTTAATATTTCACACCAAAAAATGGCAGGATAATCTTTATTTATTTAAAGAAATCAAAGTTGTTGATGCTACATCTCATGAAGTTATGGGGATTTTTGAAGAGCGTGTTAGAAAGTATAACCTACAAGATTTTACTGTTTTTATGCAAAAAGCAGGCCTACAAATAATGGCAACTTTTGGCGACTATCAGCTCAATGTATTTGAACCTGAGCGTTCTGATCGTCTCATTTTAGTGGCTCAAAAGCATTCGATTTCTTAGTATCTTTAATTATTAAGTTGTTGTTTATGTCTTCTTTTTTTGAATCCTTGCAATCAATTGATCAAAGTTTGTTTGTATACATCAATCGTGTTGCTACCCATCCAATACTTGATACACTGATGCCTTTTTTTAGAGAATCAACTTTTTGGATCCCGTTCTATTTATTTTTAATTGTTTTTGTATTTGTCAATTTTGGCAAAAAAGGGTGGGTATGGTTGTTGTTTGCATTTATTTCGGTTTTATTAACTGATCAATTAAGCAGTAGCATAATTAAAAATTGGGTGCAACGTCCAAGGCCCTGTGCTGACCCACTTTTTTCAGATCAAGTAAGGTTATTATTGGATCATTGTTCGGGCGGTTATAGTTTTACATCATCACATGCTACCAATCATTTTGGGGTCGCTACTTTTTTGTTTGTAACCCTTGGTCGTTTTTTTGGTAATTGGAAATACCTCATTTTTATTTGGGCGGCATTTATTTGTTATGCTCAGGTTTATGTTGGGGTTCATTATCCTTTAGATGTAATATTTGGTGCATTACTTGGATTGGCAATAGGACATTTTGTTTGTTGGGTCTATCAAAAATCAGATCCATTACATATAAGCGCATGAGTCAAAAATTTTTTATTTTTTCGTTGGTAGCCGCCTCTTTGGTATGCGTGATAGGAATGTTCGGCATCCCTTTAATTGATATAGATGCAGCACAGTATGCCTCTATGAGCCGCGAAATGGCCAGTACCGGTAATTATTTACAACTCTATGATTTAGGAAAAGATTATTTAGATAAACCTCCTTTGTTATTTTGGTTATCCTCCTTAAGTATCCAGTTATTTGGCGTGTATGATTGGGCCTACCGTTTACCTTCCATTTTGTGTTTAGGTCTGGCACTTTGGTCGGTGTATAGGTTTACCCTTTTATATTACAATGAGCTAATAGCGCAGTTATCTGTTTTGGTGCTTGCATCATCACAAGCTTTTATTTTAATGGCCCATGATGTTAGATGTGACACCATGCTTATGGGATTTGTGATGTTTAGTATTTGGCAGTTAGCGGCGTGGTACCAAAGTAATGCTTGGAAACATTTTGTGATGGCTTTTATGGGCATTGGACTTGGCATGTTAACCAAAGGGCCAATTGCTATTGTAGTTCCGGGCGTAAGTTTTGCAATACACTTTTTATTGCAGCGCAATTGGAAGCAATTTTTTAGGTGGGAATATATATTGGGTGTAATAATAGTTGGGGTTCTACTAATTCCAATGAGCATTGGACTTTACAAGCAGTTTGATTTACAACCTGGAAAAATTATTCATGGCGTGCCCATACAGTCGGGACTTCGTTTTTATTATTGGACCCAAAGTTTTGGAAGGTATACGGGTGAAAATGTATTCAATGAAATGAATCATTTTACATTTTTATTGGAAAACATGCTTTGGAGTTTTTTGCCATGGATCTTTATATTTTTCATGGCGCTGGTGATATCTGTTAAAGACATCTTAAAATCTAGGTTTAAACTACAAAATCATGAGGAGTTTATTGCGGCGGGTGGATTTATTGCCACCTATTGTATGCTTGCAAGAAGTCAGGCGCAACTGCCGCATTATATTTTTGTGGTACTACCATTCGCTGCAATAGTTACAGCAAAAGGGTTACATCAAATTTATTTTTCGGATGGATTTTTGAAACTTAAAAAAGTAGCACTCTATTTTCATGGATTCATATTTACATTGTTGTGGGCTGCTGTAATTATGATTGTACTGTTTGTTTTTATTGACATGCCTGTTTATGTTAAAATAGTTGCCATCATGGGTGCTGTCTATTTCTTGTACTTGTTGCTATTTTACAAAGGGCAAACGCCAAAGTTTATTTCACTAGCGCTTTACACCATCTTAGGTGTTAATTTTATATTAAATACTTCTTTTTACCCAAGGCTTTTAAAGTATGAGCTGGGTGTTTCTGCAGCAGCTTTTATCAATCAAAATAAGTTACCAAAAAAGGATGTATACTTATATGAGATAGATGAAAGTAGGGCGCTTCATTTTTATGGCAATCATTCATTTGAAAGGCTATTTGATAGCAGCTTGTTAGCGCCAGGTCAAATACTCATTACTAAAGCAACGAGTTTTCCCAAACTTCAGCAACAATTCACTGGATCTAGCATTTTACATAAAAACGCTTATTTTGGGGTGAGTATGCTTACACTTCCTTTTTTAAATCCGGCTACAAGAGATAAGGAAGTAACCCCATATATTATCGTAACTTTGGCAAAGTAGACTTACATCAAACGATACTACATCAATGACAGAGATTTTTATAATTCTAGGACTGATACTTATTAACGGGTTCTTTTCTATGGCCGAAATTGCGCTTGTTTCTGCGCGTAAGGCAAGGTTAGAGGCTCAAGCAGATAAAGGTGATATGGATGCTAAGCGCGCACTTAAATTGGCCAACCATCCCGATACATTTTTATCTACCATTCAAATTGGTATTACCCTTGTGGGTGTTTTAACGGGTATTTATTCGGGAGGAACATTTAAAGAACCGCTTCAAAATTGGCTCACTCAGTTTGCAATGATTGCGCCTTATGCACAAACAATTGCAACACTCATCATTGTAGTTCTCTTAACCTATGTGTCATTGGTGCTTGGTGAACTGGTGCCCAAGCGAATTGGGTTAAGCAATCCAGAAGGCATTGCAAAATCGGTGTCGGTAGTGATGCAATCAGTTACATTTATCATGTATCCATTTATATGGCTACTAAGTGCATCGTCTCATTTAATCATGCGCATTTTGCGTATGAAGCCCAATGACAATCAGGTAACAGAAGAAGAAATTAAAGCGATTATTAGTGAAGGTACCGAGCAAGGAACCATTGAGGAAGCAGAACAAGAAATTATTGAAAGGGTATTTCATTTAAGTGACAGAAACATAACATCACTGATGACGCATCGAAGTGATATTTTATGGTTGGAGTCTACTAAAACGGTTGCACAAGTGCGGGCTAATATGCCTCAAAGTTTGCACTCCATGTATCCTGTATGTGAGGGTAGTATTGATCAAATTAAAGGGGTGGTATCACTCAAAGATTTATTTGTAGCGGATGGCGCACAATTGGTGCGTGATATAGCAAAAGAAGCTAAATATGTTCCGGAAAACAACTCGGCGTATCAAGTATTAGAAAGTTTCAAGCAATCAAAAATTCACCACTGTTTTATTGTCAATGAATACGGGTCGATAGAGGGTTTAATTACGCTTAATGATATTCTCGAAGCAATTGTAGGGGATATTCCTCAAGAAGAAGACCATGATTATGAAATTTTAAAAAGGGCCGATGGTACTTATTTAATTGATGCCCAATTGCCGTTTTATGATTTCTTAAGTTATTTTGATAAAACTGAGTTTATGCTGCAAGGTGATCAGGAGTTTGATACGCTTGCAGGTTTTATTATTCATTCATTGGAAAAGATTCCAACGACTGGCGAAATACTAACTTGGAAAATATTTACGTTTGAGATTGTAGATATGGATCAGCACCGTATCGATAAAATTCTTGTTACGCTAAGTGATGAGGATTAATTAGAAAGTAAAATTCGCGGTTTTATTGGGGTAATCCAACTTGTACGTTTTTTCGATGCCTTTACTTTTAACATGTATGATATTGACCTGCGTGTTTTCTAAATCGTATAATATATCGCAGTCTATTCCTACGGTGTTGGCACTATTAATATTTTGTGCTTCAAAATAACACCAGGTGCTTTCTTTTTGCTGTTCAAAACCAATGATGGTATATTTAATGGGCGTTCCATTAACCAAAACTGTCAAATGCTTTGTCATGTATTTTTGAATTTCTTCATTAACAAAAGCCCTATTGGTGGGTTGTAAAATATCTATTTTGGTAGTGGTGTATTTTTGAAGTGTTTTTTCTAAATCCTCATTAAAAATGCGAACGCTCATTTCAATACTTCTCTCTTTTGGATTATGGGTGATGTCTATAACAGACACAAAAAATGGGTGCAAAATGGCCAAAAGGCTCGTGAGCGTCCAATGAATTAGTATATTTACCATAATGTCCTGATCTAGACAACAAAGGTCTAATTAAAATTTGATTTTTATGCATGAGTTTTGGATGTATACACAAATAGGATTCAATCATATTGCCAATTTATCTGGCATGGATCATATTTTATTTGTAGCTGCCTTATGTATTCGGTATCAACTATCTGATTGGAAAAAGTGGTTAATTCTTGTTACCGCCTTCACCATTGGGCATTCGGTTACCCTTGTTTTAAGTGTCTTTAATTACCTCGATTTTGCCACCAATTGGATCGAATTTCTAATTCCTGTAACCATACTTATTACAGCAATTAGTAATATGTTTGTTAAGAAGTTTAGTTTTAATACCAAATTTCCGGTTATCTACTTTTTTGCCCTATTTTTTGGCCTTATTCACGGGTTAGGATTTAGTTTTTACCTAAAAAGCCTGTTGGGATTACAGCAAAATATTGCTCCAGCCTTACTGGCCTTTAATGTGGGGCTTGAAATAGGCCAAATTCTTATTGTGATGGCTATTTTAGTTATTTCATTTATATTCGTAACGCTTTTAAAAGCCCCTAGAAGAGACTTTATTTTGATTGTCAGTGGTGGCATCTTTACACTTTCTCTTCAAATGGCCATTGAGCGGTATTTTCATCTTTAATCAATTATGCTATGAAGCAATTTTTTGCATTTTTAATGTTTGTTGCAGTGAGCACTGTATCGATTGCGCAAAACATTCAAAACAACCCAACCTCAAACCACGGAAATAAGTTTGAGCAGTTAGGGACTATTTTATCTACGCCCAACGAGTATCGTACTGCTAGTGGTGCACCAGGACCAAAATATTGGCAACAACGTGCCGATTACAACATCAAGTGTGAACTCGATGAAGCCAATCTTTTATTAAAGGGAAGTGAAACCATCACATACTTTAACAACTCTCCAGATGCTTTAACTTATTTGTGGTTACAGCTTGATGAAAACGAGCATAGCACCGTAAACAAAGCTGATTTTCAGGACGGAAGTTCGCTTCGTCAGGTTTCTCAAGAATCTATTAAAGCCTTGGAAGATGCAAAAAAAGACAATGGCTACGGTCATATTATTTCTAAAATTACAGATGCTAACGGTAAGCCTTTAAAATACACGATTAATCAAACCATGATGCGTGTTGATTTACCAACAACATTAATGCCAGGTCAAAAATTTGTTTTCAATATCACATGGTCGTACAAAATTTCTGACCGTTTGGTGTTTAGAGGCAGAGGGGGTTACGAATTCTTCCCTGAAGATGGAAACAGTGTGTTTACCATGGCACAGTGGTTCCCAAGACTTTGCGTATACTCTGATTTTCAGGGTTGGCAAAATCATCAGTTTACAGGTAGAGGCGAATTTGCTTTAACTTTTGGTAATTATAATGTATCTATTACTGCACCTGCCGATCACGTTATTATGGGTACAGGTGAGTGTCAAAACTATGCACAGGTTTTAACACCTGCACAGTTGGCTCGTTGGAAAACGGCGCAAACTGCAAAAGATGTAGTTGAAGTAGTAACACTTGAAGAAGCTAAAAATGCAGAAAAGCAAAAAAGCACAGCTAAAAAAACTTGGGTGTTCAAAGCAGATAATGTGCGTGACTTTGCATGGACAGCGAGCCGTAAGTTTGTTTTTGATGCAATGCCAACTTATGTTGAGGGTAAGAAAGTGATGTGTATGAGTGGCTATCCTAAAGAAGCTTACAATTTATGGAGAAGATATTCTACTAAAGTTGTAGCGCATACCATTCGTTCTTATTCTAAATTTTCAATCCCTTATCCGTACCCTGTTGCTCAAAGTATTGAAGCTTCAAATGGTATGGAATATCCAATGATTTGCTTTAATAATGGTCGTACCAATAAAGATGGCACATACAGTGAAGCAACAAAGCTTGGTATGATTGGCGTAATCATTCATGAAGTAGGTCATAATTTCTTCCCAATGATTGTGAACTCTGATGAGCGTCAGTGGTCTTGGATGGATGAAGGCTTAAATACCTTCGTTGAATATTTAACTGAAGAATTGTTTGATAACAAATACCCTTCACGTAGAGGACCTGCTTTTGGTATTGTTGATTACATGAAAGCGCCTAAAGATCAGTTAGAGCCGATTATGACCAACAGTGAAAATATTATTCAGTTTGGCCCTAATGCGTATTCTAAGCCAGGTACTGGTTTAAATATTTTACGTGAAACCATCATGGGTAGAGAGCTATTTGATTTTGCATTTAGAGAATACTCAAGACGTTGGGCATTCAAACATCCAACACCTGCCGATTTATTTAGAACCATGGAGGATGCAAGTGCTGTAGACTTAGATTGGTTTTGGAGAGGTTGGTTTTATAGTATTGAAGCTTGTGATATAGCTATTGATTCGGTAGCACATGCGGTGTATGATGCATCTGCGCAACCACGTGCTGGTGGTATGGGTGGTAGAGCAGCTGGTATGAAAATGCCAATTGATAAACCAACACTTAATAGATTTGAAGATATTTCTAAAATTAGAAACAGAGAAGACAAGTCAATCATTTTTGCAACGGATGCAGATACTTCATTAAGAGATTTCTACTGGCGTTATGCAAGAGGTATTGAGCCTTATGATTCTGTAACTAAAAATAGCATGCCTTCTTTTGGTGCACCCGAAGTATTATCTGACGAAGAAAAAGCAAACTACAGTAATGTGCATTTATATGAAATCACTTTTACCAATAAGGGTGGACTTGTAATGCCAATTATTGTTGAGTTTACTTACAAAGATGGTACCAAAGAAACAGAGCGTATTGGCGCGCAAATTTGGCGTAAAAATGAAAACAAAGTTTCTCGCGTATTTATGTCGCGTAAAGAAGTTGCGAGCATTAAACTAGATCCAATGCGTGAAACAGCTGATATCAATGAAACCAATAATTTCTGGGGTAATGTAAGTGCTGAGCCTAGTAAGTTTACGTTGTTCAAGCAACGTACACTTGGTAGAGGTCAGTCATTTGGATTAAATCCAATGCAAGCCGCTCAAGAAAAGAAAAAATAATAAAAGATTATCTATAATTAAAGCCACTTGATTTATCTTCAAGTGGCTTTTTTTATTAAACACTGCGTATGAAAAATATTCTATCCATTTTTGTTTGTTTAAGTATTGCTTTTGTTACAAATGCTGCACGTGTTGATACGATTGTAGTGTATAGTAATGCCATGCATAAGAACGTTAAAGTAGCTGTTGTAATTCCTGATAATGCTGCAAAGCAAACTGGGGTTAAATTTCCAGTTGTTTATTTATTACACGGATATAGTGGCAATTATGGAAGTTGGCTAAAAGATGCGCCACAATTACAATCTAGGGCAGATCAATACCAGGTAATGCTTGTTTGTCCTGATGGGGGATATGGTAGTTGGTATTATGACAGCCCCATTAATGATTCTATTAAATATGAAACATTTATTACCAAAGAATTACTTCCTTATATCGATTCAAATTTTCCAACATCTGCAAACAAAGATCACCGAGCCATTACAGGGCTAAGCATGGGTGGACATGGTGGCCTCTTTTTAGGCATCAGACATTCGGATTTATTTGGCAATGCGGGTAGTGTTTGTGGTGGGGTAGATATTAGACCCTTTCCAAATAGTTGGGATATTAAAAAATCATTGGGAACGATCATCGAACAACCTCAAAACTGGACCGATTATTCGGTGGTTACCATTGCAAAAAATCTAAAGTCAGGTCAGCTTCATATTATTTTTGATTGTGGGGTATCAGATTTTTTTATTGATGTAAACAGGTCTTTACATCAATTGCTGCTTACTAATAAAATTGATCATGATTACACCGAAAGGCCTGGAGGACACAACAAAGCATATTGGAGTAATAGTATCGATTATCAATTGCAATACTTTGCAAAAAGCTTTATGTTGGCAATCAAATAAGGGTTTATCCGCCGGTTTTACCGTCCACTATTTTTTTGCCTTTATTTTTCTTTTGAAATTCGAGTACTTCTTTAGGAATTACTTTTTTAACAGCGGTGTCCGATTTTGATTTAGGTGTGTTTGTGTTTGGTAACTCACCGCTCGTATCAATGGGCCCTTCTTTTTTTGCATTTGGGTCTTGTAAAACATCCAGTATCCAGTTTTCGGTTCTTAATTTTTGACCTGTGTATGGGTCGTAAATTTTCCAAGTGCCGTGTTTAAGAGAAGCCCCCGTTGTTTTTACAATCACCTTTTCATATAAATTGGGATTGTTGATATCCTGAACGTCAATGGTATCATAGGGTTTAGAAGGGTCAATCGCTTTCCAGGATTCTTCTCTTTCAATACCTTGAATGGCTAAATAGGTGCATAAACCGTTTTTTAATCCCCATTTATAATTTTCAATCGCTAATGGGTCGCCCATTAGATTAAATCGGCGCCAAGTGCCTTCTTTTTTATCGTTTACAAACACTCCTTCTTCCACGTAGCCCCTTTCACCTCGAATGGGAGGGAACTCTATTTTCCATTTACCTCTTTTTACACCACTGGCTTCTGTGCAATTGAGCGTATCCCCTTTGGAAGTGAGTTTAAAGGTCTTGCACTGGGCCATTACACTCGTGTAAAATAATAGAGAAAAAAGGGTAAAAAGAAGGCGCATTTTCTTACATTTAATCACTTAAAAATACAAATTATAAGTACCACTATGAGAAAAATACTCAGTTTTTGCCTTTTGCTAACATTCGCTTTGTTTGGCAACGCACAAATCAAGCCTACGCCTGCTTCAGAAAGATTATCTTCTATCGAACAGCGTAAAAAATTATTGGAAGCTTCTACTGTTAATGGAACGGCCTTTAGAAATATTGGACCCAGTGTCATGAGTGGAAGGGTTGTTGACATGGCTGTTAACCCCGAAGATCCTACTAATTTTTATGTAGCCTATGCAACAGGTGGTTTATGGCATACCATTAATAATGGTCAAAGTTTTACATCGGTGTTTGATTCAGAAGCTATTTTAACCATTGGTGCAATAGCGGTGAATTGGAAAAGTAATATCATTTGGATTGGTACCGGTGAAGTAAATAGTAGTAGATCATCGTATGCTGGTATTGGTGTTTATAAATCTAGCAATGGTGGTAAGTCTTGGGATTATCTTGGACTACCAGAAAGCCATCACATTGGTAAAATTGTGATTGATGAAAAAGAGCCTAACACAGCGTGGGTGGCAGCTTTAGGTCATTTGTATTCTCCTAATAAAGAGCGTGGTGTTTACAAAACTACAGATGGTGGTAAAACTTGGAATCAAACTTTATATGTAGATGCCAATACAGGTGCCGTTGATTTAGATATCGATTCAAAAAATCCATCTGTATTATATGCGGCTATGTGGTATAAAACTAGAACGGCTTCTAACTTTGAAGAGTCAGGTAAAACAAGTGGTATATATAAGAGTACAGACGGCGGTAATACTTGGAAGCAAATCAATACACCAAGTTCTGGATTTCCAAATGGTGATGGTGTTGGAAGAATTGGTTTAGCCGTATATCCTCAAAATCCAAATACCGTATTTGCGGTTGTTGATAATAATTTTCACCAACCAGAAACAGCATTAAAAAATACCACCGATACAACAAGGTATGTTTTAAGGGATTTTAAAGATTTAAGCAAAGAACAATTTGCGGCACTTGATGATAAAAAATTAAACGCATTTGTTAAATCGCCGCGCAACCAACTGCCTACAAAGTATTCAGCTGCTAGTATTAAAGAGGCTGTAAAAAATGGAACTTTAGCACCTACCTGTATTTGGGATTATTTATACGATGCTAATACTGCGCTTTTTGAAACACCTATTTATGGTGCCGAATTATACCGTAGCGATGATGGTGGTGCGAGCTGGAAAAAAACGCACGATAAAACCATTGGTATTTATAGTACCTATGGTTATTATTTTGGCAAAGTATTTGTGAGTCCAACCAACGATAATAAAATTGTTTTAACAGGTGTTGGTGTTGTGTTAAGCACCGATGGTGGAAAAAACTTTAAAGAAATTGGTAAAGAAAACGTGCATTCTGATCATCACTATGTTTGGATGAATGGAAAGCGTGATAGCCACATGATTTTAGGGAATGACGGAGGTTGTAATATTACTTATGATGATGGTGAACATTGGTTTAAAGCCAATACGCCTGCTGTTGGACAGTTTTACAATATTGCAGTGGATATGGCGAGGCCATATAATGTGTATGGTGGTTTACAAGATAATGGAACCTGGTATGGTTCTAGTACCAATAAAGAAAATTATGATTGGTATGATAGTGGGCACAATCCATTTACTGGTATCAATGGTGGAGATGGTATGCAAGTGCAAGTTGATTTTAGAGACAATAAAACGGTTTATAGTGGTTCTCAATTTGGTGCATACTCTCGTCAAAATTTATTAACCAAAGAAAGAAAATCGGTAAGACCTTCTCGCGATTTAGGAGAAACAGCGCTACGTTACAACTGGCAAACACCTATTTTATTAAGTAGACACAATCAAGATGTATTTTATTATGGAAGTAATAAATTTCACCGTTCTTTTAACAGAGGCGACAGCTTAGTAACGCTTAGTGCCGATTTAACCACCAATCCCGCACAAGGTGACGTTCCTTTTGGAACTTTAACCACCATCAGTGAAAGCCCAATCAAGTTTGGTCTTGTTTATGTAGGTTCTGATGATGGTAATGTTCAGGTTACTAAAGATGGTGGTTATACTTTTTCACTTTTAAACAAAGGCTTACCAAAGGGATTGTATGTTAGCAGGGTAGTAGCGAGTGCTTTTAATGAAGCCCGTGTGTATGTAACTTTAAACGGCTACCGTAATGACCATTTTAACGCTTATGTATACCGTTCTGACGATTACGGTACCACTTGGAAGCAAATCATGAAAGACCTTCCGGTTGAGCCTGTAAACGTTATTAAAGAAGACGCTATAAACGAAAACGTTTTATATGTTGGTACAGATGGTGGTCTTTATGTGAGTTTAGATGGCGGTAATAGTTCTATGATGTGGAATAAGGGGTTACCAGCAAGTGTGCCTATTCATGATATTGTAGTTCATCCGCGTGACAATGAAATCATTTTAGGTACACACGGAAGGAGCATATACATCGCAAAATTAGAGGCGCTACAAAAAGCGGCCGCTAAAAAGTAAAAAAACTTTATGGATATCTTTTATAAAACACGCACTATTCGGTGCGTGTTTTATTTTGTACATACCCTCTCCATTTATCAATGGCTGCAAGCATATCAGAAGGTATGGCTGCTTCAAATTTCATAAACTCATTGGTGACAGGATGCACAAAGCCAAGTGTAGTAGCATGAAGTGCGCATCTAGGGCATGCATCAAAACAATTGTCTACAAACTGTTTGTACTTCGTATAAATAGTTCCTTTTAAAATGCGGTCTCCGCCGTATTCTTGATCGTTAAATAAAGTGTGACCAATATGTTTTAAGTGTACACGTATTTGATGTGTTCGGCCGGTTTCTAAAACGCAACTAATGAGGGTTACATAATTAAAACGCTCTAAAACGGTGTAATGGGTAATAGCGTGTTTGCCTATATCGCCTTCTGGGTATGCGTCAAAGGTTTTTCGGTTTTGTTTGTGGCGCGCAATATGTGCTTCAATGGTTCCTCTGTCTTCTGTAACATCGCCCCATACAAGTGCGGTGTATTTTCTTTCTACGGTATGGTTAAAAAATTGTTTGGCTAAATGTGCTGCCGCTTCTGCGGTTTTTGCAAGTACAATGAGTCCGGTTGTATTTTTATCGATGCGGTGTACAAGACCAAAACGTGGCAATGATTGCTCGTCGATGTTTGGATTTTGTTGTTGCAAATAATAAGCAACACCATTAAGTAAGGTGCCTGTATAATTTCCAACCCCCGGATGAACCACCATGTTAGATGGTTTATTAATGACCATAACTGCGTCGTCTTCAAATACAATATTTAAAGGAATATTTTCTGCTTTTAAAACATGCGTTTCGGGATTTACCAAACTCATGATTAAAATCTCGTCTCCGGGTTTTACCTTATAGTTGCTTTTAACATTTTTTCCATTTACGGTTAAAAAACCGGCTTCAATACTTTGTTGAACCTTGCTTCTGGTGGCTCCCTCCATATGTGTTTGAACCCACTTGTCTATACGAAACGGCTCTTGTCCCTTGTCTATAACAAAGGTTTTTCTCTCGTAGAGGGTTTCTGCACCTTCTTCAATAAATAAATCAATATCCGGTTCCATACTTGCAAAAATAGCCCCAAACCTTCCTACTTTTGTGCAATGCAGCAGGAAGTTTTTTTTGAGGACTTAGGTACGAGAAGGTACAAAGAGGTTTGGGCTTATCAAGAGTCTTTATTGAGCGCCAACTCGGCTATTAAGGCGAGTTACAGGAATCAAAACGAAATTCCTGTAACGGAGTGGCCTACAAAAAATCATTTGTTATTTGTTGAGCATCCTCCCGTATATACTTTAGGTAAAAATGGCAATGCGGCTAATGTACTGATGACTACTGCATTTATGGAGGCCAATGGTATCGATTATTTTCATATTAATAGAGGCGGTGATATTACATTTCATGGCCCCGAACAACTGGTGGGTTATCCCATTTTAGATTTAGAAAAATTTAAAACCGACCTGGGCTGGTATTTAAGAAGTTTAGAAGAAGTGATTATTTTAACCCTTGCACATTATGGTGTAGTGGCAGGTAGAAGCGCCGGCGAAACGGGGGTATGGTTGGATCCGGACAACAAAAAATTAGCACGCAAAATTTGCGCGATGGGTATTAAGTGTAGCCGTTGGATTACCATGCACGGATTTGCATTAAACGTTAATACCGATTTAGCATATTTTAATAATATTGTTCCTTGTGGAATACCTGATAAACAAGTAACGTCTTTACAAAAAGAATTGGGACGAGCTGTGCCTATGCAGGAAGTAAAAGAGGTAGTCAAACAAAATTTTGAACAAATTTTTGGCGCTACTTTAAAAGACTAATTTTTAAAAGAGTAATGTTCCTTTTTTAAAGGAACGGTTTCCTTGAAGTCCACCCGAATGTATCAGTAGTATTTTTGAATTAGGCTCAAACTTTCCTTTACTAGCAAGGTTTTGGACTGCGTAGAGTAGTTTTGCAGTGTACACAAAATCTAGGGGTAGTTCCAAATTTTTATAAGAGTCATTCATGAATCTAATAAGTGCTGTTGTATGTTTTGCATAACCGCCAAAATCATATCCATGTATGATTTCAAAATTCTTTTTTGATTCGTTGGCGGTCAATAATGCATTTATTTCAGCGTCAATAGAGAAATTATTTTTTAGTACACTTATGCCAATAATTTTTTGATGAGTTGCTGCTGCTTTAATGAGTCCGGCCATCATAGTGCCTGTGCCCACTGCGCAAATAATGGTATCAAAACTTGTGGTGTCTTTAATAGTAAGCATTGATTTGGCGCCTTCTGCACCAGTAATACCATAACCACCTTCTGGTATCCAGGCCCAACTTGGATCTTGGTTATGCGATATGATTTTTTCTGTTTGATCAAAGTCTTCTCTGGAAACAAAATGTAATATCATGCCATTTTCCATGGCATCGGTTAGGGTAGGAGATAAAGTAACTGGTTTTTCACCTCTAATAAACCCTACAGTTTGCAGTCCCATACTAGCGCCATATTTAGAGGTAGCAACGATGTGATTGGAATAGGGCCCTCCAAAAGTAGCTAGGGTTGATTTGCCAGCAGCAATAGCGTCACGCACATACAATTGTAGCTTAAACCATTTGTTGCCACTTACCACGGGGTCGATTAAATCAGCTCTTAATATACTGATATTCAGTGTATTATTAGTTAATCCCGTAATATCTTGTATATAAATATTATTAATATTCATTTGTAATATGTGTCAACTATTTTAAAGAATGATTTAGCTTCGCAGCCCTTAATATTCTCTTATGAAACCAACTTTAGTGATTCTTGCAGCCGGTATGGCAAGCCGTTACGGTAGCATGAAACAAATTCAGTCTTTTGGACCTAGTGGCGAAACTATCATGGATTATTCAATTTATGATGCAATCGAAGCAGGTTTTGGTAAAATAGTTTTTATTATCAGAGAAGAATTTAGTGAGCAATTTAAGTCAATTTTTGAGCCAAAGCTTAACGGCAAAATTGCTACCGATTATGTGTACCAGCATTTATCAGCTTTTACAGAAGGAAAAAATGTAACACCAGAGCGTGTAAAACCTTGGGGTACTGCTCATGCGGTACTTTGTTGTAAAGGAAAATTAAATGAGCCATTTGCGGTGATCAATGCCGATGATTTTTACGGTAGAGATGCATTTGTGCAAGCAGCTACATTTTTAAGCAACCAGTGTAATGATCAAACCTATTCAATTATAGGATATGAGTTAGGTAAAACATTAAGTGATAATGGAACGGTGAGTAGAGGCGTTTGTAGTGTAGATGCTAATGGTAATTTATTAGACATCAATGAGCGTACAAAAATATTTAAAAACGAAGAAGGTGTTATTGTATACGAAGACAATGGTCAGTTGTTTCCTTTAACTGAAGATACCATTGTTAGTATGAACTTTTTATGTTACCCACCAAGTTTTGTGGCGCTATGTGAATCTGAATTTTCTAGATTTTTAGATACACAGGGTATGGAATTAAAGTCAGAATTTTTCTTACCTTCTGTAACAAAGCATTTTGTTAATACTAAATTGGGCAATGTAAAAGTAGGTACTACTTCTGCAAGCTGGTTTGGCGTTACTTACAAAGAAGATGCTCCTGTTGTACAAGCAAGTATTTCTAATCTAGTAGAAAAAGGTTTGTATCCTAGTAATTTATGGGGATAGGAAAGTAAACGACTTGTTTACTTATTTATCAAAAGACTTTACATAATACACGCAAGATTCCAGCGTTGCAATTTGCTTTTTGCGTGACATCCTGCTAATATTGGAGCGGGTAGATATTTTAATGTCTTTACTGCCTTCATTGCTAGCATTATAGTCATTAACTACTTTATAAATGTTGTTAGATTTAAGCGCAAATACAACACCTTCTAATTGCGCCTCTCTGGTGCTTAATACACCAATTACTTCGCCAGCGTTATCAAATACTGGTGCACCTGAATTACCAGGATTGGCGCTCATTTGCAATTGATAGGAGAGTGAATCTCCTTCGTAACCACTTCGAGCACTTAAATAACCAGTACCATATACAATTTCATTTCTTGGATAGCCTAGCGTAAATATTTCTTCGCCTAAATCGGTGGTTGATTTACGAATAGAATAGGGGAGTGATTTTTTAGAAGTATAATCTGCGTCATCTATTTTTAAAATAGCGAGGTCTTTTTCTTGATCGATTAAAGCAATTTGAGCAACATATTCTTTGCCATTATTATCAACAACAATAGCGCCTGTTCCTTTAATAACGTGCGCGTTGGTAACAATAAAACCTTTGGCATCAATTAAAAATCCAGAACCACCGCTAATAAACTTTACGCCAGCTGGTAATTTACTTTTTACTTCGTTAATTAGTTTGCCTTGGTATTGCTGACTTTTTTTAATGGCCGCAATATCATTGCTTAACTGTTGAATTTGACTATTGTGGCTAACTGGAGAAATGTATAAAGCAAGTCCACTGATAAATAAAGCAATCACACCACCCACAGATGCAGCGATGGCTGCCACTCTTTTATACTTGTGAAATAACTGAATTACCTGCGCACCTCTTGAATCCTCATTTGAATTTGAAATTTCGCCACGCTCTAATAAATTTTGGTGTGTTTGAGTAAGGGTTTGTTTGATAGATTTTACCGCACTGTACTGATCCATTTGTTGTAAGAACATCGCATGCTCTACCACCATTTGGTCAATTTCGGGCGTATTTTTACGAACCAACTCAAAAGCTGTTTTTTCCTGTGCATCCATTTGGTTGCTCAGGTACTTTTCGATGGTTTCTAATAATATTAAATCTTCCATTTTAATAATTCTATGTTCTTACTCCCCAATATTGTACTGCGCAAAAAACAATTTTTTAAGGCGCATTAAACATTTATACTTTTGGTTTTTGGCATTATCGGCGTTGGTATAACCAAATTCCGATGCCAAAGCTTGCATGTCCATTTTTTGAAGGTAGTAGCCCTCTAATAGACTTTTGCAAGGTTCGCCTAAGCTTTTGAGTGCCCGATCCATAATAGCAAAGGCGGCGTCGTGTTTAGCGTGCTGTTCGAGGTCGTCATCTACAGATATGGTTTCTTCCAAATTGTCAACTGGGTGAGAAAAACGCCCCATTTGCTGCAGTTTTTTGAGCCATAACCGCCGGCAAACCGAGTATACGTAGGTTTTAATTTGACAGGTTAAAACAAATGAGCCCGACTGTGCTTTTTCATAGAGGGTAATCATTGCTTCCTGAAAAACGTCTTTTGCATCGTCATAAGAGCCGTTATTAGCCAAAATGAACGCCTGAATGGTACTGAAGTTCTCTTGGTAGAGTTGTTCAATAATGGCGGAATCATTGGCTGCCAGCCCCTTTAATAATGCTTGTTCGTTACTCGTGACTTTCACTAAATACTGCTTTTAATACGCTTTAGGGTATAAAAGTAACCCAATATAGCCCGAAATCTTTTTTTTCAAAAAAAAATGGGGTTCGTGGGTTACCTTTTTACCCCTACAGGTATTAATAAGCACATTCATTCAAACAAAAACCCAAAAAAATGAAAAAAGTATTCGCAATTTTAGCTGTAGTAGCTTTCGTAGCATGTAACTCAGGTGAAAACAAAGAAGCAACTGCAGACACTACTGCTGTTGACACAACTGCAACTGTATCTATGGATACAACTGCTGTAGATACAACTGCTGCTGCTGTTGATACAACTAAGCACTAATTCGTAAAAACATTCGCTAGATTGTTTAAGGCCTCAAAGGTCAAAAGCTAGCTTGCCGGTTTCAACAATCTACAAGATTTTCATATGGCAAGCAATCGTAAATAGCCTTCTTGTTTCTACAAGAGGGCTTATTTTTTAGAAATATTACTATTGGTTTTTGTTATGAGGTGAGCGTTAAATCACTAAATAACTAAAGTTTGTTAGCTAAATAAATTAGCGAAACTTGTTTTTTTTCGCGTTTTATTTTCCTATATTTGAAATGCAATGAAACAAATGATGTCAAATACCTGGTTTAGTTTCTATTATTATTACTTCTTTACAAAAAGGAGCCGGGTATTATATGTATTAGCGTAACAAAAAATTTTTACATACAATCCCGGCCAAATGGCCGGGATTTTTTTTAAGCATATGCCAACAAAAAATAAAATATCAAGAAAGCCTGTAAATGACCTGGGTATTGCTATCCAGGGATATGAGGGAAGTTTTCATCAGGTAGCTGCGCGTACTATTTTTGGTAATGAAATAGAGGTAGTGCCTTGTGCAAATTTTAGAGATCTTGTAAAAGTAGCAGAGAATAAAAAAGAATCGGCCGGCGCCATGATGGCCATCGAAAATTCTATTGCAGGTAGCATCTTACCCAATTATAATTTATTACTGGGTTCTAAATTAAAAGTAACTGGAGAAGTATACTTGTCTATTAGTCAAAATTTACTTGTAAATAAAGGGGTACAATTAACGGATATCAAAGAAGTGCACAGTCATCCCATGGCGCTTTTGCAATGCTTGGATTACCTCGAAAAAAATAGTTGGAAACTGGTAGAGTCCGAAGACACGGCGCTTAGTGCAAAACACTTGCAGCAACACAGATCAAAACATGTTGCAGCAGTGGCTAGTAAATTAGCAGCCGAGCTTTTTAATTTGGATATTATTGGCCCTGATATTCAAACCCAAAAAAATAATTTTACAAGGTTTTTAGTATTGGAAAGAGCCACGGATGTTATAGAAGATTCACTTTCAAATAAAGCGTCTGTCTATTTTCAAACCAACCATACCAAAGGGGTACTCGCTAAAGTGCTTACGCAAATTGCAAAGCATGATGTAAACTTAACCAAGCTACAAAGCATGCCTATTCCTGGCAGTAATTTTAAATATGGTTTTTTTGCTGACATGGAGTTTGATAAGCGTAAAAAACTCGATCAAGTTCTTGCTGCAATAACCGGCTTAACCAATAGTGTAAAAATATTTGGGATTTATCAAAAAGGAAAAATGCAAAAGGGGTAATATAAAATTGGAATCGTATGAAGATGCAAACGTCAAATAGATTAGAAGGGATTGGTGAATATTATTTTTCTCAAAAGCTGCGTGAAATAGAGCAGTTAAATAAAGCCGGTAAACAAATCATTAATTTGGGTATTGGAAGTCCCGATTTGGCGCCTCACCCAGAGGTTATTAAAGTGTTGCAAGAAACATCTGCTGCAGACAATGTGCATGCGTATCAGTCTTATAAAGGTTCTCCCATACTTCGAAATGCGATCAGTGAATTTTATAAAAAATGGTATGATGTTAGTGTAGATTCTGAATCGGAAGTGCTTCCGCTTATTGGAAGCAAAGAAGGTATCATGCATATTTGTATGACTTATTTAAATGCCGGTGATCAGGCGCTTATACCTAACCCTGGTTATCCAACCTATAGCAGTGCTGTAAAATTAGCAGGTGGTGAACCAGTCTATTACGATTTAACATTAGCTGGTAATTGGGAGCCTGATTTAGAGGCACTCGAAAAAACGGATTTATCTAAAGTAAAATTAATGTGGGTGAATTATCCGCATATGCCAACTGGTCAACTTCCTTCAGATCATTTTTTTGAAGCGCTCATTGCATTTGCGACCAGGCACCAAATATTAATTTGTCATGACAACCCTTACAGTTTTATTTTAAATGAAACACCACAAAGTTTATTGTCTGTTAAGGGAGCCAATGAAGTTGTCGTGGAATTAAACTCGCTGAGCAAGAGTTCTAATATGGCTGGCTGGCGCGTGGGCATGTTGGTGGGTAAAAAGGAAAGAATTGAAGAAGTGTTGCGTTTTAAATCCAACATGGATAGTGGCATGTATTTACCTATTCAACTCGCTGCTGCAAAGGCGCTTGGTTTAGGTAAAGATTGGTATGAAAGTATCAATGTTATTTACAAAGCACGCAGAGAAAAAGTATTTGAATTACTAGACTTATTAAACTGTACCTATTCAAAAACGCAGGTAGGTATGTTTGTGTGGGCTAGTATTCCTGCAAATTATGCTGATGGTTTTGCATTAAGTGACAAAGTGCTTTATGATGCCAATGTTTTTATTACGCCGGGAGGCATTTTTGGAACGGGTGGTAATGGATTTATTAGAATTAGTTTATGCGCGCCAGTTGAGCGTTTTGAACTAGCCATTGAAAGGGTTAAAAATGCAGGTATTGCAGTTTAAATTTTAGAACAATGATTGTAACTATAATTGGTACGGGTTTAATTGGTGGTTCCATGGCGCTTACTTTAAAAGAAAAGGGCCTTGCTACAAAAGTGATTGGCGTAGATGCGAGTGAGCAGCATTTGTCGCAGGCACTTGCTCTTGGAATAATAGACGAAGCAAAATCTTTAAACGAAGCAGTTGCGCTTTCTGATTTAATCATTATTGCTACGCCTATTAATGCTGCCGAAAATTTATTACCTCAAATTTTAGATTTGGTAGATAAGCAGGTAATAATGGATGTAGGTTCTACCAAAAACAATATCTGCAAAATTGCTAGCGCGCATCCAAAACGCGGCAGATTTGTTGCAACACACCCAATGTGGGGTACCGAGTATAGTGGGCCAGAGGCTGCGGTTAAAAATGCTTT
>JAIYCS010000108.1 GCA_027487895.1 Sediminibacterium sp. | reverse complement strand
TATTAGCGCCTTTCTTGGAAAATCAAGAAGGCGTAGCTAGATTAATAGAAAACTCATACTTAGACGAACCTACAAAAAGAGCGTACCTTATAGATTATCAAACTAGACGGAATCAGTTAAATAAAATATAGTTGTTACTGCGTTGCTTGATCACTCTTTGCAACCACGCAAACCCATAAAACAATACATAATACGTTAATAAGGGTTTCAATGTAATAGTGGTTTAATTAAGCATCTCCTTCACTAAAATATTCGGCAAGTAAGTCTTTGGCTTCTTCTGATCCCATTTTGATGGCTTTATTAAGATCTTCGATGGCCATGTCATCATCGTATTCGCTTTCATTAAACATGTAAATTTTGGCCCTTAAAATATAGTAGCTTGCCTTTCCATCATTAAGCCTGATGGCTGTATTGATTTCTGAAAGCGCTTTGTCATAATCATCGATGGTATACATGATTTTTGCCCTATAAAAATAGGGGCCTGGTGCCGCAGAATCTATGATGGTACATTTATTAAAGTACTTATTTGCAAGATCAAACTTATCTGTGTAGTAGTAGATGAGACCCATAAAATAGGGGGCTCTAGATTTTGTAGAATCTAAGTTGTAGGCATATGAATAATCATTTAGAGCCAATTGGTTAGAATCCAGATCATAATAGACGGCGCCTCTATCGGTACGAAACGAATAATTATTGGGCTCAATAATGATGGCGGTATCAAGGTCCTTGATGCCACCAAGGGTGTCTTTTAATATGATTTTTGTGTCTCCCCTAAAATTGTAGGCGTCAGCATTTGTTTTGTCTAAAAAAATAGAGGTGTTAAAATCTTTGATGGCAGCTTGTGGGTTTTCTTCGGCATATAGCGATAAGCCTCTTTTAAAATAGCTATATGCATGCATACTGTTCTTTTTTAAGGCCGAATCGTAATAGAGTTTGGCATTAATATAGTCCTTAGCGTCATAAAGCTTTTCGGCTTTGTTGTAGTAGGTTAAAAAGTATTTGTTTTGTGCGGATGTAGTGCTAGCAAATACAATAGTGATTGCCAAAACGGCAAGAAGATTTTTTAACATAGTGGTTTATTTGTTTTTGATTAAACCGAAATTAATATGACAAAGCATTTTAATTTGTTATCAAAACCTAAAACCACAATACATTAACATAAGAATCTGTTAATGGAAAATCATTTAATCATCATCGTCATCAGCCATGTCAAATTACTAGTTTTTCTTCTTTCTATATATTTATTTCATACCCAGTAGCTCTACCTACTCCCTTACTTACAAACACATTCATTTCTACTAGTTCTTGAAGGTCTCTTGTTGCTGTAGCTTTAGATGTATTTGTAATACTTATGTATTTATTGACATTCATGCCGCCCTTAAAGCCAGTAACACCTTCTTCTAATATTCTATTAATAACTTTTCTTTGGCGGTCATTAAAACTTTTGTCATACTTGTCAAAAAATCTAACTTTTTTGATGGTAAACTGTATTGTTTTTTCTGCGTCATCTTGTGCAATCATTATTATAGAAGAAAACCATTCTATCCATTTTGTAATTTCTAATTTTTGTTGTGCTTGCTGTAGTGCCTTATAATAATCTGCTCTATTTTCCTCTATAGCTTTTGAGATACTAAATAGTATAGGGTTGTCAAATCCTTGTGAAAGGGCCTTTTCTGCTATAGCTCTCCCAATTCTGCCATTTCCATCTTCAAAAGGGTGGATGGATACAAAATAAAGATGTGCAACTGCGGCTTTAATAATGGGGGAGGTAATTTCACTTGTATTGTACCATTCAATAAATCCCTTCATTTGTTTTGGAATGCTTTTAGAAGGAGGTGCTTCAAAATGAACTTTAGGGTCAGATGCAGATCCTGAAATCACAAGCATGGGTGCAGTGCCTTTTCTCCATTGGCCTGCATTAATGCGTTTATTGTTTCCCATTAGGAGATTATGCCATTCTAGAATTTTGCTTTGAGTCAGTGGTTGTGTATAGGTATTTCTTACGTCAATTAGTAATTGACTTAATCCGATAGCATTTTTATCTTTTGGTTCTTTTGCTATAGGTAATCCAAGATTTTTTCTAATAGAAGACATAACATCTATTCTGTTGATGATCTCACCTTCTATTTCAGATGTTTTGATTGCTTCAGCGACCATTATTTGCACAATCGTTTCTGTGCTTATGGCTTCTGGTAATGCAGTAATCATGCCTTTTAATGCCCCTGCTTTTAGCATGAACTTCATCAATTCAGTATCTATTGATGTACCGTCAAATTTAAAGTCAGGCCAATTTTTGTGCTGCCAGTTATACATAATGAGCCAATTAGGAGGTGTAATCGGCTCAAATATACGAATAAAATGAGCCGATAGACAATTATTATCGGCTCATATCGTTAATTCTTCAATAAAAAACCAACAGGAACATCCAACCTGCTTCTCCAAGACTTTTCGGAATGGTCCTGTCCGGGCCAAGAGCGGCTTATCCACTGGCTGTTGCTGTATTTCTTTTGTTTCATGATTGCATCAACCTGTACTTGTAATGAGGCATACATCGAATCTAGTGTTTCGGTGCCATGATCAAAATAAATTTTATGTTGCTTAGGGGTTGGCAAATGCTGTTTTAAGTAAGAAAAAAATACAGCAGGTACTGGATTGTTTTCCATAGACAATAGTCCGGGCCAATGTGTAGATAAGCAAGCGGCTCCTCCAAAAACGGTTGGATACTCACATAGTGCGTAGAGTGATATTAAACCTCCCATGCTACTGCCTGCTACAAATGTATTTGATGCGTCTGTTTTGGTGCTGTATGTTTTATCAATAAAAGGCTTTAATTCTTCTACCAAAAATTTGAGATAATTATCTGACGAAATAGCAAGTCCCGAAAAAATAGATTGACCACCGCTACGGTAGGCATCGTAAACAAGTTTTTGATTTTCTTTAGATAAAGCTTCAAAAGGTTTTTGAGGAAAATATTCGGCATGTCTACTTTTTCCTCCATTCCAAACACCTACCACAATGCATTCTCTAATTTTTTGTTGTTGCATTAGTTGGGTTAAAGTTTCGTCAACACCCCACTCTTGTTTATTCCAGGTTATACTGCTGTCAAAAAGCATTTGCCCATCATGCATATACAATACGGCATATTTTTTTGAAGGCGTATAGTTGTCGGGTAACCAAACATCTACATTTCTGGCAGGTACATATTTTGAACTAAAATTTTCAACTCGAACAATCCGACCACTGCTTGGTGTAGGCAGCTGCGCAAAAGCAGTGAACTTGTTAATAAACAAGAATAGGCAAAGTAGAATGGAAATCTGTTTCATTTTAAAATTATAATTAACGAATTATTTTTATTTTTCAATCACCCAACTTCCTTCTTCAATTTCTGCTGCCAATTCTCCTTCGTCCCATCCGCAATAGCCAATAAAAAGTTGAATTTGTTGTTCATTGATACCGTTTGTATTTATTGCCTCTATCACATCCTCCATCTTTCCCCCTAAATAAAAATCACTATGTATTTTTTCACCTCCAGTAATAATATCGGGGCGCTTATGTAGTACAAAGAGGTGATCTGTATCTACCGGTCCGCCATCTCTTAATGGATATGGTTTACTATGGTTAAATTCTATGAGTTCATGTAACGACTTATGTAAAGGCTTATTGGTTACAAAACCCGTAGTTCCTTCGTTGTCATGTTTAACAATCAAAATGGTGGTTTCCTCAAAAATACTGCCAATTAAAGCATCTGTGCTTTTGATGATTAATCCGGCTTTTAAATCGCTCATAAGTTCGTTATTGGACTTCAATTTAATTTAAAATATTAAGTAAGAAAAATAGTAAACACTTTTGCTGTTAATAGGGCGTTAATTAAAGCTTATACACAAGTTAAAATCAACAAGTTGATGCATGAATCGTTTAGATATAGTTGAAATTTGAATTCAATCTAAAACTAAACTTTAAACTATGAAAACATCAATTTATTTATTAGCGATGCTATGTCTTACATCGTCATCATGTACCATTATTCGTCAGGGTGAAGTAGGTGTTAAAAGAAGATTGGGAAAAATAGATCCCGAGTATGTGCAACAGGGGCCAAAGGGATATAATTTTTTAACAACAACAATTATCAAAGTCCCAACAAGAACGGTAAATATTGAAGTGAAGCCAGATTTGCCATCAAAAGAAGGTTTAACCATTAGATCTGAGATTTCAATATTGTACCGAATGAAACCAGAGGCAGCGCCAAAAATTATTCAAAATATTGGACTTAATTACGAGAGTGAAGTAATCTTGCCTGTATTTAGATCTGCTTCTGCAGATGTTACTGCAAAGTTTTTGGCAAAGGATATGCACAGCGGCGAAAGAGGGCAAATTGAACAGGCCATTCGTAAACAAATGACAGATATTTTAGAGCCTAAAGGATTTGTTATTGATAATGTTCTGATGAAAAGTATTAATTTACCTAGTGGACTAGCAAGAACAATTGAAGAAAAACTACAGGCAGAGCAGGAAGCGCAAAGAATGGAGTTTGTAAAAGAAAGAGAGAAAAGAGATGCTGAAAGAAGAATCATTGAAGCAGAAGGAAAAAAAGAAATTGCGCGCATACAAGCAGAAGGTGAAAGGAACGCATCAATAATTCAAGCAGAAGGTAGAAAGTCAATCATTGAGATTGAAGCGTTGGGTAAAGCAAATGCTATGAAAATTGAAGCAACAGCAGTAAAAATGGCAAATGATACCATCAATAAAACACTAACACCTACCATTTTAAAATTAAGACAAATTGAAGCTTTCCGTGCGCTATCAAACAGTAACAATTCAAAATTAATTTTAACGGATGGTAAAACACCATTCTTATCACTTCCAGATAATTTTTAAAAATGAAAACAGTACTCGTTTTTGGAATCGGAAAAGTGGGCACGCTCGTAGGCATTTTGCTGAAACAGCGTTTTGATGTTACCGGGTTTGATAAAAACATACCCGCCGAGCCTATTGGATTTGAATGTATCCAAGGAGATATTCATGATCAGGCACTTTTGGAAAAAACCATTCCAAAATTTGATGCAGTGGTGTCGTGTATGCCTTACAATTTAAATCTTTCTATTGCCCTTATTGCACATGCGCATGGCGTTCATTATTTTGACTTAACCGAAGATGTTCCTACAACGGATATGATCATGCAATTGTCAGAAACTGCAAAAGCAGTGATGGCGCCGCAGTGTGGACTGGCTCCCGGATTAATTGGAATTATAGGTGCCAACCTAGCTAATCGCTTTACTAAACTTCGCGACATAGAACTTCGTGTGGGTGCATTACCACGCTATCCCAATGGACTGCTGGCTTATTCCTTTACATGGTCGCCGGCCGGTGTAATTAACGAGTATATTAACGATGCAGAAGTGATTCATAACAGGGTTAGAAAAATGGTTCCTTCACTAGATGGAATTGAAAGTATTAATATTGAAGGAAGGGATTATGAGGCCTTTACTACCTCGGGTGGTTTGGGTACCATGTGCCGCACTTACGAAGGAAAAGTAGATACCTTAAATTATAAAACCATCCGATACCCAGGACATGCGCAGCTCATGCGTTTTCTTTTGTATGAATTAATTTTAAAAGAAAAGCGTGAACTGGTAGAAACCATTTTAACGGAGGCTAAACCTCCAGTAGCAGATGATGTAGTGCTGGTGTATGCTGTTGTTGAAGGATGGAAAGGTGAGGCTCTTGCCAGAGAAGAATACTACCGTTCATTCCATCCCATTGATATCAATGGAAAAAAGTGGAGGGCCATTTCATGGACCACGGCCGCATCAATAGCTGCCGTGGTGGAAATGGTAGCCGATAAAAAGTTGCCTCAAAAAGGTTTTATTAAGCAAGAAGAGATTGATTTTAATACCTTTATGGAAACAAAGAATGGACAATTATTTAAAGGATAATTTTAACCACATGAATAAGATTCAGGGAATTCAAATTGTCATGGACGCACTCATGGATAAGTACAGTGACCGCGTACCGGATGTGAAAAAAATTATTAATGCCATGATTGCAAAGGGTATTATTGGTAAAGCCGATGATATTGCCAATGATCATATTGCCTTTAGAACACTCGGTGTGCCGCAACTGGGCATTCAATCGCTAGAAAAAATATTTCTTCATTATGGTTATACCAAAAGGGAGCCCTTATATTTTGAATCTAAAAAATTAGATGCCTACTGGTATGCACCTCCAACGCCAAATTTACCGCGCATTTTTATTAGTGAGCTTAGGGTTCACGAATTGAGTGAGCAAGCGCAAGCGATTATTCATTCCTATACCAATGAAGTGGCGCATGATCCTATCAATGATTTAAATTTGGATGACCCTATTGCTGTTGGTGATTTTTTACACAAAGGATTGTGGAGATTACCAACCATCGAAGATTATCAAGCGCTCCTTAATGAATCAGAGTATGCTTCTTGGGTAATTTATAACAGGTATTATTTGAATCATTATACCATTAGTTTGCATCACCTTCCAGAAGGGTATAATACCTGTGCTGCTTTCAATGAATTTTTAGAAGGCATTGGCATTATTTTAAATGATTCGGGCGGAAAAATAAAAATTAGTCCGGATGGGCTTCTTTGTCAAAGTTCTACAGTGGCTCAAATTATTGATGCGCCTTTTAATGATGGAAGAACTTTGCCCATTGCAGGAAGTTATGTAGAATTTGCGGAGCGAAGGGTGCTTCCGGAGTTTGAGCAACTAGATCCCAAATTATTAAAGCGCGAACATTTTCGTGAAGGATTTGAAGCAGGTAATGCAGATAAAATTTTTGAAAGTACGTTCAGTTCACAGATAAAAAAATAGATCATGATAAGCGGTGTGTTGCAGCAGCTAGGTATTCAGTCATTAAACCAAGGTATATCAACAGGAACAAACAATTGGCATGGCAATGGCGCTTTGCTCGAATCAAAGTCTCCTGTTGATGGCCAAGTAATTGGTACGGTTCACCTAGGTGGTACACAAGATTATGATCAGGTAGTTGACACTGCTCATCAGGCATTTTTAGTGTGGCGTAATTTACCTGCTCCCAAGCGTGGTGAAATTATTAGACAAATAGGTGATCGCCTTCGTTTGCATAAAGATGCACTGGGTAAACTCGTTTCTTACGAGATGGGTAAAAGTTTGCAAGAAGGATTAGGAGAGGTTCAGGAAATGATTGACATATGCGATTTTGCGGTAGGCCTTTCTAGACAATTATACGGTTTAACCATGCACTCCGAACGTCCCCTGCACCGGATGTATGAGCAATACCATCCACTTGGTGTGGTGGGCATTATTTCTGCCTTTAATTTTCCAGTGGCAGTTTGGTCTTGGAATGCAATGATAGCATGGGTTTGCGGTAATACATGTGTTTGGAAACCTTCCGAAAAAACGCCCCTAACAGCAGTTGCTTGTCAAAACATTATTGCTGCTGTATTTGCAGAGAATCATATTCCTGAAGGTGTTTCTTGTTTGATTGTTGGAGATGCTCAAATTGGTAAAGCCATGGCTGCTGATGAAAGAGTTGCCCTTGTTTCAGCAACAGGTTCCACTGCTATGGGAAAATCTGTTGCGTCTACAGTGGCGCAAAGGTTGGGTAAAAGTTTACTAGAACTTGGAGGTAACAATGCCATTATTATTTCGCAAAACGCCGATCTCAAACTTGTAATTCCTGCTGTTGTTTTTGGTGCAGTTGGAACCTGTGGTCAGCGCTGCACTACTACACGAAGATTGATTGTTCATAATGCTATTTACAATGATGTTAAAATTGCATTGACCAATGCTTACAAGCAATTAAAAATTGGAAATCCACTTTTATCTGAAAATCATGTGGGTCCATTAATTGATGTTGATGCTGTTCATTCTTTTTCTGCCGCGATAAATCAGGCAAAAACCGAAGGCGGAAAATTACTCGCTGGTGGCAACCTGTTAACCGGAGAAGGATATGATTCTGGATGTTATGTGCAACCTGCAATTATAGAAATGTCAGCTCAAACAAATATTGTAAGAGAAGAAACTTTTGCTCCTATACTTTATGTACTTCCGTATGAAACTTTGGATGAAGCGATTGCCCTTCAAAACGCCGTACCGCAAGGACTCTCCTCAGCAATCTTTACCCAAAATCTTTTAGAGGCGGAAGCTTTTCTTTCAGTGAAAGGATCGGACTGTGGAATTGCCAATGTTAATATTGGAACCTCTGGTGCAGAAATAGGTGGCGCTTTTGGTGGCGAAAAGGCAACAGGTGGCGGAAGAGAAAGCGGCTCCGACAGTTGGAAATTTTATATGCGCAGACAAACCAATACAATCAATTATGGCACAACCATGCCTCTAGCCCAGGGGATCAAGTTTGAGTTCTAACGCGTATGTTGGGTTTGTATTAAAACCTTCTCCAAAATAACCAAAATGGTGAATTAGGCGATGTGCCAACTCTAACCTGTTTTCGATGCTTTCCAGGTTGGTATTTATTTTGTGATAAATTATGACGTCTCATACCTGCACCAGTGATATGTAGCATTGGGTTACAGGAAGAAAAAATAATGGTACCAAGTACCAAAACAATAATTATTTTTCTCATAATTATATTTCTCTAAATTTATTTAAATAGCCTTAAACCATAAGTTAAGAATCGTTATAAATTATATAAAATTCACTTCAATTCGCCCAAAAATCATTGAGTATTAAAGTCAATTTTTTTATAGTATTTATTATTTATATATTTAGTTTTTTAAGGTCATTATTTGGTGTTGAAATGAGCTAATTTTCATGAGAAGAAAACGATTTAATACGAGGCACTTTTTTGTTGCTTCAATAATTTTATTTGTTGTTGCTTGTAGCAAAAAAGATCAAACCATCTTGCCTACAGTTCCACCTGTAACCCCACCGCCAGCAAGTAATAATATAACTCCACCTCCACCATTTGGATTTTATGTGGTTGGATATTTTCCTAGCTACCGAGATCCTGCTCTTGTGCCGGATCAAAAATTTCGGATGTGTAATGTTATCAATTATGCATTTGCCAATGTTACTTCAACAGGTGGATTGACGGTTGCAAATCCTTCTGTATTTACAACTGTTATTTCAAAAGCAAAATCAAATAATGCAAAAATATTTATTAGTATTGCTGGTTTAGC
>JAIYCS010000044.1 GCA_027487895.1 Sediminibacterium sp. | reverse complement strand
TGCACCCACGCGCTCCCACATACCAATACATGGTCCGCAAGCATTTGCAAATACCTTTGCACCAATTTGACTAAACACATCTAAGAAACCATCTCTTTCGATGGTATATCTTACCTGTTCAGAACCTGGTGTAATCATATATTCGGCCTTTGTCGTAAGTCCTTTTTGTGCTACTTGTTTAGCAAGGCTTACCGCACGGCTAATGTCTTCATCAGAAGAGTTGGTACAGCTACCAATTAAACCAACTTCTACAGTAGTAGGCCAGCCGTTTGCAGCAGCTACTTCTTTCATTTTAGAAATAGGCGTTGCTAAATCTGGTGTGAAAGGTCCGTTTAAGTGTGGTTCTAAAGTATTCAAATCAATTTCAATCACTTGATCAAAATATTTTTCTGGATTTGCATATACTTCTGCGTCTGCAGTTAAATGTTCTGCAATACCATCAGCAAGTGCTGCAACATCGGCACGGCCTGTAGAGCTTAAATAACGGCTCATGCTAGCATCGTAACCAAATGTAGAAGTAGTTGCACCAATTTCGGCACCCATATTACAAATGGTTCCTTTACCTGTACAACTCATGCTAGTTGCACCTTCACCAAAATATTCTACAATCGCACCAGTACCGCCTTTAACGGTTAAGATACCAGCTACTTTTAAGATCACATCTTTAGGTGCTGTCCAGCCGTTTAACTTACCCGTTAATTTAATACCAATCAGTTTAGGCCATTTTAATTCCCAAGCAAGTCCTGCCATTACATCACAAGCATCTGCACCTCCTACACCAATGGCAAGCATACCTAAACCACCCGCGTTAACGGTGTGTGAATCGGTACCAATCATCATTCCACCAGGGAATGCATAATTTTCTAACACTACTTGGTGAATAATACCTGCACCTGGTTTCCAAAAACCAATGCCATATTTATTAGAAACAGAAGCTAAAAAGTCATACACTTCTTTACTTTCTGTTGTTGCTACTTGTAAATCTTGTTTGGCTTCTACTTTTGCAGAAATTAAGTGATCGCAATGCACGGTACTAGGTACAGCAACTTTTGGACGACCTGCTTGCATAAATTGTAACAATGCCATTTGTGCTGTTGCATCTTGCATCGCAACGCGGTCTGGTGCAAAATCTACATAAGAACCGCCTCTTTCAAAATTACTTGGAGATTGATCACCATGTAAATGTGAAAAAAGAATTTTTTCTGAAAGGGTTAAGGGTCTGCCAAGTGCTTCTCTAGCTGCATTAATTTTTGCAGGCATTTCTGCGTACACTTTTTTGATCATTTCAATGTCAAAAGCCATAACATTAGGTATTTAAAGTGGTTGAATTGATTTTTAAAAATCTGCTGCGAAGTTATGTCAAAATGACGATTTTTAGGGTGAAAATTGCCCTTAAATGAGCCATTTTTGAGTAAATTTTGACAATTCTGTAGGATAAACTTCACAGCTGTGAAAAAAGAAAGAACCTCATTGTAATTACTCTAATTCTTTTTTTAGTCCGGCTATTTTTGTTTCCAACTGTTTCAAAACATTTTTTTGTTCCTTGATAAATGAATTATCGGCTAAGTTTCCAATAACCGTATTCATTTCAGCTTCATTCTCATACACCATTTTCCTAAATGGATTTGCATAATCCTTAGCACGGGTATTTTGAATTCTTAATGTGATATCTTTTTTTATTTCTAAATAAGTGTCTAGCCAATTTATAAATTGATTCGTCGATATTTTACTAAATGATTTTTGGGTAAGCTTTTCTAAACAAGACATTGCATGTAAATCTTTTCTTGAATTGTACTTATCAGATTCGGTTTCATAAAATTTGTGTACCTGATTCCAATTTTCAATCTCTGACGATTTGATTTTTTGAATTAGTCCCTTTACTTTTTTTTCAGGGATTAACTGACCTCCAATGTTAATCCAAGTTAGGTTCTCAACATCAAGCTTTAATTCTTGCAGCGCATTAATTTTGTTTTTACCTTTTTTAGTATCAGTAAAGCGGATAGCGGCTTCTATTCCATATGTGAAAATGATTTTTTCAAATATGTGATATGCATCATAGGATTTTATCAACTTAACTTTTCGTTTACTATTTTCAAATCCTTTAACAACTATTTCTAAAGCGTCTATTTCTTTTTTTTGCTTTGTTGCAAGTAATTTTACGCCTAAGGCCATTAGTTTTGATTCGTCTTGTAATTCAGGTTGCTTTTCTTTTTTAAGATGGGCATTGGCAACGGCTATAGCAATTATTTCACGTGCCTTAAATAGCTCATTTACAGAATCAGGCGCAAGGTAGTCATATTCAAATATGGGTGTCTTATACTTGCGCTTGTCACGATCTACATATTTCCAAGCGTTTCTTGCTAATGCATAAAAATTGTACAAGAACCAGTAGCCTGGCATAATTATTAGTTCGTCTTTTAATGGATCATTACTGATTAGTGAAAATGGTATTGGAATATTTAGTTCATAATTATAATCTCCTTTGCTCAGTAACGCAAAACTAGCAAACACTGAATTGTGTTTTATACTCACGCACAAACCTGGCCAAAATCCTCTACCCATAATCACTTCGCCATCTGCTCCACGGCTATTGTGGTTTGAACCTAGCGTAGCTCCAGCTGCAATATTAGATTGTCCCATAACCGTAGCAGCACATAAGAAACTATTGTTATGGTGCTGTTCGTGTGCAGGGAATATCAATGAATTTAATACCTCGCAACAAGAAATTGTTGCATTGGGACCTAAAAATGAATTAATGAGTCTGGCTCCATATTTTAATTGAGAATAATCAGATAATACAAAGCGAACAGCCTTAATGCCATAAAATATTCTGCATCCATAACCAATTATTCCATTCACTAATTCACAGCCTTCACCTATTTGTGTTGTAGCATCTGGATGGGAATTAATCGTAACATTTTTTATTTTATTTGCACCTTTTAAATAGGCATCTTCTCCAATCCAAACATCTTTTATAATTTTACAGTTTTTGATTACTGTTCTGTCACCCACTTTTCCATAGTATCCTAATTTATCATCAAACTGATTTTCAGTTAATTCAATAAATCTTTTTTGCAGAGCACTGTCTGCTCTGTGTCTAGACCATAGATATGCATCTCCTGCTGTCATACCATTAAACGGCAGTACTTTTCTACCTGTATTTTCATTGCATATTTCTAGCCATATTCTTACCGATTCCGGTTCTCCTTTTTTTAAAATACCATTACCGAATTTGGCGTGATTGGTGGTGACTAACTCATTTACATTATTAATGATTACCTCATTACCTAATATATAGTGAGACATGTAGTTCACATTGTGTATCGATACATTATTTCCAAAGTCACAACTAATAATAGTAGAATTATAAATTCCAATTGGAACGATTAAGTCACTAAAGCATAAACAACTTGTTTCTAGATTACCAATACGATTAAGGCCAAAAAACGAACAGTTTTTTACCAACTCTGGATTGAATGCTTCAGATACTAAAATGTTAGACCATTCATCACTTGTGTTTCTATTACGAACTAATATTTCAATTTCGAAAGCTGTTAGATTTCGATACTTTATGCCACTTCTATTTTGCTTATTTCTTAAATAGTATTCATCCTTACCTTTTGGTAATTCATGAATGAATCCATATCCCAACTTATTAATTGAAATTTTATTTATCTTATTCATACATAGTAGTATTCAGACTTAAACAAAGAGCAATGATTCTATTCTACGGTAACTGATTTTGCTAGATTTCTTGGCTTATCTACATCAATGCCTTTATAAGTACCCACATAATAACTTAACAACTGTAAAGGAATGACGCTTAAAAGTGGTGCGATAACTTCATCAATATCTGGGACAAACATAATATTTTCAGACATGGTTGGTAAAATGGAATCTCCCTGAGTAGCTACAGCAATTACCTTCCCTTTTCTTGCCTTTATTTCCTGAATATTTGAAACTACTTTGTCATAGTATACATCTTTAGTGGCAACAAATACCACAGGTAGGTTCTCATCCACTAATGCAATAGGGCCATGCTTCATTTCTGCAGCAGGATAACCTTCGGCGTGTATGTATGTAATCTCTTTTAGCTTTAATGCGCCTTCTAACGCAATGGGAAAATTATATCCACGTCCTAAATATAAAAAGTCGCTAGCGCCTTTATGTTGTTGTGCGATACTTTGGATTTTTGAAGTATCTGCTAAAATTTCCTTTACTTTTTTTGGTACAGAAGCCAACTCGTTTACTAAGTGCGTATATCGTTCGTCACTTATACTTCCTTTTGCTTTGGCCATTTTTAAAGCCATCATGGTTAATACTGCCAATTGTCCTGTAAAAGCTTTTGTGCTTGCTACTCCAATTTCTGGTCCTGCATGGGTATATGCACCCGCATGACTTAATCGTGCAATACTGCTACCTACAGCGTTTACCACTCCAAATATGAAAGCTCCTTTTTCTTTTGCACTTTCTAAGGCTACTAAAGTATCGGCCGTTTCGCCACTTTGAGATATGGCAATAATTACATCTCCAGCATGGATCACCGGATTGCGGTATCTGAATTCGGATGCATACTCTACCTTAACGGGTATACGGCATAGTTCTTCTATCATATATTCTGCCACTAAACCAGCATGCCAACTGGTTCCACAAGCCACAATCAAAATACGCGACGCCTTTGTTAATGCATCTATATGATTATCTACGCCTGCCATAACAATTTGTTGCTGTTCATGTAACAGACGACCTCTTAAACAGTCAAAAATTGTGTCGGGTTGTTCAAAAATTTCTTTTAACATGAAATGCTCATAGCCGCCTTTTTCAATAGCGGCGAGTTCCATATCTAGTTTTTGAATGAAGGGAGTTTGTTTTTCGTTCCCTAAATTTTTTAAAATTAATTCGTCTGCTTTTACAATTGCAATCTCATAATCGTTTACATAAACCACTTCCTTTGTGTACTCGATAATAGGAGAGGCGTCGCTCGCTAAAAAGTGTTCACCTTTACCAATTCCAATAACCAATGGACTTCCTTTGCGCGCCGCAATAATCGTTTCGGGATCTTTCTGATCAATTAACAAAATGCAATAAGCACCCACAATTCTTTTTAAGGCAATACGTAATGCTTCTTCTAAGGTACTTTTATTGTTATCCTGAATATCTTGAATGAAATTCAATAATACTTCGGTGTCCGTGTCACTTTTAAAGGTATATCCCTTATTTGTTAACTCTTGTTTGATTTGTGCATAATTTTCTATGATGCCATTGTGCAGCATGGCCAACCTGCCATTATTAGATAAATGTGGGTGTGCGTTTCTGTCAGATGGTTCCCCATGAGTTGCCCAGCGTGTATGTCCAATACAAATATTCGAGTGCATATTTTTTCCAACCAATGCTTCCTCTAATTCTACAACCTTCCCCTTTTTTTTCTGTACTAATAAATCACCTTCTTGGATAATGGCAACTCCGGTGCTATCATAACCGCGATATTCTAAACGTTTTAAGCCTTTTAATACAATTGGATAAGCCTCTCTCTGGCCAATGTATCCTACAATTCCACACATAAATTGTGTTTTATTTAATCAATGAATGAATTTTAAAAAATTGCTGCAAGATTACAATAAAAAGAGGGGGGCTCAAAAGACATTGTTTACTATAATTGCGTTAAATTGCTTAAGAATTGTTAAAAAGCACTGCCATGATTCAAAAATTGAGGGAATTTCTAGAATTAAGGGCTTTTGGCGTATGTAATGCCATGGGGGAAAGGCTGGGTATAGCCACATCCCGTATTAGAATGTGGTTTATTTATATCAGTTTTTTAACCCTCGGATCACCAGTTATTATTTATATGGTGCTCGCTTTTTGGATGAACATCAAGCGTTACATTTTGGCGGGCAAAAGAAACCCATTAAATAATTGGTAAACGTTTTCGCGTTAAATAACGGCCTCTCTTAATCTCACTAATTTTTCTAGTAACGGTTCTAGTAAATGTAATGGTAACATGTTGGCGCCATCACTTTTTGCAACCGCCGGGTTAGGGTGTGTTTCAATAAACAGTCCGTCGGCACCTGTAGCAATGGCTGCTTTTGCAATTGTTTCAATTAAATGCGGATTACCACCTGTTACGCCACTCGTTTGATTGGGTTGTTGTAGTGAGTGCGTGCAATCCATAATAACGGGCACATTGTTTTCTTTCATGGCAGGAATATTTCTATAATCTACCACCAAGTCTTGGTAACCAAAAGTATTGCCACGTTCTGTTAACATGATATTGTTGTTGCCCGCTAATCTAATTTTATCAACGGCAAATTTCATAGAGGCACCACTTAAAAACTGGCCCTTTTTTACGTTTACAATTTTACCTGTTTGAGCAGCAGCAACCAACAAATCTGTTTGACGGCAAAGGAATGCAGGAATTTGTAAAATGTCTATGTACTGAGCCGCCATGGCAGCTTCGTCGTGTGCATGAATATCTGAAGTAGTAGGAAGGTTATAGGTAGTGCCTACTTTTTTGATGAGTTCAAGACCATTGTCGTCACCAATGCCGGTAAAAGAATTGGCACTGGTACGGTTGGCTTTGCGGTAACTGGCTTTAAACACATAGGCAATGCCAAGGTTTTTACAAATACCACTTACTTTATCTGCAATTTCCATTACTAGTTCTTCACTTTCTACCACGCATGGTCCAGCAATTAAAAAAAACTGATTTTTATTGTACGATTGTTCTTTAAATAATGTTGTTAAGAAGGGCTGATTCATGTGTATGTATTTATAGTCCTAAAACTTCTTTCATTGAAAAAATTCCTTTGTGCGTCGCTGCAAATTCGGCAGCAAGTACTGCGCCTCCTGCAAATCCTTTTCTGTTGTGTGCGGTATGTGTAATTTCTATGGTATCAATTGCAGAAGCATAAGTTGTGGTGTGTGTGCCAGGCGCTGGATCTATGCGCTCCGAAGTAATTAATAAATCTGACGCTACACCAGACGCTTCATTCACCCATTTTGTTTTATGTGGTATCGCCTCAAGTACCTGCTCTGCAAGGGTGATAGCTGTTCCGCTAGGTGCATCTTTTTTTTGTGTGTGGTGAATTTCATGCAAGCTTACCTCGTAATTCGTATGCTTTGCCATAAGCGCAGCGAGCGTTTTATTGACCTCAAAAAATAAATTAACGCCAATACTAAAATTACTTGCATAAATAAGGGTGCCGTTTTGCGCCTCGCAAAATGTTTTTGCTTCTTCGTATTTTTCTAACCAACCGGTAGAGCCACAAACCACTGGTACGCCCAGTGATAAACACTTCATGACATTATCAAATGCACTATGGGGTCCGGTAAATTCGATGGCCACATCAATACCTGCTACTTTGTTAGCACATAAATCGGCGGCATTATCGAGGTCTATTTTTAATCCAATGGTATGTCCATTTGCTACTGCAATTTCTTCTATGGCTTTACCCATTTTTCCGTAACCAACGAGTGCAATATTCATGCTTGCTTTATTTTGTAGTAAATATTTTTTTTGACGGTTCTTTAAAATTAAAAACGAGTCCAAGGCCAGGTGTTCTGGTGTTAGGATTGAACTGTGGTTTTACTTGTAAAGATAAATCATCAGAAACATCAAATTGTTTGAGGTGCGCAAAAACAGTTGCATCGGCCACTTGTAGCCCCCAAGCCAAAATGAAATATAAAATTGAATAGTCTCTATCTCTTCTAAATGTGTTGCGGTAAGATTGTAAAGAAGCGAGACCTAAATTTTTTAATTGTGGATCAATGCCTGCAAGGCCCGAACTATCTAGGGTAGGTGCCTGCGCTTTAAATTTTGCTTCGTAGGCGTATTTTGTTTTACTGTACCAACTGTCATTGTAAAAGTACAAGGCAGTTGGGATTGCTAAAACGCCATAAACCAGTGGTATTTTCCAATATTCTTTGTTGGTAGCTTGTCCCCAGCCTGGTAAAATGGCGGCTCTACGGGTAGCTACTTGTGGACGGAATTTTAATTTGACAACAGTATCACTTTTTGCAAGTGCGCTGTCTTTTTTTATAACGGCGTTATTTTTTTTGGCACTGGTATCTTTTTTTTGAGCACTCAAATCCGCGCAGCAAAAAAAGATGCAGCCAATAAATAAAAAGATCAACTTTTTTGCACCTGTCATTTTAATTTACCGTTACGTTCATGGCATCTAGTATTTTATTGAGTTCGTCCAATGAAAAATACTCGATGGTAATGCTACCTGTTCCTTTTTTGGAATGGGTCATTTTAACTTTTGTAGAAAAATGCGAAGATAAATTGTCTTCAATTTTTTTATAAGCAGCAGGGAGGTTAAATTTATTGTCTTTGGCGCCTGCAGGTTTTTGTGCGAGGTACATTTTGCGCACGAGTTCTTCGGTTTGTCTAACGCTTAAACTTTTTTGAATGATTTCTTTGAAAACAAAAAGTTGTCTATCAATGGTATCGATATTTACGAGCGCTCTTGCATGACCCATTGATATTTTACCACTTCTAATAGCAAGTTGTAAATCGGGTGGTAATTTTAAAAGACGGATATAATTGGATACGGTACTTCTTTCTTTACCCATACGCTCTGCTACCTGCTCTTGGGTATAAGAAAGTTCATCCATCATGCGCTTATAGCTAATGCCAATTTCAATGGCATTTAAATTTTCTCTTTGTAAGTTTTCAAGTAAAGCCCACTCTAATAATTGTTGGTCGTTGGCTTGTCTAACATAAACTGGCACTTCTTTAAGCCCCGCCATTTTAGACGCTCTAAACCTACGCTCGCCCGCAATGAGTTGGTATTTCCCAGTTGCTAATTTAGAAACCGTTAAGGGCTGAATAACATCATGAATTTTAATAGACTCGGCAAGTTCATGTAGTGCCTGTTCATCAAAATCGCGGCGTGGTTGCTTGGGATTGATTTGAATATCGGCGAGTGCAATTTTGCTGGTAGCAACGGCTTGTTGCGCAATTGCAGGCTCTACCTGTCCCTTTGGGGTTTTGTATTCTGCGTCAATATTTGAAAGCAAAGAACGGAGTCCTTTGCCAATCATGTCTTTGTTATTTTTTGGGCTACTCATTATTCGATAATTCTTTCTTCGTTAGAAATTTTTGTCATGCCATTGTTTTGTAAAATTTCTTTAGCAAGGTTTAAGTAATTGATGGTACCCTTACTATCGGCGTCGTATAAAATAACCGGCTTTCCAACACTTGGCGATTCACTGAGTCTGGTATTGCGGTGAATGATGGTATCAAAAACCATTTCATCAAAATGCCTACGAACCTCACTTACTACTTGATTGCTTAAGCGTAAACGGCCATCATACATGGTCATTAAAATACCTTCTATTTGTAGTGCTGGATTTAACCTGCTTTGTACAATTTTAATGGTATTTAATAATTTACCCAATCCTTCTAATGCAAAAAATTCGCATTGCACTGGAACAATTACACTATCGGCGGCAACAAGTGAGTTAACGGTAATAAGTCCAAGCGATGGAGAACAATCGATAATAATAAAATCATACTTATCACGAACGGCATCTAAAATACCTTTCATCACATTTTCTCTGTTCGGATAATTGATCATTTCAATTTCGGCACCTACTAAATCTATATGCGAAGGAATTAAATCTAGGTTGGGTACTTCCGATTTTAAAATCACATCGTTAGCTGTTGCATTGTTAACCATGCAATCATATAAACTGCTCGTGATGTTGTGCAAATCAAATCCTACACCCGTGGTGCTATTTGCCTGAGGGTCGGCATCTACAAGTAGAGTTTTAAATTCTAAAACAGCCAAACTTGCCGCTACGTTGATAGCGGTAGTTGTTTTGCCCACGCCTCCTTTCTGATTGGCTACGCCTATAATTCTCGCCATAATATTTAATGCTTGTAAGTTGCCAAAAATAAGCTTTCAGCTACATCTTTTGAAACAATCTTATCCATACTTTGTTGTAGCAGTAACCCTTTGTCAAAATCTCCTAAAAACGGCTAAAAAAGGGGTAATTTTGCCTTTTTCCAATCGATTTTGGCAGAAAATCACTCAAATAACCCAAATCTATGCGTAGTGCAACAAGCTGGTGGATCATCGCTCTTATCATTTTTTTACTGGATTTTTACGTTTTTCAGGCGCTAAAAACAGTTAGCCAGCAGGGGTCCGATAGGGGGCGTCAGGCCATTTATGTGACGTATTGGGTGGTTTCTTTTTTTACCATTACTACCATGCTTTCTTTTCCTTACCTACAATTTTTGCAAACCTCTAAAATTTTTAGAAATTATGTGTTTGCCATTTTGATTGGACTTTTTTTAGCCAAATTAATTGGATCTCTATTTTTTGTAGCAGATGATATTAGACGTGGCGCACTTGTGCTCATGAATAAAATTTTTCCTTTATCAGGTGCACAGTACATGGGGCCAGAAGGGCAGGGCATTCCTAGATCTACTTTTTTAAGTTGGTTGGGTCTTGGACTTGGAGGTACATTATTTGGTACTTTATTATTTGGATTTAGTAACAAATACAATTACCAAGTTAAAAAAATCAAACTCTCTTTTGAAAATTTGCCAGCTGCGTTTAAAGGGATGCGCATGGTGCACATTAGTGATATTCATAGTGGAAGTTTTCAGGATATCAGAGCGGTCAATAAAGGCATCGATTTAATATTAAAGCAACAACCCGATCTTATTGTATTTACGGGTGATCTAGTAAATGATAGGGCCACCGAAATGGATCCGTATCAAAATTCGTTTGGACGTTTAACAGCTCCACTTGGTGTTTTTTCTACATTAGGTAATCACGATTATGGTGATTATGTGCAGTGGCCTACTGCGCAGGCTAAAATTGATAATTTAGAAGCTCTTAAAAAAGTACATGCTAACATGGGATGGCGCCTACTCATGAATGAGCATGTAGTGCTTGAAAAGAATGGTGAAAAAATAGCTTTACTTGGGATCGAAAACTGGGGAGCTAAAGCTAGGTTTCCGAAGTATGGAAAAATGGATTTGGCGTATCCGGGCACTGAAAATATTCCGTTTAAAATACTTTTAAGTCACGACCCTAGCCACTGGGATGCGCAAATTTTGCCTGAATACCCGGGCATTGACTTGATGCTTTCTGGTCATACCCATGGCATGCAGTTTGGCCTCGAAAATCCTTATTTTAAATGGAGTCCGGTACAGTGGATGTATAAGCAATGGGCGGGTTTATATGAGCAAGGATCACAAAAATTGTATGTGAACCGTGGCTATGGATTTATTGGATATCCGGGTAGGGTTGGGATACTTCCAGAAATTACGGTGATTGAGTTTGTTTAGAAAGTTATTGTTTAGCCATTTAACAATTAGTTACATTTTTTTTCGTTTTAATTATTAGAACTTGATGCTATAAAATTTTCTACTATGAAGAAGACATTTTTTTTACTAGGACTTGTTGTTTTTTTATCAGTTGGTGCTGCTGCTCAAGCTGGATTTAAACTCGGTGTAAAAGGCGGACTTAATTTAAACAGAGTTAATGGCCAATCTTTTAATGACGCATTTGATATGGGTTATATGGCTGGTGCTTTTGCAGAAATTGACATCAATAAATTTATTGGTATTCAACCAGAACTATTGTACAGTCAAACCATGACCAAGCGTTCTAGTTTTTCTACCTTATATAATTCTAGATTTACCCAAGCTTTTTTAATTGACAATGCCTATACAAGACTTAATTATTTAAGCATTCCAATTTTACTCCGCCTAAATTTAGGTAAGCTTATTACTTTTAATGCAGGCCCTCAATATGGTATACTTATTGGTCAGGATAAAAATGTTTTAAACAATGCACAAAACGCTTTTAAGACAGGCGATATCTCTGCAGTAGTTGGTGCGCAATTAAACTTAAGTTCTTTTAGAATTTATGGTAGATACGTTGCAGGTTTACAAAATATTAATGCCATTGATGATCAGGAAACATGGAAAACCGCTTCTTTGCAACTTGGTATTGGACTTAAATTCTAAGTTGTTATAAAAGTAATCCTTGTAAGAATAAATAGGCGAAGCTAAAATAGATAATGAGCCCTGTTACGTCTACCAGTGTAGCAACAAATGGTGCCGAAGAAACGGCAGGGTCAAATCCTAAGCGCTTTAAAAAGATGGGCAGCATGGAGCCAGATAAAGTGCCCCATAGCACAACGCCAATTAATGAAAATCCTACGGTACATCCAATCATCATCCAGTGTTCACCATAAATATTGGGGAAGATAGAATGCCATACGCCAACGCGTATAAATCCAATGATACCAAGCACGGAGCCTAGTAACATACCACTTGTAATTTCACGGCGTAGTACGCGCCACCAATCTTGAATGGTGATTTCACCAACAGCCATGGCCTGAATGATAAGGGTAGAAGCTTGTGATCCACTATTACCTCCACTCGAAATAATAAGTGGTACAAATAAGGCAAGTACAATGGCTTTTGCAATTTCATCTTGGAAGTAACCCATGGCAGTAGCCGTGAGCATTTCACCAATAAATAAAATAACCAACCAGCCTACTCTTTTTTTGAAGAGTTTGAATAATGGAATATCTAAATAAGGTTCGTTTAAGGCTTCGGTACCACCCATTTTTTGCATGTCTTCGCTGAACTCTTCGTTGGCTACCCAAAGCATATCATCGATGGTAACGATGCCTAATAAAATATTATTATCATCCACCACCGGAAGTGCCACGCGGTTATTCATTTTAAACACCTGGTTGGCATGCTCCTGGTCATCATTAACATTTAAAGAAACGATACGACCATCAATAATTTCATCTACTCTTTTACCAGGTGCTGCTAAAATAACGTCTCTAATTCTGATATCATCTACGAGTTCACCCTTTTGATCAATGATATAAATTACATCAATGGTTTCAGAATTTTTACCAAACTTTCGGATGGTATCAAATACCTCCGTTACCGTGTTGTGTGCATATACATACACATAGTCGGGGGTCATTAAACGGCCCACACTATCTTCTGGATACCCAAGCATGGCTAGGGTAATTTTTCTTTCTTCGGGATCGAGTAATTTAATTAAATCACGAATGGCTGCTTTAGGAAGTTCCTCCAAAAAGTCGGTTCGGTCATCGGCGGGGAGTTCATTTAATAACTCGGCAGTTTTGGAAGAAGGGAGTTCTTTTACAATGTCTTTTTGTTGGGCAATATCCAAAATTTTGAACACGCTAGCCGCCCTATGAATAGACATATTGGCTATAATTTGGGCTTCATATTCTGGAAATTCATTGATAAGCTCCGCCACATCGCTAATATTTTGATCATCTAGAAACTCTTTAATTTCTAGTTTATCTTCTTTAGCAATGAGCAGTTCAAACTGTTCAATGATATTTAATTGGTCTAGCTCCAAAGACATGGGCGCAATTTAGTCATCATTTGTGAATCGTCCATATTAAATGATATGAAAAGAGGCTGTATCTTCATATCAGACATTGATTTATATGATATTACCTATTTTAACCATTGCACCATCGGATCAACGCGGCAGGGGTGTATTTGCCACCGAAAGTATTGCGGTGGGCACCACCATAGAAATTTCGCCAGTGCTCGTGGTGAATCCAGAAGAGCGCGCGCATCTTGAAAAGACGGTTTTGTATGATTATATTTTTGAGTGGGGCGACGATTTGTTGAGTGCTTGTGTAGCGCTTGGTTATTTATCTATTTACAATCATTCCTATGCCGCCAACTGCGTGTATGAAATGGATTTTGATAACGCCACTATTTCTATTACGACGGTAAAGCCAGTTGCTGCTGGTGACGAATTATTTATTAATTACAATGCAGAGCCTGATAACACAAAACCCATTTGGTTTGAGGCTACTTAAATAGATGACTATGAAAAAAAATATTTTTATTGTTGCTTTTTTAATATTGAGTGTTAGCGTTTTTGCGCAGCGAGATAGTGTGGTACCTGTAACTACAGCTTACATAACACCGCTACATACAGGGCTTCAATTGCAAGATGAAGAAGAGGAAGATGAGTTTGTAAAAGGAAATCCTGATTATTACAAATGGTATCAAGCAAAAAAGCAAATTCATTTTTTTGTAAAAGTTAGAAAGGCCGGTGAATTACGCGTTCAGTTACAGTTTAAAAATAAATGGGCTCTGCCTATTCGTGTAAGTGTGGGTGCTACTCTATTAAAAGCAGTGCTTCCTGCAACGAGTAAATTTACAACCATCAAACTAGGAAAGGTTTTAATAGCTGATACCGGCTTTGTGCAAATTACATTGTCGGTGCCAAAAAACACAGCGCGCATGCAGGCATCTATTGCTGGTATTTTACTCGGCGGCACAGCAGTGGAGCAAATGCATTATAACCACAAGCCTAGGCGCAATGCGGCATCGGTACATTTAAAATATCCGGTTGCTGATAGTGTTAAAACGGTTTCGTTTTACAATGAAATAACCGTCCCTGCTGGCTTTGATCCAGTGCATACCTATTATATGGCCTGTGGTTTTGCACGTGGTTATTTTGGTATTCAGGTAAATAGTGAAAAGGAAAGACGCGTTATATTTTCGGTGTGGGACGCGGGTAATGAAGCCGTAGACCGTAATAAAGTAGGTATTGAAAATAGAGTGGTATTACTTGCAAAAGGAGATAGTGTTATCACCAATGATTTTGGTAATGAAGGTACCGGCGGGCATAGCCATTTTGTATACCCATGGAAAACCCAAACCACGTATAAATTTTTAGTGACTGCATTAGCAGACTCTGCTTCTCAAACAACGATTTACTCGGGTTATTTTTATATACCAGAAAAACAACGGTGGAAATTAATCGCGAGTTTTTCGGCACCAAAAGATGGGAAGCCTATGCGCGGCCTATATTCATTTAGTGAAAACTTTGTGGGCATCAATGGCCAAATAGAAAGAAAAGCATTGTTTGGAAATCAGTGGATTCAAAATGGTTCGAATGGCCAGTGGCAAGAGCTTACAGAAGCCCGTTTCTCTTATGACGTTACGGGTAAAATGGGAGACAGAATCGATTATGGTGCTGGCGTTACAAATAATGGTGCTTTTGAACTTTGGCATGGTGGCTTTAAAAACGCCACTGCAAATTATGGTCAATCTTTTACGAGGCCTGCACTTTTAAATAAACCGATAATTGACTTTACCAAAGACGCCGACTCTTTGAGTTTGGCACAAAAAGATATTGCACAAATTAACGCAGCTATCACTGCGCGCGCAATTGACACCACTGGAATAGTTGGTGGTGTTTATTATAAAATTGTAAAAGAAGGCAGTGGCGATTATGTGCATGTAACGGATACCGTTACTGTTTTTTATAAAGGAACACTTTTAAAAGACGGCTCTATTTTTGATCAAACAAAAGACAAGCCCGCACGTTTTCCATTGCAGCGTTTAATAAAAGGTTGGCAAATAGGGGTGCCAAAATGTAAGGTAGGAGGCACCATAAAAATTATTATACCGGCGGGTATCGCTTATGGTATGCGCACCAGAAGTAAAGCCATACCGCCTAATAGTGTGTTGGTATTTGAGATTGAAGTAGTTAAAGCAGAGCCTGCCAAAAGCTAGTTTTGTGGAGGCTTTTACGTTTTTTGACGTCTAAATTTCAATTTTATTTGCTCAATGCCCACCAAGGCGCTATTTTTGTACTCTAATGAAGCAATTTACACATAACCACCATCATCATTTCTTACCAAACGGGTAGGCTGTAGGTGTTTGTGTCATTATAAAACATTGAAGAGGCTTACCATTTGGTAGGCCTCTTTTATTTTAAACCAAGTATATGAAATTAAGGTTAGCGATTCAAAAAAGTGGAAGGTTACATGACGATTCAATCAAACTTTTAAAAGAGTGTGGGATTGATATTAGTAATGGCCTAAACAAGTTAAAGGCAGAAGCGTCCAATTTTCCGATAGAGGTTTATTTTTTGCGTGATGATGATATTCCTCAATACGTAGAAGATGGCGTTGCAGATATTGGCATTGTGGGAGAAAATGTTGTGTATGAAAAAAACAAGCCACTGACTGTTCTTAATAAACTAGGTTTTGGAAAATGCAGGCTTAGTGTAGCAGTGCGTAAATCTGAAAATTATACAGGCTTATCATTTTTAGAAGGTAAAAAAGTGGCAACTAGTTACCCCGTTATTTTATCAAAATATTTAAAAGATAAGGGTGTAGCTGCTGAGGTACACGAAATTAGCGGAAGCGTAGAAATTGCGCCTAGCATTGGACTTGCAGATGCGATTTGCGATTTGGTAAGTAGTGGTTCTACTTTGTTTTCAAATGGCTTAAAAGAAGCTGAAACTATTTTAGTTTCCGAAGCAGTACTCGTTGCAACCAATTCAATTAGTGCCGAAAAACAGGCCATCATTGACCGTTTATTATTTAGAATTGAATCTGTAAAAAAGGCGCGCAATACCAAATACATTTTATTAAATGCACCCAATGAGAAACTAGCAGATATTATTGCATTATTACCTGGTATGAAAAGCCCTACCGTATTACCTTTGGCAGAACCAGGTTGGAGTAGCGTACATAGTGTACTCAATGAAAATGATTTTTGGGAAATTATTGAGCAGTTGAAAGCTGCTGGTGCTCAAGGAATTTTAGTAGTACCCATCGAAAAAATGGTGATATAAACATATTGTATGAAAATAATTGTAAACCCTTTACAAGAAGCATTTCCAGAATTACTGCAAAGACCAGTAATGGATCATGCTGCTCTGCAAAATGTGGTGCAGGGTGTTTTAGATGCGGTGCGCACAGGTGGAGACAAAGCGGTGGCTTCCTATACCAAACAATTTGATGGCGTAACTTTAGATAATGCCATAGTTACTGAAGCAGAAATTACTGAAGCAGCACTAGCGTTATCACCTGTATTAAAAGAAGCGATACAATTAGCTGCTAAAAACATTCGTTGCTTTCATGAAGCGCAGGTAAATGCTCCAGTAGCCATTGAAACCATGCCAGGTGTACGTTGCTGGCGTAAAAGTGTAGGTATTGATAAAGTGGGACTATATATTCCGGGCGGATCGGCACCTTTATTTAGCACGGTTTTAATGCTTGGGATTCCTGCCGTAATTGCAGGCTGTAAAGAAATTATTTTGTGTACGCCTCCATCTAAAGATGGATCTGTACACCCTGCTATTTTATATGCAGCATCGGTGGTGGGTATTACACGTATTTATAAAATAGGTGGTGTGCAAGCCATTGCAGCCATGGCATACGGCACCGAAACAATGCCACAGGTATATAAAATTTTTGGTCCTGGAAATCAGTATGTTACTGCAGCAAAACAACTTGTGCAACAAAATGGTGTGGCTATTGATATGCCCGCAGGGCCTAGCGAAGTTTGTGTATTAGCGGATGAAACTTGTAACCCTGATTTTGTGGCTTCGGATTTATTGTCGCAGGCAGAACATGGGCCGGATAGTCAGGTGCTACTTGTTAGTACCAGTAGCAAAGTAGTGGATGAAATTAACGAAGCATTGACCGCCCAATTAGGAATACTCCCAAGAAAGGATATAGCGGAGCAGGCATTGAAAAATAGTAAAGCCATAGTGGTTGACTCCATGGAGCAGGCTATTTTTATAGTAAATAGTTACGCCGCGGAGCACCTTATTATTGCTTGTAAAAATGATGAAACAATTGGCGAACAAATAACCAATGCGGGTTCTGTATTTTTAGGAAATTACAGTCCAGAATCGGTAGGGGATTATGCGAGCGGCACCAACCATACATGACCTACAAGTGGTTATGCAAGGGCCTATAGTGGCGTGAGTGTAGATAAAAAAAAAAAAAAAATAACCTATCAAAAATTAACGCCTGCAGGATTACAAGCGATTGGAGTAGCAGTAGAAACCATGGCAGCAGCCGAAGGGTTAGAGGCACATAAAAATGCAATTACCATTCGTTTGCAATCATTATAAAAAATTTGAAAGCATAAATATAGTATCATGTTTGATGTTCAAAAATTGGTTAGAGAAAACATTAAAAACCTAGCACCCTATTCGTCGGCGAGGGATGAGTTTAGTGGCACAGCTAAAGTTTTTTTAGACGCCAATGAAAATAGTTTTGGTTCACCACTAACCATATGGTACAACCGTTACCCCGACCCGCATCAAGTGGCTATAAAAGCTGCTTTATCTAAG
>JAIYCS010000030.1 GCA_027487895.1 Sediminibacterium sp. | reverse complement strand
CAAACCGAAAAAAAGCTGGAACAAATGCGCGAAACGGTGGATGAAAAACTCCAAAAAACGCTAAACGAAAGGCTGGGTCAGTCTTTTGAGGCGGTTGGAAAGCAATTAGAAGCCGTTCAACTTGGACTTGGAGAAATGAAAACTTTAGCTGGTGATGTAGGAGGATTAAAAAAGGTACTTAGTAATGTAAAAATGCGTGGCGGTATTGGTGAAGTACAGCTCGCCATGCTACTTGAACAAATACTAGCACCTGAACAATATGCGGCTAATGTAAAAACCAAACAAAACAGTGCAGACATTGTAGAGTTTGCCATTAAACTACCGGGCCGAGATGATAATAATAAGCAGGTGTGGCTTCCGATTGATGCAAAATTTCCAAAAGATGTGTATGAGCAGTTGCAAACTGCTTATGACGCTTCCGATTTGCCAGAAATAGAAGCAGCTCAAAAAAACTTAGAGCAAACCATAAAAAAAATGGCCAAAGATATTTCTGATAAATACCTGGATCCACCTAATACCACCGATTTTGCGATCTTATTTTTGCCATTTGAAGGTATTTATGCAGAAGTGGTAAGAAAAGCTAGTTTACTTGAAGATTTACAACGTAATTATAAAATTATAGTGACGGGCCCAAGTACCCTTGCCGCAATTTTAAATAGTTTGCAAATGGGCTTTAAAACACTTGCGATTCAAAAGCGAAGTGGAGAGGTTTGGAAAGTGCTGGGCAATGTAAAAACAGAGTTTGAAAAATTTGGTGGCCTCATCGAAAAGGCACAAGGCAATATTCAAAATGGACTTAAACAACTCGATGAAGTTGTAGGTGTTCGAACCCGTGCTATTCAGCGTCAATTAAGGGATGTAGAGGTTTTAAATGATGCACCGGGTGCTTTTAATGCGCTAGAAAATCCCGAATTGCCTATTGATTAGTCCTGTTTAATGTAGGTTTAAAAATGTAGCTATTTCCGCAGCTACTTTTGTAGGTGTTTCTTCCATGGGGGCATGTCCTACATTTTGTAATACAACCAGTTTACTTCCTTTAATGTCTTTATTAAATAAGTAGGCATTGGAAACGTTGATGAGTTGATCCTGATCACCCCAAATAATAAGGGTTGGTTTACTTATTGTTTTGATGGGCGCTGGATTTGGCTTAAAACCTGCTTTAAATATAGAAAGTGCCGCTTTTCTGTTTCCTTCTCTTAAAAGTAAATCGTGGTAGCGATTAATGGATTCTTCATTGATTTTATTTTTATCTACAAATACGCCTTCCAAACTCTTTTTAACTAAAAATTTGGGGGTTACCCATAATAGTAAATTATTAATGACGGGCATGCTTGCAATTTTAAAACCAAGTGAACCTTTTTCATTTTTTTTTGGATATCCACTTGCGTCAAGTAATATTAACTGTTGTACCCTCGATGGATTATAAAGCGCGTAATGCCATGCAATGCTTCCGCCAAGAGAGTTTCCGGCCACGATACAAGATTTGACGTTTAATTTTTCTAGTACCGAATCAACAAAAATATTATAGACATCTGCATTGTATGTGTTTGCTGGATTAGGCCCGGTAAGTCCAAATGCAGGCAAGTCAAAGCGAATAATTTTTTTCTTACTACTTAATAAGAGTGTTAAACTATCCCAGGTATGTAATGATGCAGAAGTGCCGTGTATGAGCACCAGTGGAACAGAATCTGAAGCATTACCTTCTATTCGGTAATGTACATTCATACCTAAAGCAGGTATAAATTTTGATGCTGTGTTTGCATATGCAGGTAGTAATGTATCTAATTTTTTATCCTGTTCTGCCAAAACAATAACAGCAACAACTAGGGCAACAAGGACTCCTACAATTCCCAAGCCAATGTATTGTATGAATTTTTTCATGTTGCTATTGTTTGTTTGCTTCGATCGTTGTTTGGATAGCTGATATTAGTTCAGCACTCTTTAAAGACTTTTTATAATTCCAAGTTTTTAAAACCTTCCCATCAGCATCTGTAATAACGGTAAACGGGGCAAGGGCTGCATTGTTGTAGCGTTCACGAATAATTGAATTGTGATAAAACTGTTTTTCGGAACTTGTTTGTTCAATGCCTAAATCGATTTTCAATAACACTAAATGGTTATTTGCATATGCTGCAAATTCGCTGGTTTCAAATGTTTCTTTTTCTAGCCTAACATTTTTAGCGTCGTCACTTTTATGTACAAAATGTATGAGTATAATTTTGCTTTCTTTTATTGAACGTTGTTTCGCTACATCAAAATTTGACTCCCAAGTTGGGGCTACTTGAAAAAGTGGAATAAGAAATATCAACAACAAGCGTAGCATCTTATTTTGTTTTATTGTTGCGCAACACCAATAACTGTGGGAAATGTTCAATTCCTTTCATGAGGAGTTGTGTCATTTCACTAAAGGTATAAATAAATGAGCCAAGTACGATATCCATGTCACCGTCCTTATCTATGTCAGCTACTTCCATGGTAAGCCACTTTCCGTTGGCAGCTTCTGGTGTGGAAGTAGGCGCAAACTGCATATTTCCAGTGTTTTCAAAATAAATAAATCCTTGTTCAGGTTTAGCAAGGTCGTCATAAAATGAAATAGCAGCCATGTCTATATCTCCATCACCATCAAAGTCTTTGGCCACCACTTTACTTGCTCCATACATAGGAAAGAAAAAGCTTTCTTTAAAATGATTGAGTTTGTCATTGAGTAAAATGCGAACGCCATGAAATCTTTTTTTAACCCTAGATAAATCCCAGTTGTCGCCATTACTCATAACAATGTCTAAAAAGCCATCTTTATTGATGTCAATCATTTCAAAATAACTCACACCATACACAGGCGGGAATTTAACCAGCGGCGTTTCTTTAAAACTACCATCACCTTTATTTTCTAAATAATAAATCCCTTCATAAGATTGGGCCATCATAACAACGATGTCTAATTTTCCATCCTTGTTTAAATCAACTATTTCTGCTTTTCTAGCACCCGGGCGGTACACTAAAATGTTTTCTTTACGGATATCACCTCCATCTAACCAACTTATTTTACCTGTATGATTTCCAAATTGACAAATAATGATATCTTCTTTTCCGTCTTGATTTAAATCTGCTTTTTCTATATGTACAGGCCTTGCCAATCCACCAAAAGATGCTTTCTGTTCTGTAGAATCAAGTGATAGCAACAAGCCTTCTTTTTTTTCTGAAGGTGCAATACTACCAATGCACAAGGCTCTTGGTTCTTTATTTTTTTCAAATAATAAATCTACAACAGCCGACGGTGTATTCCAGGTTTCTTTGAGCTTTAAATTTTTATCTAAAGCATACAACTCATTAATAGCATCACTTACATACAATGTGCCATTAGCGTCATCAAATTTTATCATGCTTGTTTTAGGCGCTTGTTTGTTATCAATAAAAACAGGCTCACTAAAAAATTGTCTGGTGGATGTTTTTACTACAGTAGTTGTTTTTGCTGGAATGACAGTTGCCGGTGCTTTAGTAACATAAAAATCTACAATTTTTTGCCAGTCAGATTTTGAAATGATGGGTGAATTTGGATAGACCCTTAATTTTTCTACAATAGCTGCTTCATCTGGCTCCATAGAGGCGTATGGGCTATCATTAACCCCTCTAATTCCTAAGCGCCAACCCATATTAGGCAGCACACTTTCTTTCCAAGTTTTTTTATCTAGTAAATCTGGTGCAGTGTATAAATGACAACTACCACAATATTGTTTGGCAAGCGCTTCTCCCGATAAGCTCGAATTAGTGGTTGTGGGTGAAAACGAAAATAGGCTTACAACAAATAAGCACAATAACCCTAGTATGGAAATAATTTTAATCTTCATTTTTCTTAATTTTACAATCATTTGTAATTGTTGATTACAAATATATTAACCCGCTAACTATGAATAAGAATTATTCTCATTACATCTTGGTTGCTCTTTTAGTGGCAGCACCTTTTGTATACCTATCAACATTTTACGCTAGTTTACCGGCAACTATTCCAACCCATTTTAATATAAAAGGAGAGGCCGATGGGTTTGGATCTAAAAGCATGGCTTTTTTTGGACCTGTATTTATAGGAATCATTAGTTTGTTTACCTATTTATTAATGATCAATATCAAAAAAATTGATCCCAAAAGGTATGAAAACAACAATGACGCTTATTTTAAAGTATTTGGGCTCATCACTGTGGCATTTTTATCTGGGATAAACATGGTGATTTTAGCTAAAACCAAACAACCCGATCTACCTATCGATAAACTGATACTTCCACTCCTAGGCTTGTTTTTTGCTGTGATGGGATCTTTTTTTCCAAAGCTTTCTCAAAACTATTTTGCAGGGTTTAAACTTCCTTGGACATTAAGTAGTGAAGAAAATTGGAATGCCACACATAGCTATGCTGGAAAATTTTGGTTGTATGGCGGCTTACTTCAAATGATACTTGGTTTTGTATTACCAGGCATGTGGGCATTTATTAGTTTTTTTATAATCATGATACCCATGGTTGTGGCCCCCATTATTTTTTCTTATCGTTTTTTTAAAGCAGGGAAATAAATTATTTTTTATGCAGTAATGTATAGATGTCTTCGTCGGTATCTATATTACTCATTTGCCTTAAAATTTGAGGATAGCGCCAGCTTACGCGCTTACTCATGGGACTCGCTGTAAACTTTTTAGGATTTGGAAAACCGGCTACAATCATGGCGGCTTGTGCAGGTGTTAATGATTTTGCTGATTTATTAAAATAGTGTCTGGCGGCTGCTTCCATTCCAAAACAGCCGGGTCCTGTTTCAATGACATTCAAGTATACTTCTAAAATTCTTTTTTTACCCCAGATTAATTCAATCAAAAAGGTAAAATAGATTTCAGGAATTTTTCGGATGTATTTATCATAAGATCCACCTTGCCACAAAAAAACATTTTTTGCAACCTGTTGCGTTATTGTGCTTGCACCACCTCCAAGCGGTATTTTACTTTTTTTCTTTTTCTTTTTAGGTCGTAGGCTTTTTTCGATAGCGTCAAAATCAAAACCAATATGTTCTGCAAATAGCTGGTCTTCGCTTGCAATAGCCGCTAGTTTACTTTGGTAGCCGAGTTCTTCCCAACTTACATAATCTCTTTTTAAACCAAGTCCAAAGGCGTTTGTTAGTTGCGTAATAGTAATAGGAGGATCTACAAATTTTGTGATAAGTACATATAAAAATGAACTAACAAATAAATACAATAAAATCCGCTTAATTTTCCCAATCACGATTAAAGTTTTTCTAAATTACAAATCTTTTGAAAGCAAACTTATTTTATTTGAAAAAGCTCATTTTCTTTTTGTTACTTTTTGTACAAGTATTTATATCGGTAGCACAAAAAAATAGGTATGCATATAGCGTTCAAAAAATGGGCTCTCCTTTTAATATTGTGCTCTATGCAGAATCAAAACAAATCGCAGACAGTGCTGCACAAGAAAGTTTTAAGCTTGTTGATTCCATCAATTTAATTTGTAGTGATTACGATAGCAGTTCCGAATTATTTAAATTAAGGTATGAAGCCGTTGGCGTTCCTATTAAACTGTCTCCTATTTTATTTGAGCTAATTTATATTGCAAAGGGGGCCAATAAAGACGCTGATGGTAGTTTTGATATCACGGTGGGTCCTCTTTCTAGTCTATGGCGAAATGCCCGAAAGTCTAAAATATTTCCGACATCAACAGCAATTAACGAGGCACTCAAGCGGATTGGATTTAATAAGGTTCAGTTAGACAGTGGCGCGCAAACAATTACTTTTTTACATCCCAATATGCAACTCGATATGGGCGCCATTGCTAAAGGCTATGCTGCCGATAAGGTGCTGGCATTACTGCAATCGCTTGGAATTACAACTGCCCTAGTTGATGCTGGAGGTGATATGGTTGCTTTTGGTATACCACCTCAAAAAAAGGGATGGACTATTGGTATTAATGTGCCTGGACAGCAAGAAAAACTATTAGAACGTAAACTTGTTTTATCCAATAAAGCTGTTGCCACATCGGGTGATGCATTTCAATACTTGTTACATGAGGGAAAAAAGTATGGTCATATTATTGATCCAAGAACTGGCTATGGTGTTACTTTTCAGCGCAATGTAACTGTTGTAGCACCAACAGCTACTACCGCCGATTGGTTGGCCACAGCTTGTAGTATCCTAACACTTGAACAGGTTAAAATATTGGCAAAAAAGTACAAATCTGAAGTACTCGTTACCACATTACAAAATGGAAGGATACACAAAGTTAGTTTTGGAAAATTTGATGGATACTTAGCGCAATAATTATTGCACCTATTCTAAAAAATTCATAACTTACTAATTCTAAAAACGAATCGTGGTTAAGCATTTTATTACATTTTTATTTTGTTCCATTTCTATTGGTGCATATGCGCAACAAAGCATTGTCAATTTTGAAAAGTACGAGCAAAAATTACCAGTAGGTAATTTGCGTTTTGCAATGGTGCCAATTCCGGCTGGACAATTCAAAATTGGATCAACAATTACCGTTACAAAAATCAGCTCCGACGAAACGCCTCAAAAAGAAATTACACTAGATGCATTTTGGATGAGTGCCACCGAAGTAACACGCGATGTTTTTGATGTTTTTTTAAAAGACGAAAACACCTCTCAAAACTCTGATGTGGATGCGATTACTAGACCAAGTCCTCAATATGTAGACCTAACCTGGGGCATGGGCAAAGAGGGTGGATACCCTGCCAATAGTATGTCTCAGTATGCGGCATTCATGTTTTGCAAATGGCTCTACAAACAAACAGGTATTTTTTATAGACTACCAACAGAGGCCGAGTGGGAGTATGCAAGCAGAGCAGGAGCAACGACGACTTATTATTATGGTACTGATCCTAACATGCTTTCTAAGTATGCATGGTTCCAAAAAAATAGTAATAATAAATACCAAAAAGTAGCTCAAAAATTACCCAATGCTTGGGGACTTTACGATATGCTTGGTAATTTAATGGAGTGGACCACCGATCATTATGTACCTAACAGATATGCTAGCATCGAATCAAAAAATCCAATGGTTACGCCTACGCAAGGGGTTTATCCAAAGGTATTACGTGGTGGATCTTTTTTGTCTGATGCAAGTATTTGTAGAAATGGAAAACGAATAAAATCGGATCCCATTTGGAATAGACGTGACCCGCAAATTCCAAAAAGTAAGTGGTGGCTTACAGAGGCTAAAGATGTTGGTATCAGACTCGTAAGGCCATTACAACAGCCAACACCAGAACAAGTAGATCAATTTTTTTCATCTTATTTAATAAAATAAAAAACAACAGCCATATGTCAAATCAATCTTTTCATGACAAACGCAGAGACTTTGTAAAACAAGGAACAATGCTAGCAGGTGCTATTGCAGCTGCGCCCCTAATTTCCAACGCTAACTTTTTTTCAGGCTCTGATGACGTTATCAAAGTAGCCGTTATTGGTTGCGGTGGACGTGGAACAGGTGCAGCAGTTCAGGCACTAATGAGCAAGCAAAATGTAAAAATTGTTGCGATGGCAGATGCTTTTAAAGACCGCCTAGATGAATGTTATAAAAACGTTGCTGGCGAATTAGCTAATGCAGGCGCTGGTACAAAGGGTACACTCGATGTTCCTGAAGAAAGAAAATTTGTTGGCTTTGACGGTTATTTAAAAGCTATACCACTTGCAGATGTAGTGATACTAGCAACTCCTCCAGGTTTTAGACCTATTCATTTTGAAGAGGCTGTTAAGCAAGGCAAACATATATTTATGGAAAAGCCGGTAGCTACAGATCCTGCAGGGGTACAAAGGGTTTTAGCTGCTGCTAAAATTGCAAAGCAAAAAAAATTAAACGTTGTAGTAGGTCTTCAAAGACATTACCAAGATTCATACAGAGCACTATTTGCAAAAAAAGATATGATTGGAGATATTACATCGATGCAGGCTTGGTGGAATAATGATGGAGTATGGACAAGACCACGTAAAGCAGGTCAAACCGAAATGGAATATCAAATGCGTAACTGGTATTATTTTGTGTGGCTTTGTGGCGATCATATTACAGAGCAGCACATTCACAATTTAGATGTGATTAACTGGTTTAAAGGTGGGTATCCTGTAAAAGCGCAAGGATTTGGTGGAAGACAAGTAAGAAAATCAAAAGAGCATGGTGAAATATTTGATCATCACTATGTAGAGTTTCATTACGCCGACGGATCTATTTTAAATTCACAGTGTAGACACATGCCAGGCACTTCAAGTAAAGTAGATGAACTACTTGTAGGTACTAAGGGAAAAATTTATTGTGATGCAGCACGTATCACAGATTTGCGTGGTAAAACTATTTTTCAATTTGATAAATCGAAAGAGCGTAATCCATATCAAACAGAGCATGACGAACTTTTTGCGGCGATTGCAAAGGGTGAGTATAAATATGCCGACGCAGAAAACGGCGCTTATTCAACCATGACATCTATTTTAGGCCGAATGGCTACCTATAGTGGACAAGTTATTGATTGGGATAAAGCTATTAATTCGGGGCTTAATTTGCATCCATCGGTGTATGCATTTGATGCAGCAGCGCCTGTTAATCCAGGTCCTGACGGATTTTATCCGGTTCCGGTTCCAGGTGTTACAAAATACTAAACCGTAAAAATTGTAAAGCGGCTCCTTATTACTAGAATAAGGAGCCGCTTTTTTATTCTACAATTATTTCATCAATAAATTGAAAACCGCTTTGCAGTTTTGAAACAAACTTAATATAGCGTGCTGCGGTTGGGTTCATTTGTACTTTAAAATCTTTAAACAGTAAACTACTCTCTGTAGAAGATACCGTATTGTTATCTCTACCCTGATTGGTATAGTTTACGCCGTCTACCGATGTTTGCACTTCTATGTATTTGGGCATATAAACACCTGGTCCAATAATTTGCATAAAATTAGCTTGGACTAAATGTATGGTGTCTACTTTTTGTAAATCAATAACCACATCCATATTAGTGGTAAAGCCTTGCCATTGTCCATCTTGGTAGGTTAAACTTCCACGATAACCATTTACAAGTGTACTAGCTCCTGCTGCCGGGTAACCTTTACTAAAAGGGATATTGTAGGTAACGGGTTTATTAAACGCTTTGTGAAAATTAACAAGTATAGAATCTGGCGCCGATTTTTTTGCATTAATAATAGCAGCCTTGATAGTTGCTTTTGCATCTATTAAAAATGCCCCAGCATAAACCTTGGATGCTGTTGTTGGATTCGTTCCATCGGTGGTATAATAAATAGTAGGTTTAAACTGTTCACTATTAAATCGTATTGTTGCAAACCTTGTTGCAGTATCTATATTGGCACTAATATCTACTCTATTGGAAGGCCTACAATAATTGATATTAAAAGCTTGAAGTAGCGTATAATGAGCGGTTAATTTTTCTTGAAACTGCGCCCAATTTTTAGCAGCCGGATTACTCCATACGACTTCACTTAATGCAATGATGCGCGGAAAAATCATGTATGCCGCATGCTCCTGCGTAGGCACATATTCGGTCCATAAATTAGCCTGCGCGCCTTTTACATATTGTTGTTTGTCTTTTTCAAGTGCAGCAGGAAGTGGCTCGTATTCATACACTTTTTGAAGCGGTAAAAATCCACCAATGGCTTCTGGTTCTCCAGCAGGGTTTTGTTGGTATTTATCAAAATAACAAGTACCGCCGGGGGTCATAATTACATCGTGGTTTTGCCTAGCCGCATCAATACCACCTTGCTCTCCTCTCCAGCTCATTACGCGGGCACCAGGGGCTAATCCGCCTTCTAATATTTCATCCCAACCTAGTAGATAACGCCCTTTACCTGAGATAAACTTTTCCATTCTTTTGATGGCATAGCTTTGGAGCTCGTCCTCGTCTTTTAGGTTATTATCCTTGATACGTTTTTGACATTTTGTACATTTTTTCCAGTGTCCTTTTGCAGCTTCATCCCCTCCAATATGAATGTATTTTGAAGGAAATAACCCTATCACTTCTGTGAGCACATCTTGCATGAAAGTGAATGTAGAATCGTTACCAATACAAAATTCGCCAGTTCTGCCTTTCACACTATCACAGGCTAAATTTGGATAGGCTGCTAGCACTTCATCGGAGTGACCCGGCATTTCAATTTCTGGAATTACATTAATAGCCTTTGCCTTTGCATATGCTACAATGTCTTTCGCATCATTTTGTGTATAGTAACCTCCGTAGGCTAGAGGGTCACCCTCTTGTAAATAACCCATTCCATTTTTCCACCATTCTTTCCAAGTTTTATGTGTTCTAAAGGCAGCCTGCCTTGTTAAAAGCGGGTATTTTTTTATTTCAAGTCTCCAACCTGCACCATCTGTTAAGTGTAAATGGAGGTTGTTTATTTTATAAATACTTAATACATCAATTAAGCTTTTGATAAAAGATACCGGATAAAAATTTCGAGAAACGTCTAGCATGAGTCCTCTGTATTCAAACCTGGGCTTGTCTTTTACCGTTACACATGCAATACGACTGGGTGTATTACTCGTGTACCAAAGTTGAACAATCGTTTGTGCACCATAGAGTGCACCGGCATAATCTTTTGCAGCAATAGTAATGTTATTAGAACTAACTTCTAAAGTGTATTCACTAGCTGCTAATTTTTTATTCTCTTTAAAAATAATTCGCGTATTTCCTTTTTGTAGCGTGCTTATAGATGTACTTGTAATTTGTTGTACATATTTTGCAATAGGCTTCCAACTAGTAGGCGCTATAAACAGTGTGTTTTTATAAAAAGTAAAATTTCCAGTATGTACTTTTAAAAATTGCGGCTCTGGAATGATACTTACTTGTTTTTGCGCTACTGCAAAATATCCTACGAGTATGAGCGAAATAGCAACGAATATTTTTTTCATCCTTCTTTACTTTTTAATGTAAAAATCTTTTCCTAAACTCCAATCATTGTTAAAATATCCAACTGCTTTAATGCCGTTCTCACCTTTAATAAGCATATCCAGTGAAAAAATCATGAAGTCAGGGAAACCGCTACCACCGCTAAAATATTGATTGGCATCTGCCGCCTGCATACCCTGTACACCCGTACCACCAATAAGTGCAACGCTTGTAATACCATTATTTTGAGCTGGATACATAAAGTAAGCACCTAGGTCTTGCCCTTCATATACGGTACTACCCATTACAATTTTACCAGTTGTTACCTTAATAGGACAGTTGGTAAGAAGTGCAGCTGCTGCGGTATTGGTGGTTTCGTTGCCATATAAAATAACGCCCTGATTTTGATATGCGGCAGTATTAAAATCTTTATCTGCAATTAAACTTACAGATCCGTTTCCTCTATAATACCAGGTTTCGGCGTCATAGGTTGCTTTTTGTAAGGCCCAGTTATTTTCTGCTTCTGTACCATGTGTCGCATAAACAAAAACCATATTATGGTTAAAGGCTTCTTTTAAACCACCGTTTCTTTGGATGCCCTTGTTGGTAAGTGATGGCGACATCCCTTTGTTCCAAGTTGTATTTTTTTCCAACACGAGAGCACTACCATTTACAATATGTGTTATAGAATTACCGTCTAAAACAATACAAACCGTATCGCCTACTGCGAAATCTTTGGTGTCAATGGCAACGGCATTAATATTTGTAGTGGTTCCTGTAATATTTTTTGTTTTCATATTGCGCGTAAGTTGCACGCGGCTATAATCAAAACTTTTTGTTTGTTGTAACACTTGTAACCAGTGATAGGTATTGGTAATAGCTGTAGATGGTAGTGTATAATCAATCACATTTACTTTGCTACTTACTGGAATGGTATGTCTTTTGAAATAATCAAAAATGGGTGCCCAGTCTACACTCTCATCACTAAACCAATGTGAGCCTCCTGGATATTCGTAGTAACTAAAATCAGGATGAAATTCGGCGAGTACTTTTTTCATTTGTCTTGCATAGTTTACCGAAACAGTTTCGTCTGCATCACCATGAAAAATATAAACACCGTTGGCTTTGTAATTATTGACCATGCCCAGTACATTGCTTGGCGTACTTGCTCTTGTCAATATTTTTTTAACCGGCGTGCTGGTATCATTTGGTACCAGACCATCATGAGAGCCATATGCAGCAAGGGTTGGATATCCTGCCGAAGGTGCAATAGCTGCCCATTTTCCAGGGTAAGTAGCACCTAAATACCAAGTACCGTGCCCACCCATGGAGTGACCTGTTAAATAAATATGTTGTGGGTTGGGTTGGTATATTTTTTTAGCAATTTCAAAAACTTCAAGTGCGTCAAGTCTGCCCCAATCTTCCCAGTTAAATCCTCTTGGTCTTCTATTGGTAGGTGCTACAATGGGTCCTTCTTGTTTAGGTTTGTAGGCTCTTGCCTGAGAAATAGCTTCTACTTCTGCGCCATGAACCGATAAAAATAAACTTGGATTTGTTTTATTATCGTTGGCCTGAGGTGCTACTGCATAATACTGAACAGAGCCATCTATAGTACTAATAAAAGTATGAGAAGCGTGTTCATTACTTTTTACAGCTGTTACTACAACAGATGTAGTATCAATAATTTGATTGTTAGACATTAGGGTAAGCGCTACCCTATAACTTCCTTTGCTTACATTTTTTGGTACCGGAATTTCTACAGCTACTTTTCTTGCGATATGTTGCGCAATGTTTGAAATATTGGTTTGTATTTTTTGATCTTCCACACTGGCCGTGATACTCATGCCAGCTGTATTATTTTTTGAACTATTTACAACAACAAGTCCGGCCCATTTTTTTGTTACTGTTTCTCCTTCAATAAAAAACGGGAGTGTAGCGTCTTTGATACTTAATTGCACTGGCTTAAATGAAAAATCAAGCATTGCTTTTACCGATGCAAACCTGCCAGCGCCTGCGGCGCGGATATAAAATTCATTGATTCCTTTTTTTAGCTGAACAGGTATGTACATCCATCCATATCGGTACATATCTCCAGCATGTGGTGCCCCATTAATAAATACCATGGAGTGTCCTGTACCAATAAACACAGCTGTAACAGCCTTTGGAGCATTGTACGTTAGATATAAATATCCATTCGCTAGCGCCTGACTTCTAAAATTATTTGCGCTGTCTGCCTTTATGGCTGTCCACTTTGTTTTAGCCTCAGCTGAAACCGCTAATCCTTCCTGCGGCTTACTTTCACCTTTATAGATACTATAAGCAAGCGTATCGGAGTACATGGCTTCTCTGCCATATTGATGCACTTTACCAGATGCGAGCCCATTTGTGAAATGATATACATTTTGTGCAACTATTACACTTGAGCAAAGCATAGCAAATGCAAAGAATATTTTTTTCATGAATTTTTATTTGCAGTTAATTTACGTCACTATTAAATGAACCCATTATTTATTTTTTAACCGGTTCAAATAGGCTTAAAAAAGGTTAGAATTCAGTTATTGAAATAAATTAAATTTAGGGTACTAAAATACGTCGTATGAACTTTTTATTCCGCTCTAAAATTTCTTTTTTAGTTGTGCTTTTTTCTTGCATGACCATTACTTGTGTAAATGCCCAAAAAGTAACAGCACCTTCTTTTACCATGGTGCAAAATGGAGGTTCAAATGCGGTTATTGTAACCGCAGTAAATGCAGGTAAAGACGAGCTTTTAGCGGCTAACGAACTCAGTGAATATGTTTTTAAAATAAGTGGTGCGCGCATTCCTATTTCAACTCAAAAAAACACGAAAAGTTCAGTTATATATATTGGTAGTGCTTGTCCAAACTATGCTTCGCTTGCAAAAAATGAATATGCGATTGCAAGCAGTAAAAATGAGCTTCAAATTACAGGCGCCACACCCTACCAAACACTTGAAACAGTATATGTTTTATTAGAAGAATTTTTAGGCTGTCAATTTTTATCGCCAACAGTCGAAAAAATCCCAACAACAAAAAATATTAGTATTGCAGCTTCTTATGCATATACCCCTGCTGTATTAACAAGAACAGTTCATTCTAAATTATTTTATGACAACCCATCTTTTGCTGCCAAACGAAGAGTAACCACCGAAGGATTTCCAAAATTTGTACCAGAGGCGCGCGTGCATACCTTTAATAAGTTTTTACCAGAAAAAAACTTTTTTGAACACCACCCTACTTTTTACGCACTTGTAAAAAACAAAAGACAACCAACACAACTTTGTTTATCTAACGATACGGTATATCAAATTATCAAAGATTCTGTAGCTGCGTTTTTTAGTCGCAGACCCACTGCCACTGTTTTATCTGTAAGTCAGGATGATAATACACAGTATTGTACTTGTGATAAATGTGCAGCTATAGATGCATTTGAAGGTTCTCCATCTGGAACCATGATAACCCTTGTAAACCGCATTGCCAAAGACTTTCCGAATAAAACAATTGCAACGCTTGCGTATCAGTATACAAGAAAAGCACCACTACATATTAAACCTGAAAAAAATGTATTAGTGACACTTTGTTCGATAGAGTGTGATAGAAGTGCTCCTATTGCAGAGAAATGTAAAGACTTTGAATCGGATTTAAAAGCATGGGGCGCAATTGGTGCAACGATTCAAATTTGGGATTACACAACGCAGTTCACTAATTTTTTAGCACCCTTTCCTAATTTAGAAACACTTCAACCTAATATTAATTTATTTGTAGACAACAATGCCAATTGGATTTTTGAACAACATAGTCATAACCCTTCCGAATTTTTTGAACTTCGTAGTTGGTTGCTTTCAAAATTTTTATGGAATCCAAAAGCAAACTACAATGTGCTACTTAATGAATTTGCAAAAAATTATTATGGCATAGCCTCGCCCTACATTGTTAAGTATTTAAATGATTTGCATACTGCAATAAAAGAAACTCCTAAATTTTATTTATTCTTATACGGAGATCCAGCGCAAGGGTTTGAATCATGGTTGAGTGAGCAAAAATTAAAGCAGTATAATGCACTATTTGATACTGCTTCACAAGTAACAGCCGGTAATGCCCCCTTACAGGCACGCGTCAATGAAGCGCGTATTGGTCTTGATTTTGCAACACTCGAATTTTACCGTTTAAACAAGTCAGGATTTCCACTTTCCGATGTACAAAACATAAACAAACGTATCGATAGGTTTACGAGCGCCACAACTGCGCAGGGCATCAAAATTATCAATGAAATGGGCTTACCCTTAACCGATTATTTGCAAGGGTATCAAAAATTAGTTGCTAATTCCAAAGAGGTTAATTTGGCTAAAAATGCTAAGGTAAACCTTGCCATCAAACCCGTTAAATATGCCAAAGAAGACCCACAAGCCCTTACCGATGGGGCATTTGGAGGTTGGAGCTTTTATGCCAACTGGCTAGGTTTTTTAGATGACATGAAAGCCACCATCGACCTAGGGGCGGTTACCAATTTTTCTGAGGTTTCAGTCTCTTTTTTACAGGTTACCAATCATGTGGTGTTTTTTCCAACAGCGGTAATATTTGAAGCCTCTGAAGATGGCATCAACTATTCGCCTATACAAACTGTCGATAACGTATTTCCACTGGCAAAAACCAGTAAGGTCAATGACATACAAGTTTTTGCAACTGCTTCAAAAAGCCAAAAAGCAAGATTTATTAGGGTTACTGGAAAAAACATGAAGTCACCACCTTATTGGCATCATGCGGCGGGTACGGGTGCTTGGATATTTGCCGACGAGATTGTGGTGAAGTAGCCATTATTATGCCGGAATATTTATAACTTGAAGGCCTAAATTTATCTATATGAAAAAATTTGGCCTTCTTATTTTTCTATTCGCATTTGTAGGCAATCTACAAGCGCAAAAAATATTTGCGGTAGACTATGCATCGCAAGCAGAAGTAAAAGTTTTTGTTGTTAAATATGAAAGTCAAGCTGATCTAAAAGTATTTAAAGTTAAATACGAAAGTCAGGCAGGCGATAACAACGGGAAATGGTTTTTTACTTCTTATGCTTCTCAAGCAAAAAAGAAAATCTTTTTTGTAGATTATGAAAGCCAAGCAGATGTCAAAATATTTTTTGTAGACTACGAAAGTCAGGCTGGATGGCGAAATAGTGCCAAGCGTTATTTATTTTATTAATTTCTTATCAAATCTTTTCTATGTTTTCAAAGTATTTAATGGGTGCATTTGCATCTATGCTTGCGTTTGCGCCTCAAATGCATGCACAAAAAAAACCGATTGCAAAAACGCAAGCGGCGGCTGTAGTAGATGAAAATTTAGTGCCTTCACACTTTAATAATTTGTTGTGGCGAAATATTGGTCCACTTCGTGGCGGTAGGTCGGTAACTGCAACAGGTGTAGTGCAAAATCAATTAACCTATTACATGGGTACCACAGGTGGAGGTGTATGGAAAACAGAAGACGCCGGACAAACATGGAATAATATATCTGATGGATATTTTAAAACAGGAAGTGTAGGTGCTGTCGCTGTAGCAGAGTCTGACCCTAATGTGGTATATGTTGGTATGGGAGAGCATGCGCCAAGAGGTGTAATGAGTTCTTATGGAGATGGTGTTTATAAATCCACAGATGCTGGTAAAACATGGAAGCATATGGGTCTCGAATTAACGCGCCAAATATCTTGGATACGCATAGATCCTAATAATTCCGATATAGTTTATGTAGCCGCGCAAGGTGCCACACATGGGCCTTCTGCAGATCGTGGTGTATATAAATCTACCGATGGTGGTGCAAATTGGACTAAAGTTTTATTTGTTGACAACAACACAGGTTGTGCCGATTTAGCCATGGACATGACCAACCCACGCATTTTGTATGCCGCTATGTGGGAGTATCAAAGATTACCATGGGAAATTAAAAGTGGTGGACCTGGAAGTGGTATGTATAAATCTACAGATGCTGGACTCACATGGATTAAAATTGAAAACGGATTACCTGCAGAACTTGGAAAAATGAGTGTTTCTGTTTCTAGAGCTAATCCCGAAAAAGTATATGCACTTGTAGAAAGCGATACCGAAAAAGAATTGGGTGGACTTTTTGTTTCTAATGATGCAGGAAAAAACTGGAATAGAGTAAGCAAAGATCACCGCTTAACACAGCGCGCTTGGTATTACATCGAAGTGTTTGCTGATCCTACCAACGAAAACGTTGTTTATGTTTTAAATTCTCCAGGATTACGCTCTAGTGATGGAGGAAAAACATGGACCAATATGGGCGGTACCCATGGCGACTATCACCAACTTTGGATTCATCCAAAAAACAGTAACAATATGATTGTTGCCAATGATGGTGGTGCTGCTGTAACATTTAATACGGGTAAAGTTTGGTCTACGCAGGCCAACCAGCCAACTTCACAAATTTATCGTGTAAATGCCGATCATTTATTCCCGTATAATTTATACGGTGGTCAGCAAGATAATAGTTCCATCAAAATGGCAAGTCGGGTAACAAACGGTTACCGCATTTCCGACAAAGATTGGACAAGCACCGCGGGTGGAGAATCTGCATTTGTTGCATTTGATCCAAACAATCCAGTCATTACCATGGGCGGATCTTATCAGGGTACTATTGAAGCCTATAATAATGTTACTAAAGAAGGTGTCAATATTATGGAGCACCCAGTGCAATACCAAGCGCTTCAGCCAAAAGATATGAAGTACCGTTTTAATTGGAATGCACCCATTGTGTATGATCCATTAGAACCCGGTGCTTATTACCATGCTGGAAATATTTTATTTAAAACCACCGATTTGGGTAAAACTTGGAAAGCCGTTTCTCCAGATTTAACCAGACATGATACCACCAAAATGGGTATTAGTGGTGTTCCTTATACCAACGAAGGTGCAGGTGGCGAAAACTATTGCACCATTAGTTATGTAGCGCTATCAGAAAATGAAAAGGGCGTTATTTATACAGGTAGTGATGATGGACTTGTATACCTGACAAAAGATGGCGGCAACAATTGGACAAATATTACCCCTAAAAATTTAGAGGAGTCTTTAATTAATGCGATTGACGTTTCTAGCGTTAACAAGGGTACTGTATATCTTGCTGTAAATAAATATAAAGTAAATGATTTCACACCTATTATTTATAAAACAACTGATTATGGTGGTTCTTGGAAACAAATATCAAACGGTATACCTTATGGTGCGTTTGTAAAAGTGGTAAGAGAAGATCCTACTAATCCTAAAATTTTATATGCTGGAACAGAAACCGGATTTTATATTTCATACAATGGTGGCGACAATTGGAAGCAACTCCAATTAAATTTACCAGTAGTTCCTATTACAGATTTAAAAGTGCATGAAAATCATTTGCTGGCATCTACACAAGGCAGGGCATTTTGGATTTTAGACGATTTAGAACCTATCAGACACTATAGCAAAGACACGGCAAAAAGTAATTTATTTGCCGTATCCAATCCACACCGTATTTCTGGTGGTAGTATTTTAGACTATGGCAATCTAACTGATAAAAATGGCAAACCCATTAATACACTAGCAGCCAACCAAGCAAGTGGTGCCGTTATTTATTACACGGTTCATGCAGCAGATACTGCAGCCGAAAAAGCCAAGCTTGTTTTTTATGATGCGACAGGAAAAGTGGTTAGAACTTTTTATGCCAATACTCCAAGTAATAAAACAAGTAACAATAAAAATGAAAATGATTCAGAGCTAACTGTACATGCTGGCTTAAACCGTTTTGTTTGGGATTTACGTGAGGAATCGATTGCATCTATTCCAGGCGTATTTATAGAAGGAAGTTATGACGGTGCACGCGTGGTGCCTGGAGCATATAAGGTTGCACTCCATATCGATACACTAGTGTACGAACAAAGCTTTCAGGTACTACCAGATCCACGTATTAAAGCTACTGCTGCAGCCTATCAAGAGCAGTTTAACCTTTTACAAAATATTGCTGCAGATGTAAATGATATTCATGTATCAGTTGTGCGTATGCGCAATTTACAAAAGCAATTATCTGGTATTGTGGAGCGTATCGAAAATAATGATGCTTTTAAAAGTATTGTTACCCTTGCAGATTCAATCAACGATAAAATAGATGCGTGGGAAAGCAAGCTCATTCAAACAAAGTCTGAATCAAATGACGATGTAATTAACTTTGTAAATAAGCTAACTGCTAATTATATCTTTTTAAGAGGTGAGCTTGATACAAATACGCCCCATGTAACATCAGGGCATGTACAAAGGTTCAAAGAATTAAATAACGAATGGCTTATTTATAAAGCGGAACTCAACGCTATACTTGAAAAAGACATCAAAAACTTTAACGAAAAGTGTAAGGCCTTACAGCTAGCGCACGCTTCTCTTATTGATTAATAGTACCACTAGCCCATTTAAGTCCGTAATACGATTTTACAATTTTGAACTGCAGAGAAATGAGTTTCTCTGCAGTTTCAATTACTTTATTTTCCCTGGCGTTTACGACAAATAAGTTGCTATCTCCATTATAAAATTTAATAAGCTCACCTTTTAGTAAGGAATTGGTATTATTGTTAATGACAAATAATGTTTCCAACTGATTTTTAAGGAAAATATTCTCGTTACTGTATGTTTTAACCTTGTTTTGAACCTCTATTTTTTTTGCTGCAAAAGCTAAGTTTGTTTCTTCAATTTTTAGTTTTGCTTTTCTGTATTCGCCACGACCTTCTCTCAAAAACAAAGGCATTTTAAAATCTACACCAAACTTATAGTTGTTTTGGTAAAACTGTGCGCCAGCGTCTTTAAAGACGTTATAGTTTTGGTTTAAAATGTTTGACTTAACATTTAACATTGGAAGCAGTGACTGAAATTTTAATTTCTTTTCAATGAGTAAGTTGTTTATTTTATACTCATAAGCACGTACTTCTGGGTTTTGTAAAATGGATAAACTAATTAAGTCTCCAATTGCATTTTCAATAGAAATTTTTTTGCTATCGAGTGTGTCAGGAATCATTGTAGGACTCAATTGTAAGGCACTATCCTGATTATCCCACAAAAAATAAGATAATTCAATGCCTGCATTTGTGAAAAGCAATTCAGCATTGTTTTCTAAAATTTTTAATTGTTGTAATTGTGTAAGTGCTTCAAGTGTATCTAGCGAGGCTCTTTCTCCGTTGTTAAAAGCAATTTTTGTGATGTTAAATCTATTGTTAGACGTAATAACATATTGATTGTATAATTTTAACAATTGGTACTGTGCCGCCCACTTCCAATATTGTAAACTGGCATCTAATAGGAGATTATTGACAATTGATTGTTTCTCTTGCTCACTAGCTAAGATTAAATTTTTTGCTTGTAATACCGCAGCTCTACGCCTATCAATCACTAAGTTTTTAATTACAGGTACGCTAATTCCTAGGTAGCTACTTTGTCCCTTGGAAACCTCACTATTTAGAAATTGTCCTTTATTACTTTCTATGCCAGTGCTAATATCTATACCAGCCCAAGTAGGAATTTTTAATTCTGTATTCTGATAATTGAAATAATTTTTCCCATCAAAGGTTTTCATGTCTGATTGAAAACCAATAGTGGGGTCAAAGTTTGACCGAGCAATCATAGCATCGGCGCTTGCCTTATCTACAACAATTGAAGCTTGTTTACTTAGGGGATGGTTTTTTTTAACTTGATCTATAAACTCGTTATAGCTAAGTTGCTGACCAAATCCCTTGGAGCATATAAATAGTAGGAATATTATTTGTTTTAGATACCTCATTTTTTCGACTTTTCAACTTGTGCTTGATAATATTCTGGAGGGAAACCGTTAATGTTTCGCCATAATTCGTAACCAATACTAACGTCTTTTAATAGTGCGATACCATTTGCACCGCCACCAAATTTTAATTGTTTAGGCCATGGTGTATCAGAATAATCTTCCGAAACTAAAACCCTGAATTTTCCATTTTCGCTAATACCATTTTCAACAACAGTGATAACACCCCCAAATGTTCCATAGGAACTGTTAGGCCATCCACTAAATACAATAGCCGGAAATCCATCAAAAATAAAACGCACTTTTTGACCTTTACTGATTAGGGGAAGGTCCATTGGATCAATAAACAGCTCTACAGCATATTTGATATCTCTTGGAACAATTTCAACAATCATCTCACCTTCTTTTACGTACTCACCAATACCGGCTTTTTTTGCTTTGGTAATTTGTCCCGTTTGTGGGGCTATGATGTAGTAAAGTTTATTTCTTACATCGTAGTTGGCATAATTATTTTCAAGCTTTGCAAGATCACCCATGCCAATCGCCTGGTCTGCACTAGCTGTAAATCTATCGCCGTTAACTTTTGCAATTTTGTCGTTGTAGTCTTGTAAAATGCTACTTTGTTCAAATAATAAAGCAAGTGTTTCTTGCTTTGACTGCGCATATTTATTTTCGGCTGCTATTTTTTTGGCAGAAGCATTTTGATAATTCACTTTTCTTCTTTCAAAATCTACTAGTGAAATTACACCACTATCCAACATGTTTTTAGCTGCATCAATTTGTCTTTTTGTAACCTGTAATTCATTGATTTGCGCAACCAATTCCATACTATCTGATACTAGTTTTAGCTGTAACTGTTGTTGTTTGATTTTAAGCTGATCTAATTTAATGAGCTGAAGCTCAGCTAGAGCGCGTTCTTGCTTACTTGCCATTTCACCTTTTCTGGTATAGCCTTCTATTGCTGCAGCTTTGGCTTGTATTTGCGCTTTCATCTTATCCAATAATAATGGATCTAGATATTCTACCTTCACCTCGCTTAATTGCATGATGGTATCACCTGCTTTGATGGCATCCCCTTCTTTAACCCACCACTTTACTACTTTACCGGCAATGATGGTGTTTACTTCCTGTCTTCTTTGTTCTTGTTGAAGTGTTGTGATACTACCTTTAGCCCTAATATTTTGTGTCCATGGTAAAAATAGGATGACAATCATGACAATTAATAGAATAACAAATACCCTTGTTATTCTATTTTCTTTCTCTATTTGATAAATATTGTTATACGCTTTCATTATTACTTATTTTTACTTTGAACTGAAAGAACAGATCCATTTTCTAGATAAATAATTTTATCAAAAATTTCATCGTTTGAATGGCTAGCAGCCGTTACAAGCATGGTCGTGTTTTCTGATTTTGCCATTAAAGCTTTGACGTTTTCAATGGTATCTTTTTCTATACCATCAAAAGGGTTTTCTAACAGCATCAAACTTTTTTTACTTAATAGTGCTCTGGCTAATAGTACACCTTGTTTAATTTTTTCTGGAAGCTTTTTACCTGCGGGGTCAATAACTGTATCAAAACCAATTTCTAATTCTTCAACAAATGATTCTAAGCCAGTAATTTTTGTAATATTATACAAATCATCGTTGGTGATGCTACTATCGCCCATGGTAACATTATCTCTAATGGTTCCCTGAAAAATATCTTGTTGACTAATAAGAACGCCTGTATTGGATCTAAGCGAGTCGATTGAATAACTACCAAGTGCTATATTATTAATTCTAATAGATCCTGTAAAGTTGGTAAATGTTCCTGTGAGCAAGCGAAGTAAAGTTGATTTTCCAGACCCAGAATTTCCTACAATCAATACTTTTTCTCCTTCCTTAATATCAATGTTTACATCATTTAAAACCGATTTTCCATTTGGATAACTGAAACTAACGTTTTTAAAATCAATTTTAATTCCATTATTAGTAGTGATTTTTTCACTACCTGCACTTTCTAGTTCGGCACTTTTTATTTTATCTAATTTTTCAATGGCCGTTAAGGTATCATATGCTTTGTCTAATGTTTGTATTAATTTTTCTACAGAACTAATTACAGCTAAAATCACAATATCTGCCGCGATAAATTGCCCAATGTTGATTTGCTGATTGAGAAGTAGGTAAACCCCAACAATTAACATGGCAGCTGTAATGATAATTTTGAAAACTACAAGACTCCAAAATTGAGTTAACAGAATTTTGAAATAACTTGTTCTAGCTACTAAATAGTTGCTTACTAAATCGTCTGTTTTTTCTATGTGAAGAGATGTTTTTTCGCCATATTTAAATGTTTTAACAACCCTAGCTAATTCTTGAAGCCAGCCTGCAGTTTTGTATTTATAATCACTGGCTAATAAGCTTTTGGTAAAACCTTTAGGAAGTGTTGTAGCTAAAATGATGTATAGGAGCAATACTAAAACAATACCAAATGCAATAAAAATGGGATGATAAAGCGATAGTAAAATGATACCAAATAAAATTTGAATAAAAGCAGCTGGAATTTCTAATAAAATTTTCTCGATACCTTTTTGAAGATTGATGGTGTCAAAAAATCGATTGACTAGTTCGGGCAAATAATAATTATCTAATTTTTCTAGATTCAAATGAGGTATTTTTTGTGCAAAGCTCAAAGCGTCTCTGGTATAAATCTTTTGCTTGATTTTTTCTATAATCTGTAGTTGCCTGATTTGAAAAAGGCCATTTAAGAAGACGCCCAATACAACCACAGCGATTAAGACCACTATGGATGTGGATAGCGCTCCCGCCATTACAAATCCGATTATACTTTGTATGCCCAGTGGCGTAACAAGTTGAACCAGACCAGCTAGTATAGCATAAATGTAAATAGCTGACACTTCTTTTTTGTCTAGCTGTAAAACCGCTACTAATTTTCTAGCAGCAACAATCGGTGAAATTTTCTTATAAGTCATCATATTTATATAAAGGGTCTATTTCTGAACAAGCTTCCATTTCAAAAACGGGTTTGATAATACCATCTTTTAAACCGTACACCCAACCATGCAAGTGTGGTCTTTGTTCATTTTGCCAAGCTTTTTGTATAATGGAAGTTTTAGATAATTGCAATACCTGCTCTTGAACGTTGAGCTCTACTAGACGGTCAAATTTGTTTTCTTCATTTGTGAGTGTATCTAGTTCCGTTTTATGAAACCGGTACACATCTTTAATATTTTTAAGCCACATGTTTAATATTTTATTGTAGCTATGGTTAGACATGGCAGCTTTAACGCCACCACATCCATAATGGCCACAAACAATAACATGTTTTACTTTTAAGTAGGTAACAGCATAATCTAGCACACTCAATAAATTAACATCGGTGTGTACTACCATGTTGGCAATGTTTCTATGAACGAATATTTCTCCAGGCTGCGTATTTGTTATTTCATTGGCAGGCACACGGCTATCGCTGCAACCAATCCACAAAAAATCAGGTGTTTGAATTTCTGAAAGTCTGGAAAAAAAACCGGGATCATCAAGCTTACGTTCTTCTGCCCATGCTTTATTTTCTAAAAGTAACTTTTCGTATATTTTCATCTTTTCGAATAATTAATGAGCAAATGGTTGGGGTTGTATTCGTGTAAACTAAAGCTAACTGAAATATTTTTTAAATGTATATGGCATAAAAAATCATTTATTTCATCAATGACGTCTTTATCAATAAAATCTGCTTTTTTAACATCAATTAAAACGAAAGAATCAATAGGAAGCGACTCTAATTTTTGTTTAATAATTGCTTTATTCAAAAACGTAATATCTTTTCTAAATCGAATAAGATATTTATCATTATCCTGAATCATGATGATAGCGGATTTGAAATTTCCACGGATAATGAAAAAAATACTGACAATAATTCCAATAGCAACCCCATATAATAGGTTGCTAAATAAAATGGCAATAATAGTGACACAAAAAGGAATGAATTGGTGAATTCCTTTTTGAAATAATTCTTTGAACAAACTCAACTTTGCTATTTTATAACCCGTTACTATGAGTATAGCCGCAATAGCACTCAAGGGTATTTTATTGAGTAAAGATGGAATCAAAATAACACAAATGAGTAATAGCACACCATGAAAAATGGTTGATTGTTTTGTTTTACCTCCTGCGTTAACATTTGCAGAACTTCTTACAATCACTGAAGTGATAGGAAGTCCTCCAATGAGACCTGAAATAATATTACCAACCCCCTGCGCATTTAATTCTTTGTTTGAAGGAGTTACTCTTTTGAGTGGATCTAATTTGTCTACTGCTTCTATTCCTAAAAGTGTTTCAAGTGATGCTATTACCGCTAACATAAATCCGGCTAACCAAACTTCTGGAATTATAATTTGCTGAAAGTTTGGGAATGTAAAAAATGAAGCAAATTCTTGAATGTTATTTGCCATGGGAAGTGACACCAAGTGTTTTTGTTCAAGCGGGTTTGTGCCAATTATGCTAGAGCCAAATACATTTAATAACACTGAAACAAGAACCACAACCAGTGGTCCCGGAATGAAGCGCATCCATTTTTGGTTAGTAACACTCATTTTTTCCCAGAATATCAAAATGATAATAGATACTAAACCAATTACCACTGACATCGGGGTTAAAAAATTTAATGCGGTTAAAATGGTTGTGATGGTGTTGTTGTGATCGTCTTGTAAAAATGATTCATCTCCTTCAAAATCCGCATCATAACCTAGTAAGTGCGGAATTTGTTTCATCATTAAAATGATTCCGATGGCTGCTACCATTCCTTTAATTACAGCATTAGGAATATAATCCCCAACAATACCTCCTTTTAAAAAACCAAATAGTATTTGAAAGACACCCGCAATTACAACCGCCAATAAAAAAGTTTCGAAACTACCTAGTTTTAAGATCATGGCAGAAACCACAAAAGTTAAACTAGCTGCAGGTCCTGAAACACTTAACTGTGATCCACTTAATTGACCAACCACAATGCCTCCAATAATACCTGCTATAATACCTGAAAAAATGGGTGTACCAGATGCAAGGGCAATACCAACACAAAGTGGCAGTGCTACAAGTAGTACTACGATTGATGCAGAAAGGTTGTCACCTAAATGCGCGTAAAATTTTTTCATTTATTATTTTTGATAAAATCCAAGTTAATCTATTTGAATGAGCGGATGCGCTTATACAAATAACTTGTTAGGCGGCGGAACCGGAACATCACTGCTGTGATAAACCGGTAAAATAGTTTGAAATGCTGCAAATGAAGTTGTTAAACCATTGTGCAGGTTCGTGGCGTAATGCAAAACAGGGTCTTGGTTGTCCAGGGTGGCGTCGTTGCATTTACTCAATTCTTTAACCGTTGTACCCGAACAGTTAATTTCTTCATTTAGCTGGTTGTCAAATAGCATTTTGCCAATTTCACGAGCCGGTAACACCTGAATTAGGAGTACCCCCATTAAAATGATATTGATTAAATTTCGCTTCATGCTTAGGTACAAATATAATGTCCGAGGTTTACAACAATTGGCGTGTTAAAAGGTTTAACATGTTTATAGGCTTTGTTTGACAACATCATGACAATCAATGCTTTATTTAGATATTGAGTCCGCCACAGGCGCTAATGACCTGTCCGGTAACATAGGAGCTCATATCACTTGCTAAAAATAGGGTGGTGTTGGCAATTTCCTCTGCTTTACCAAACCTGCCCAGTGGTATTTTACTTAAAAAAGCAGTAGCGGCTTCCCCTTCTTTCAAATAATGGGTCATATCGGTTTCAACAAAACCCGGAGCGATGGCGTTGCATCTAATATTTCGACTGCCAAGTTCTAGGGCTACTGATTTTGTAAATCCTATAATGCCTGCTTTACTTGCTGCATAACTACTTTGGCCTGCATTGCCTCTAATACCAATAATAGAACTCATATTGATGATGCTACCTGATCTCGCCTTCATCATGGGTTTGATAACCTGCTTGGTCATATTAAAGACACTCTTTAGGTTGGTGTCCATCACTTCATCCCACTGTTCTGCATTCATGCGAAGCAGTAAATTATCTTTTGAAATACCTGCATTGTTTACGCAAATATCTACCGTACCAAATGTTGCAACTACATCATTTACAAAGGTTTCGCACTCTTCAAAAATACCTGCATTGCTCTGATATGCCTTTGCTTTAACACCTAGCGCTTCGATCTGTGCTACTAGTGCTGCAGCCTTTTCGGCACTTCCACTACTTACGTAGGTGAATGCGATATGGCTTCCTTGTTCTGCTAATTTTAATGCGATGGCCGCACCAATTCCACGAGCTGCTCCTGTTACGATTGAGACTTTTCCTGCGAGTAATTTCATATCCAGTAATTATAGATATGTAAAACGAATTTTAGCTATGCATATTGTTGTAAAAGCAACAATAATTCATCGATGTACCTGCGGTCGTTGCTGAGTCTTGGCACTTTATGTTGCCCCCCAAGTTTTCCTTTGTTTTTAAGCCATGCATGAAACAATCCCTCCGGAAGGGCGGTGACTTTTGGAAGCCCAAGTGCGATGTCTTTATAGCGTTTAGCTTCATAGTCGCTATTCACTAGTTTTAAGTTTTGGTCTAGAGTGGTTGTAAAGGCCGTTAGGTTTTCAGGTTTGTTTTCAAATTCGATGAGCCATTCGTGTGCGCCTTGGTTTTGATCCCCAAAATAGATGGGTGCCGCCGTATAATCTTTAACCACAAGTCCGGTGCTTGCTGCTGCTGCTGCAATGGCTTTGTCCGTATTATCGACCATCACTTCTTCGCCAAAGGCGTTGATGAATTGTTTGAGTCTTCCTGTTACCACAATTCGGAAGGGAGCAAGACTCGTAAATTTGATGGTGTCACCCACTAAATAGCGCCATAAACCCCCATTGGTACTAATAACGAGCGCATAATTTTTACCAAGTTCTACTTTGTCAAGTCCAATGGTGCGAGGTTTTTCTTTACCATATTCTTCGGTGGGCATAAACTCATAAAAAATACCATGGTCTAAAAACAAAAGCATGCCTTCTACAGTTGGATCATCTTGTGCAGCAAAAAAACCTTCCGATGCATTGTACATTTCAAGATAGGTGCAACCAGGTCCAATTAGTTTTTGAAATTGTTCTTTGTAAGGCGTAAAAGAAACGCCACCATGAATATATAATTCTAAACTAGGCCATACTTCTTTTAAAGTTTGCTTCCCGGTAATTTCTAAAATTCTTTTGATGAGTATAAGTGTCCAAGTGGGAACACCAGAAATAGAAGTTACATTTTCTTCAATAGTAGATTGTGCTAATTGTTCAATTTTTGATTCCCACTCATCCATCAGTGCAATGGATAATTCTGGAGTGCGAATCCAGTTGGCCCACATGGGTGTATTTTGAAGAAGTACCGCACTTAGATCACCAACACTTATCTCTTCGTTGATTTTACTTATTTGATGACTTCCGCCAATCACAAGTCCTTTGCCAGTTAGTAAATCACTATCATTATTAAATTTGTAATACAGCGCGAGTACATCTTTTGCGGCTTGGTAATGACAATTTTCTAAACTTTCTTCGGTGATAGGAATGAATTTACTTTTGTCTGAAGTGGTGCCGCTACTTTTTGCAAACCACTTAACAGGCGTGTTCCACAACATTTGCTCTTCACCTTCAAAAAGCTTATCAATAAAGGGTTTCAGGTCTTCGTATTCGCTGATGGGAACGGCTTCTTTAAATTTTCGAATATTAAATATTTCGTTGAAACCATATTTTCTACCAAAGGCAGTGTACTGTCCATGCGTCACTAAATCTTGTAATACTTCCCTTTGCGTTGCAACAGGATTTGCTACCCATCTTTCAATGTGTGCTATTCTTAATAAGGCAAGTCGGGATATGGCAGGACTTAAAAATTTCATGCGAATTAAAGCTTGGCTTCTTTTCCCATTTCAATAATCCAATCTTTTCTACGAAGCGTAAAATTGGTTCCTAAATACAAACGTCTTACGTCTTCGTCTTCTGCTAATTCTTCGGCAGTTCCGTGTTTAAATATTTTTCCTTCAATTAACAGATAGGCTCTATCACAAATGGATAAGGTTTCATTTACGTTATGGTCTGTAATTAAAATTCCAATATTTTTTGTTTTTAATTTTGCTACTACGGTTTGAATATCTTCTACTGCGATTGGGTCAACGCCAGCAAAAGGTTCGTCTAATAAAATAAATTTTGGATCTACGGCTAATGCTCTAGCAATCTCTGTTCTTCTTCTTTCGCCACCACTTAAACTATCGCCATTATTTTTTCGAACGAGTTGTAAATTAAATTCGTCGAGTAAAGACTCTAGTTTTAATAACCTTTCTTCTTTAGAAAGCTTCGTCATTTCTAGTACTGCTAAAATATTGTCTTCTACGCTGAGGCTTCTAAATACACTTGCTTCTTGTGGTAAGTAACCAATGCCCATTTGCGCTCTTTTGTACATGGGGAGCTTGGTAATGTCTTCTTCGTTTAAAAACACAGAGCCTTCGTCTGGCTTAATAAGCCCAACTACCATGTAAAATGTTGTTGTTTTGCCAGCACCATTGGGTCCTAGTAAACCTACAATTTCACCCTGTTTTACGGTTACACTAACGTTGTTGACAACGGTTCGGCCCTTGTAGCTTTTTTGGAGCGCACTTGTATGTATGATTCCGTTCAAAATAGTTGCTTTGTACAAAAATAGGGCTTCTAACCCTCTTCTGTATCAGGTTTTGAAGCCCTTTACCCTTTTTACAAAGGCTTTTTGGCTGTATATTGCACTAATTTTAATATTTGCCCCCCACAAAGCAGCAATCATGAAAGTAACGGACCATTTACAGCAGGCAAAAGACACCCTTATTTCTTTTGAAGTGTTACCTCCATTAAAAGGTAAGACCATCAATACTTTATACGAACATTTAGACCCCTTAATGGAGTTTAAGCCTTCTTGGATTAATGTGACCTACCACCGTAGTGAAACCATGTTTAAGAAAAAACTGGATGGTACTTTTGAAAAAGTGGAAGTGCGTAAGCGCCCGGGTACGGTGGGTATTTGTGCGGCTATCATGAACCACTATCAAGTAGACGCTGTTCCGCATATTATTTGTGGTGGTTTTACAAAAAGAGAAACCGAAGATGCACTGATTGACCTAGACTTTTTAGGCATTGATAATGCACTAGTACTTCGTGGTGATGCTGCTAAAAATGAATCATCATTTGAACCTGAAAAAGATGGCAATCATTTTGCCATTGACTTAATCAAGCAGGTAAATAACATGAACAATGGTATTTATTTAGATGAAGACATTAAAAATGGTGGACAAACAAAATTTTGTGTGGGTGTTGCAGGTTACCCCGAAAAACATTTTGAAGCACCAAATTTAGAAATAGATTTAAAGCATTTAAAAAACAAAGTGGATGAGGGTGCAGGCTATATCATGACACAAATGTTTTTTGACAATCAAAAGTTTTATGATTTCGTGAAAGCCTGTAGGGATATGGGTATTACCGTTCCTATCATTCCAGGACTTAAGCCAATTACCAATAAAAAACAGCTTTCTGTTTTACCAAGAATATTTCATGTAGACATCCCTACAGAACTCTCCAACGCCATTAATAAATGTAAAACAGATGCCGATTGCGAACAAGTTGGTACTGAGTGGTTGGTACAACAAAGCAAGGAACTTAAAGCATTTGGTGTTCCTGTACTACACTATTACACACTCGGAAAACCTAAAGTAATTTATAACGCCGTTAAAGAACTGGTGTAATTATTTGGTAGGCGGCTTTTTACTTTTTACCTGAATAATATCGTCAAACTGTTCGATCGTTAATTGCTTGGCAATAATACGTTTGTCTTTGTCTAACAAATAAACAGTAGGTGTTTTATAAATGTCGTAGAGTTGTCTATAATTAGCCCTGCCTGCTTTTTCGTCCGCATCTTTTGCGGCTTTCGTTTGGTAGGCATGTATCCAATTTTTTAGGTTCTTTTCTGTTACAAATTTTTTCCAGGCTGCCTGTTCGGCGTCGTAAATATTCACGCCAAGCATGGTCATACCTACCGCTTTCCACTTGGCTCTATAAAACGAATCTAACCTTGGTAGTTCTTCTTTACAATGTCCACAATTTGGATCGTAAAAAACCACCATGGTGAAGTTAGAAGGTAGGTTATACAAAGAAACGGTTTTGCCTAAAGAGTCCACCAAATCTAGTTGTGGTGCAGGTAATCCGAGTTGATTTGCCATTAAACTGTAGGCTCTTTCTGTTACTGTTTTGCGAGATGCTGGATTTAAAATAACGGTATCTCCTTTAGCATAAAAGTTTTCAAACAAATACACAAACACTTTGTCTTGACCCATAAATTCGGGGGCCATGTATTTATTGGTGAACTTTGTAAGCAGGTACGGATAAATTTCTTTTCCTGTTTTAGCCATCAGCAACATGTACTTTACCTCTTCGATAATGGAGTCTGGTTCAGCAGAAACATAGTACTTAAAATATTCGTCTAATTTGGCTTCAAAAAAGGGCGTTCGTAAAAGTCTATCATCATTAAAAAGTACATCATCCCAAAAATGATTTTTTACAAAACGGTATGGTGCCAAAGAATCTGGTTTTCCATTTACGATAGGCACAGCAGGCGCTACAGGGCGTTTCATGGCACTAAAGAGCATCGATAACAAAGAGCCAGGATATTTTTTTACGATGTCGTTTCGATAGTTTTCTACCAGCTTATCAACCTTACCATATTCATCAGCTAAGCGGGTAGAATCGGCTTTGGTTTTAGCAGCATTAAATTCGTTTCTAATATTTTGTAGTTGTTGTCCTTTTTCTGAAGAAAAACTAATGTAAGCCTTAAATAAATCGTTGTCTTGCGAACCGGTAATGGTTGCTTTTTCTTTAACAGTAGTGTCTCCTTCAATATTAAAATGTTGGATATCATCCATTAAAAACTCAAACTGCTTGGTTATTTGCGGGGTTACTACAAAGTATACGCCACTTGTTAATTTAGTATCCCCTTTAAATACGCCCTGTCCGTTGGCGTCTAACATAGTAGAATCTACGAGCACTAAACTTTTTCCGTAATAACTGCCAATATAAACTTTGCAATTGGTTAGCGGCTTTAACTTGATCGAAATGCGTCTTCCAGCAGGTTTGGTTTGTGCCTCAATGGTGCTGCTCAAACAAAGTATTGTAATTAGGGCTAAACAAGATTTTGCTAAAAAATTCTTCATACTATTAAATTCTATGCAAATTTAGGTATTTAGATCATGCAGCCTCTCAAAGCGTCTTATATTTGCATGCAGTGAGAAAACAAAAGAAACAACCCATTTTAGAACAGGTATTGGTAGAAAATTATGCTGCCGAGGGTAAGGCGTTGGCCCGCGTAGATGGCAAAGTAATATTTATTGAAGGCGCTGTGCCTGGCGATGTCGTAGATGTACAACTTAAAAAAAATAAAACCGACTGGGCTGAGGGATTTGTGGTAGGCTACAGGTCCTATTCTGAAGACCGGGTGCAACCATTTTGTGCGCATTTTGGAGTGTGTGGTGGTTGTCAGTGGCAAATGCTTCCTTATGCAAAACAGCTCGTGTATAAGCAACAACAAGTAACCGATAATTTAACCAGAATTGGACGCATACAGCTTCCAGAGATCCAGCCCATCATAGGTGCTAGCCAAACAGAACTATACCGCAACAAAATGGAATATACGTTTGCTACAAAAAAATATATTCCTTCCGAAGAATTTAGAGCCTTAAAAGCAGCAGGTGCCGATTTTTCCAATCAGCCTGGCGCTGCTGGTTTTCATGTGCGCGGATTTTTTGATAAAGTAGTAGAAGTAGACACCTGTCATTTACAGGAAGAGCCAACCAACCTCATTCGTAAAATGGTAGCCAAGTATGCGCTTGATCATGACCTTCCATATTACGATGTAAAGCAGCATACGGGATGGTTGCGTAACATGTTTGTGCGCAATACCACAACTGGTGAACTCATGATTAATGTTGTATTTGGTTACGAAGACGAACCACACCGCCTTGCATTACTAGATCAGTTGCTCCAAGCTTTTCCAGCAATCACTACATTACTTTATACCATCAATACAAAACGAAACGATAGCTTGTATGATCTTGATCCAAAAACATATTTTGGAAATGGAAGCATCACCGAAAAGCTAGAAAAATTTTCGTTTAAAATAAGTCCTAAATCATTTTTTCAAACCAATACTAAGCAGGCCGAAAAACTCTATCAAGTAACGCGTGAATTTGCAGAACTAGATGGGTCGCAAGTGGTGTATGACCTTTATTGTGGTACCGGAAGTATTGGTATTTTTTTAAGTGAAGGCGCAAAAAAAGTAGTAGGCGTAGAAGTAGTAGCAGATGCTATTGAAGATGCTAAAATTAATGCGGCCCTTAATAATTTAAAGCACACTGCATTTTTTGCGGGTGATGTAATCGATATTGTAGACGATACCTTTTTTGCTACGCATGGTAAGCCTGACGTGATTATTACAGATCCACCAAGAGCGGGCATGCATGATAAGCTCGTAAAAAAATTATTAGAAATAGCAGCGCCAACCATTGTATACGTAAGCTGTAACCCTGCTACACAAGCCAGAGATTTAGCCCTTTTAGATGAAAAATACGAGGTCACTAAAATTCAGCCCGTAGACATGTTTCCGCATACGCTACACATTGAAAATGTGGTGCAGTTAAAATTAAAGCATTCGTATGACAGAATTTAGACCCAGCCGATTTGAGATTTTACCCGTGATTATTAAAAATTTATTAATCATTAACGGTTTATTTTATTTAGCGCAACAAACATTTCCGGAATCTCCTACTGCTAATTTTAGCTTAGAAGATTTGTTTGCACTTCATGCATGGCAAAGTGATTTGTTTAAGCCATGGCAACTTATTACGCACTTATTTATGCACGGCGACTTCTATCATATTTTGGGTAATATGTTTGCGCTTTGGATGTTTGGATCAGTATTAGAAAACTTATGGGGCTCTGCTAGGTTCTTAACTTTTTATATGGTTTGCGGATTAGGTGCAGCACTCATTCATTTGTTATTTTTAAATTATGAATTAACGCCACTGATTCAGGAATTTCAAACCAGAGAAAAACTAGGGCTTATTGATGAAGCAGTGGCTTTTAAATACAATCAAATTATCAATACGGCTACACTTGGCGCGAGTGGTGCAGTATTTGGTATACTCGCAGCCTTTGTTTATTTATTCCCTAATACCTATATCTATTTGTACTTTTTTGTACCCGTTAAAGCAAAGTGGGTAGGTCTTATTTATTTCGCCTTTGAAATTTATAGTGCCGTTCAAAATGCAGCTGGCGACAATGTTGCTAGATGGGCCCACGTGGGTGGCGCACTCGTAGGATTAATTATTGTTATTACTTGGAACAAAACCAACAAAAAAACGTTTTACTAGTATATAGCCAATTTATGCCTCAACAACGTTTTATGTCAAATAGAAAAATGCTTTTAGGAGAAGACAGCAATGCGCTCGTTTTTTTATTTGCAGCAAACATGATCATTTTTGTGCTTATTAGTTTTTTAAAAACAGTGTATTATTTAACGGATACCCCGCTGGAACTTTTTGAGCGTCAAATTGTAGACTGGTTTAGAATGCCAAGTAGTTTTGTGGGTGTTTTATATAAGCCTTGGACCTTTATCATTCATTTTTTTAGCCAATATCATTTTTGGCAGCTGGTAAGTAGTATGTTATGGCTTTGGAGTTTTGGATACATTTTTCAAGATTTATCTGGCAATAAACATATCATTCCTGTTTATATCTACGCAGGCGCTATTGGTGCGCTTGTTTTTTTAACTTCTAATGCACTCATGCCTGCTGCTGTTAATGCTGCGGGCCCTGTTATGGGCGCCGGCGCTAGTATTGTAGGCATTGCTGCGGCTACCACGGCACTGGCCCCTAAGTACCGGTTGTTTCCACTTGTAAATGGAGGCATTCCACTTTGGGTATTAACCCTTATTTTTTTAGTGTTGGATTTTTCAACAGCCATTGTTGTACCATCTATTCTTGTATCGCACCTGTTAGCTGGCCTGGTGGGTTTTGGGTATATGAAACTTTTACAAAACGGAAACAATGCTGGTGATTGGATGATTCGTTTTTACCACTGGGGTAGTAATTTATTGGCCCCTAAAAATACGCGTATTGTAAAAGCCGATACTAGGGGTTTTGATTCATCAGAAACCAAGCTCAATGCTATTTTAGATAAAATGAACATGGTAGGTTATGAAAATTTATCTGAAGAAGAAAAAGCATTTTTAAAATCTGCGAGTCAGGAATAATTTTTTGTTCCCGCCATTAATTCTTATTTTTAATACATGGCGGGAAGTTTTATTAGGCGGGCAACTAAAACAGTTATTCTTTTCATCAATTTATTTGTTGCTGTTATTTTTTTGTTGGCTTGTTTAACGCCTTTTGCACCAACTAGTACGTGGTGGATTTTAGGTTTTACTGGACTAGCGGTTCCCTATGCTATTATCATTTTGTTTTTCTTCGCAATTTTTTGGCTCATCGTTAAACCCAAGCTATCACTCATTTCCATCGTAGTGCTCTGTATTGGATGGCAGCAAATTGGTGTTATTGCCGCTGTAAAACCGGGTCCTATGTTGTCTGATCGAAAAAGAGAAAATCATATCCGAATTATTGACTGGAATATTCAAAGTTTTAATGGACTTTCAAAAAAGCCACTCGTTAAAAAGCAAATTCGTAAAGACATTGCTGCCAGTATTTTACTATTAGAACCTGATGTTGTTTGTTTACAAGAATTTAATAGTTCTGAACTAGGTGGTGCACAAACAAATAATATCGCACTATTTAAAAAGCGGTATAAATATTTTTATTTTTCTAAAGACTATAGTAGAAATGATGGCGCTTATCAGTCTGGGTGTATTATATTTTCTAAATATCAAATTATTGATTCAGGAAAAATTAATTTTCCAGTAGCAGAGAGTCTTATTTATGTTGATATTTTAAAAGGCGCCGACACCATTCGAATATTTAATACCCACTTACAGTCATTTAAATTCAAGCAAAACGATTATTCTGATATCGAAAAAATTAAGGAGCAAGATGCTCATACCATCGATGCTTCTATGAATCTTTTTAATAAAATGGGCCAGGCTTTTAAGCGAAGAGGGCCGCAAGCCGAACTGGTTAAAAACGCCCTTGCTAGCACACCTTATCCATCTATCATTTGTGGTGATTTTAATGACGTGCCTAATTCTTATACCTATTTTACAATCCGCAATAAATGGCAGGATGCATTTTTACAAAAGGGTTTTGGGATCGGAAGTAGTTTTACCACACTTGCCCCAACGCTTCGTATCGACTATATTTTGGCTAGCCCCCAGTTTGACATTGTCACTTTTGACATGATTGATGAGGGGCTGAGTGACCATGTTATGCTGGTTTCTGACGTACAATTAAAAAAATAAAATACCTTCGTGGCCTCATGGCATCTTTAAAAGTATACAACTCGTTAACGCGTCAGAAAGAAGTATTTACGCCCATAAACGCGCCTTATGTTGGCATGTATGTTTGTGGTCCAACTGTTTCTGGAGAAAGCCATTTAGGCCATGCCAGGCCCTTTATCACATTTGATGTGGTATTTAGGTATCTACAACACCTTGGGTACAAAGTGCGTTACGTTCGTAACATTACAGATGCAGGACATTTTGAAGAGGAAGGAAGAGAAGCTGAAGATAAAATTGCTACAAAAGCGGTACTAGAAAAATTAGAACCCATGGAGCTGGTGCAGAAATACACCAATATGTTTCATTGGGCGATGCAGCAGTTTAATAATTTACCACCAAGCATTGAGCCTACTGCTACGGGTCATATTGTGGAGCAAATAGAAATGATCAAACAAATTATTGCAGATGGTTATGCATATGAAGCCAATGGGTCGGTATATTTTGATGTAGAAAAATACAACACGGACTTTTCTAAAAAAGGTCAACCCTATGGCATACTAAGTGGCCGTAATTTAGAAGATCAACTTGATACAACCAGGGAGCTTGATAACCAAGATGAAAAGCAAAACAAGTCTGATTTTGCTTTATGGAAAAAAGCACCTCCCGAACATATCATGCGCTGGCAAAGCCCATGGGGAGAGGGTTTCCCGGGTTGGCACATAGAGTGTTCTGCCATGAGTTCAAAATATTTAGGTAAAAAATTTGATATACACGGCGGTGGAATGGATTTACAATTTCCGCACCACGAATGTGAGATAGCACAAAGCACTGTTTGTAATCATGTAGCACCAGCCAATTATTGGTTGCATAATAATATGATTACCATCAATGGAAAAAAGATGGGAAAGAGTTATAATAACGTTATTAAGCTCTCCGAACTTTTTGCCGGAACACATCCTATTTTAGAACAAGCGTACGCGCCCAATACGGTTCGGTTTTTTATTTTACAAAGTCATTATAGAGGCACACTTGATTTTAGTAACGAAGCGCTTATTGCTGCAGAAAAAGCGGCGAAGCGTTTATGGGAAGCTTATGAGTGGTTGTCTAAACAACAGGTTTCTGATGCAACACCAGCAGCTACTGATATTGAATTGGACAAAAAAGTAAATGCACTCGTTGATGATTTCGAAGTGTTTATGAGCGATGATTTTAGCACCCCTAAAGTGCTCGCTAATATGTTTGAGCTCGTTCCCATTATTAATGGTATCAAGGATAAACACACGCCAATCACTGCTTTATCTAATAGTACTGTTTTGCATTTGCAGCAATCATTAAAAACATACCTCGAAGATATTTTTGGACTCGTTGCACCTTCTGCCGCAAACACGGCTGTTTTAGATGGTGTATTACAACTGCTCATCGAAGTGCGTAGTCAGGCCAAGGCAAGTAAAGATTTTGTCACTTCTGATAAAATCAGAAACCAGCTCATGGCGCTAGGCATTCAATTAAAAGACGAGAAAGACGGGAGCGTTAGTTATTCTGTTTCAAACTAATGGTTGCAATCGTCGGCGTGAGCGTGGTTATGTACCCGGCACAATTTATAGTTTAAATAATGCGCTATTACTACAAGTGAAACTGCAGGGAGCAGTAGCATGAGGCTATGCGAATGCAGCATTGATTTTATAAAAAGTAGGCTGATACCCGCTGCAAACAAGACCATGGGATAATAACTATGGTGGTGTTTTTTTCGTCCATGGTATAAGGAGTAAACGCCAACTACAAATGCAAGGGCAATCATGAGAAACTCAAAGCCTTGATTTTCAATGATATTAATACCAAAAAGGGGCAAACTGCTCAAAATAAGTGGCAGCACAGCACAATGTATAGCGCATGCCACCGATGCGGCAATACCAAAAGCGTCCCAGTTAATCTTGAATTTCACAGATATAAAGGTACACTATTGCAACTATGTTGCAAAATGTTAAAATACCCTTGTGGAGCATCAATAACCGTAACTTTGAGGCCAATTCGAATCGTATGAGCAAGAAACTGGCCATTTACCTAGTGTTTTTTACCCTTTTGTTAGCAGGATTCTATTACTTCTTGTTTCGTGGAACCGATAATTGGAAACCCAAACTAACCACCCTTGGTTATGTGAAGCCTTTTATGTTTACCACACAAAATGGTAAATCATTTACCAATCAAGACATGAGTGGTAAGGTAACAGTTGTGCAATATTTTTTTACAACCTGTAAAGGCATCTGTCCACGCATGCACGAAAGTATGCGTACCATTTATGAAGCCAATAAATCAAATCCCGATTTTTTAATTGTAGCACATACTTGTAATCCTGAAACAGATTCGGTGGCACGTCTTAAAAAATACGCTGACTCTTTACAAATTGATACTAAAAAATGGGTGCTGTTAACGGGCCGAAAGGATAGTTTATACCAAATGGCAAGAAGCTCTTATTTACTCGATGATCCAAAAAACAATGTAGAAAAAATTGAAGATCAATTTATTCATACCCAGTTTTTTGCACTTGTTGATCGTAATGGAAAAGTACGCGGACAAGTATACGATGCACTCAAACAAACAGATTTACAGCAACTTCAAATAGATATTAAAAAGCTACTCGCAGAAAGTGTTTCGGGCACATTTGTAAATGGCGTTTTTACCAACAACCCCCAATAAGTAATAGGTGGAACAAAAAATAATTGATCTATTAAAGCGGAGTGGTCTCAGTATTACCGATAGTAGAAAAAAAATACTCGATAGTTTTTTTCAAAAAAATTCGGCACTAGCGCATGCTGATATTGAAGACTATGTGGGAACAGATTTTGATCGCGTTACCATTTATAGAACCCTTCAAACCTTTGTAGACAAAGGGATTATTCATACCATCCCTACGCCAGACAATGCGGTTGTATATGCACTTTGCAAAGACAGTTGTAGTGCTGGCCATCACCACGATAACCATGTTCATTTTATTTGTGACAACTGTAATAAAACATTTTGTTTAGAACATATAGTGGTGCCTGCTGTAAAAATGCCCACTGGATTTAATGCCACACAAATTGATATGGTGGTAAGTGGCGTTTGTAATTTTTGTAACAATGTATCTTAAATTTTATTTATGATTTTTATAACTGGTGCAAGTGGTTTACTCGGTGCTTCATTGATTGAAACTTTAGTTAAAAGTCATGACGGCGCAACTGATTTACAAATACGTGCACTGTACCGTAAGCAAATACCAGCTGTAAAATTTGCAGATAAAATTGAGTGGATCGAAGGCGATATTTTAGATGTTGTGGTACTAGAAGAAGCGCTCAAGGGTGTTACTGAAGTTTACCACTGTGCAGCGATTGTATCTTTTGATCCAAAACAAAAACAGCGCATGCACGCGACCAATATCGATGGCACTGCAAATGTTGTAAATGCATGTATTGATGCTAACATCAAAAAATTATTGTTTGTAAGTTCTGTGGCGGCACTTGGTAGAATTAGAGAAGATGGTCCCATCAATGAAACCATGAACTGGTCCGAAGAAACAAGTAATAGCGAATACGGAAAAACAAAATATTTAGCAGAAATGGAAGTGTGGCGTGGAATTGGGGAAGGACTTGACGCCGTTATTGTAAACCCGGTGATTATACTCGGTAGTGGCGACTGGAATGGAGGGTCTTCGGGTATTTTTAAATCGGCGTATAACCGCTTTCCGTGGTATACAAACGGGGCAAGTGGCTTTGTGGATGTAAAAGATGTAACAACTGCCATGACAGCCCTCATGAAAAGTGATATTAGCGCGCAGCGCTTTATTATTAGCGGCCACAATACCCCTTACCGCACCATATTTAATTTGATTGCCGACGCTTTTAAAGTGCCACGACCGCATAAAAGGGTAACGCCACTTCTGGCATCCATTGTTTGGAGGCTTGAAGCCGTAAAGGCCTTTTTTACGGGTAGTTCCCCTTTATTAACCAAGGAAACGACGTTAACGGCACAGGCTGTTGTTAATTTTGATAATACCAAATTACTCAAAGCCTTACCTCATTTCTCATATACCCCACTTGAAAATACGATTACGAGAGTAGTGGCGGAATTGAAGGAAAAATATAACCTGTAGTGATAACCGGAATAGATTAGTCCATTACTTTTTTCCAGAGTTCAGGAATTCTTTTGATCCAAACAAGTTCGCGTCTTTTAGCAGAAGCTTCGGTGGCAGGAAAGCCCATATAGGTTTTGCCCCCTTCTAAATTGTTGGTAACACCAGCTTGCCCTAGCACTACAGCGCCGGCTCCAATTCGAATTGTTTTATTAACACCTACCTGTCCCCATAGGGTAACGCCATCTTCCAAAATAGTTCCTCCAGCAATTCCTACTTGTGCCGCAAGCAAACAATTTTTTCCAATAATGGTATCATGACCTATATGTACCCCGTTGTCTATTTTAGTACCTGCACCAATTTTAGTGATGGCAGTAACGCCTCTATCGATGGTACAGTTGGCACCAATTTCTACACCATCTTCAAGCACCACCGATCCACAGCTTTCCATTTTTTTGAACCACTGCTCCCTATTTTTTTTGGTGTTATAATAAAATGCATCGCTACCAATAATGCTACCTGCTTGTACAATAACGTTGTCTCCAATAACGGTGTTATCTAAAATGCAAACACCCGGATAGATTCTACAATTTTTTCCAATTCGAACATGATTACCAATAAAAACCTGCGGCATAATATAAGTACCTTCTCCTATCAAAGCACTTGCTGCTATGGATTCTGTGGCTTTTAGTACGGGATTAAAATGAGCAACAATGGTAAGATAAGATTCAAATGGATCCTTGGTAACGAGTATTGTTTTTCCTTCAGGAACCGTAACATCTGAAGTATTTATGATGATAAAACTTGCTGCACTATTAAGGCAGGTATCATAATATTTTGGATGGTCTACAAATACCAAATCTCCTGGTTCCACCACATGAATTTCATTGATACCATGCACGTTTGCATGTGCATCACCAATTACGGTAGCATCAATTAATTCGGCAATACGACTCACTAAAACAGGACTTGGAAACTTCATACAGGATGTTTTAATTGGATGTAAAGGTAAGACACCATGCGCATAAGCACTAAACGCTAAAATGTATTTAGCACGCTAGCTTTTGATGCAGTATACCCATTTGATTCTAAAATGTTAATAAAATTGTTTACAAATAATATTGAATCATCTAAAAGTATTTTTAATATTGTGGTAGGGAAATTTATTTCCCTGTACTTACTAACCCATCCATATATAAAGTCTCGCTTCTGCGAGACTTTTGTTTTATACATGAATCAGTACTTTATTATTTACAAACCATACCTTGTTGCTTCTCAATTTTCGCCCATCGAAAATAAAGAAACACTAGCCAATTACTTTGATGTACCAAAGGATGTATACCCTGTTGGCAGGCTTGATGCAGATAGTGAAGGCTTACTTATTTTAACAAACGATACTTCTTTAAACCATCAATTATTGCATCCTAGTTTTGCGCACCAGCGTACTTACTATGCACAAGTAGATGGTGCCATTACCAACGAAGCGATTCAAAAATTAGAGGCTGGTGTTACCATTCAAGTAGATGGCAAACCCTATCTCACCAAACCTGCACGAGCGGCCATTTTTGAAATAGATCCTGTGGTGCCTCCTAGAAATCCACCCATCAGATTTAGAAAAGAAATTCCAGCGCCTTGGATTCATTTGTCTTTGACGGAAGGGAAAAACAGGCAGGTTCGTAAAATGACCGCTGCCGTTGGCTTTCCAACCCTTAGGCTTATAAGGTATAGTATTGGCAAACTCTCTATTGCTAACATGCAGCCTGGTGATATGATTGAAATGGGTCAGAAAGAAATCCTATACCAACTACTATAATTAAGCAGCCCCTTACTTCATTTTGGTAAACGAGCAGCATGTCTTAATTTCGCAGCGCGCTAATACACATTGCAATGATGCTTGGTGAATGCGCCATTAAATTCTAATAGATATGAGTCAGCCACATTTAAGTGAACAAGAAATAATTCGTAGAGAAAAACTGCAAGCGATGCAAAGCGCAGGTGTGGATGCATTTCCGGCAGCATTATACCCGGTAACACACTACTCGGTAGATATAAAAGATGGCTTTACCGAAGAAACGGCCGCGGATTTTGCAGCTGTTTGTGTAGCTGGTCGTATCATGAGCATCAACGACAAAGGCAAGGTATTTTTTATAAAAATTCAGGACACCAAAGGCATTATTCAACTCTATGTAAAAAGAGACAATATATGCCCTGGTGAAGACTTTAGTTTTTGGGACAATGTGGTAAAGCACGGACTAGATTTAGGCGATATTATTGGTGTAACCGGTTATGCCTTTATTACTAAAACGGGTGAAACATCTATTCATGCCGATAGCTTAACTCTTTTAACAAAATCATTAAAGCCATTACCAGTTGTAAAGCGTGATGATGAGGGTAATGTATTTGATGCAGTAACAGATCCAGAGTTTAGATACCGTCAACGCTACGCCGATTTAATTATCAATCCGGATGTAAAAGATACGTTTGTAAAAAGAACAAAACTGATTAATACCATTCGTGAATTTTTAAATGCACAAGGTGCGTTAGAGGTTGATACGCCTGTGTTACAGGCCATTCCGGGTGGTGCCGCAGCGCGTCCATTTGCAACGCATCATAATGCACTTGATGTGCCTTTTTATTTGCGTATTGCCAATGAGCTTTATTTAAAAAGATTAATAGTAGGTGGATTTGACTGGGTATATGAGTTTAGTAGAAACTTTAGAAATGAGGGAATGGATAGAACCCACAATCCAGAATTTACCGTGCTAGAATGGTACACCGCGTACAAAGATTATTTCTGGATGATGGAAACCACCGAGCAACTATTTGAAAAAATTGCATTGGCGTTACACGGCACAACTGTTGTAACCGTTGGTGATAAAACCATCGATTTTAAAGCACCCTTTAAGCGCATAAGCATTCATGATGCCATTAAAGAAAATACGGGCATTGATGTAAGCGGCCTCGACGAAGAAGGATTAAGAGCCGTGTGCAAGCAATTACATATTGATGTACCAACCAATATTGGTAAAGGGAAACTTATTGATGAGCTTTTTGGAGCTACATCGGAACATACTTTTATTCAGCCCACGTTTATTATTGATTATCCGGTAGAAATGAGTCCTTTAACCAAAAAGCACCGTTCTAAACCAGGGCTTGTAGAGCGTTTTGAGCTGATGGTAAATGGAAAAGAAATAGCCAACGCGTATTCTGAATTAAACGACCCTATCGATCAGCGCGAACGTTTTGAAGAGCAAATGAAACTGATGGAGCGTGGTGATGATGAAGCGATGTTTATTGACCACGACTTTTTACGTGCTCTAGAATACGGTATGCCACCTACTGCGGGTATTGGTATAGGTATAGACCGTTTGTGTATGATGATGACCAACCAACCTTCTATTCAGGATGTGTTGTTATTCCCACAAATGCGCCCAGAAAATCCAGCTAACTAAATTTACCTAGATAGGGTTATACAAATAGGTCGTTGAACAACTGTCCGCCAGGCACTACTGCGTAGTGGTCTAAATTAGTGATGCCTTCTTTTGCAAGCACTTCTTCATCTGTAAAAGTATGACCCGTGCAATCTGCTGCATTTTGCCTTAAAATATAATACGCCGCATCGGCCATAATATCGGTGGTGCGGCTCATATTGGCAAGCGCCTGACCGCCTAGTAAATTTCTAACAGCAGCGGTATCGATCGTTGTTTTTGGCCATATGGCGTTAGAAGCAATACCCGCAGCTTTAAATTCTTGAGCCCAACCTAGTGCAAGCATACTCATGTTAAACTTGCTAATGGTATACGCTACATGCGGTCCTAACCATCTTGGATCCATGTTAATGGGTGGAGAAAGCGTAAGTATGTGTGGATTGTTTCCTTTTTTCAAATGCGGTAAACAGTGCTTCACCACTAAAAAAGTACCACGCACATTAATGCTGTGCATGAGGTCAAACTTTTTACTTTCGGTTTGCTCGGTACCTGTTAATTGAATGGCAGAAGCGTTATTAATCACTACATCAATGCCACCAAATGTTTCCACGGCTTTAGCAACCGCTGCTTCTATTTGATCTTCAAATCTAATGTCTACTTGAACCGCCAAACACTTGCCACCAGCAGCTTCTACCTCGGCAGCAGCCGTATAAATAGTGCCTCCAAGTCTTGGATCTTCGGTTACGCTTTTTGCTGCAATAACAATATTAGCACCTTCTTTTGCAAGCTTAATAGCAATGGCTTTTCCAATACCTCTGGTAGCACCAGTAATAAGAACGGTTCTGTTTTTGAATGACATACGTACTATTTTTTCCAGCCTAAAAACTGGGTAATTAAATTTTCGGTTTCTGCACAGGCAGTAGCTAAATCATCATTGACAACACAGTGATTAAACTGATGGCTAAATGAAATTTCATAACTCGCTTTGTTGAGTCTGGTAGCTAAACTTTCTGGTGTTTCCGTGCCTCTTAAAGATAATCTTTTTTCAAGCGCTTCGATACTTGGTGGTAAAATAAAAAGTGATAAGCTGTTGAGCGCAAACGCTTGCTGCACGTGCACGGCGCCCTGTACATCAATATCAAGCATCGGTATTTTTCCAAGTCCCCAAATGCGGTCCAGTTCCGATTTTAATGTGCCGTAATAACTTCCTTCGTACACCATTTCCCATTCTATAAATGCGTCTTCATCAATTTTTTGTTTGAACGCATCCACACTCATAAAATGATAATCTACACCATCAACTTCCTTCCCACGTGGTGCCCTGGTAGCTGCAGAAATAGAAAAAGAAAGCGCCGGATATTTACCGAGTAAATACTTGGTAATTGAAGTCTTACCCGCGCCGGAAGGCGCGGTAAGAATAATTAATTTTTGTACACCTTTTTCCATTGACACAAAGAAACGCTTTTTAGTAATAATGCTATCTGATTTGCTCTATTTTATCCACTCGGTTTTTTCAGAAGCAGTTCCATTTCTTTTACCGGCAGCGGCGGGCTCATTGGTATAACCTAGGTAGAGTAACCCCATCACCACATCTTCCTCTGCGAGGCCCCAAAAACTTTTAAGTGCTGGGTGATGCGTCATGCCACCCGTGCTCCAAAGTGCACTGATACCAAGGGCTTCGGCACCAAGTAGTATGTTTTGCATGGCTGCGGCGGTAGCCGCGATTTCTTCTACTAATGGTATTTTTGCGGGTACTTGTCTTTGCATGTACACACCTATAATATGGGAAGTTTGGCTCCCCAATTTTTGCAGACTCTCGAATTTTGCAGTGGTAAACACTTCGGGGTCGGTGTTTGTTTTGTATAGCGCCGCGTGGGCTTCACAAAATTTAGTGACACCCTCACCTGCATAAACTTTAAAACGCCAAGGTTCTGTTCGGCCATGTGTAGGCGCCCAGTGTGCTAGGTTTAGTAAAGTTTCTATTTCGGTATCTTCTATTCTATTACCGTTAAACGTAGCTGGTTTACTAGATCTTCTAGATAATATGATGTCCGTTAAAGTATTCAATTTTTCCATGCTGTAAATGTAAGCGCTGTAGCTTATATTTATAACACAATAAATCAAACTTATGTTTTGTAAAAGCGCTCGTATCCTTTTTATTTTGATGGCTGCTGTTCAGTTAGCAAACGCTCAAACTACTGGCACCACTGTGTTTGAGTCTGGTACCGAAGGACATAAAACCTACCGCATACCTGCGATTGTTGGACTTCCTAATAAAACATTATTGGCATTTTGCGAAGGACGTGTAAATGGAAGTGGTGATTTTGGAGACATTAATATTGTACTCAAAAAAAGTACGGATGGTGGTGCCACATGGTCTGCACTTTCAACCGTTATTGATTATAACAATTTACAAGCAGGTAATCCGGCACCTGTTGTAGACCTTACAGACCCACGTTATCCAGCAGGTCGTATTTTTTTATTTTATAACACGGGCAACAATGAAGAATATTCCATGCGCATGGGAAAAGGTATTCGCGAAGTGTGGTATGTAACGTCTATAGACGAAGGTGCTACCTGGTCGGCCCCTGTTAATATTACGGCGCAGGTGCACCGCCCCAACCAGCCAGGCATTAATAAGGCCTATACATTTAAAGAAGATTGGCGCAGTTATGCCAACACACCGGGCCATGCTACACAGTTTTTAACGGGTATGTATAAAGGCCGCATTTATGTAGCGGCTAACCACTCATCAGGTCCTCCACAAAAAAACTTTGAAGATTACAACGCACACGCTTTTTACACAGACAATCATGGAGAAAGTTTTTCACTGGCTAACTCCATTATTTTGCCAGGAAGTAATGAAGCAACTGCCGCTCCGCTTACTAATGGAAAACTCATTTTAAACGCACGCAACCAAGCAGGTACTGTTCGTTATAGATACGTTGCTTACAGTAATGATGGCGGTGCAAGTTGGCAAGAAAATTATTTTGATACAAGTTTAGTAGATCCTGTTTGTGAAGGTTCGATACTTGAGATAGGGCAAAAAAAAGGAAAAACAATACTCGCTTTTTGTAATGCAGCGGATGCAAAAAAAAGAGACAACCTTACACTTCGTATTAGTTATGACGAAGGAAAAAATTGGACAAACAATACCACAAAAAATAAAGCAGTTGTAATTGCTAAAGCGCCAGAAAATTACAAAGGTGATTACGCGGCTTATTCAGACCTTGTTGCATTAGATGCAAAACGTATTGGTGTTCTTTATGAAAAAGAAAACTACAGTAAAATTGTTTTTACAGTATGTAACTGGAAATAAAACTAGTAGCGTTTCTTAAAGCCACCACCACTGCGGTTGTCGCGACCACCTTGGCCATTACCTTGTCCGCCACCGCCTGGTCTATTACCGCCGCCACCGCTGCGACCCCTGTTGTTATTGTTGTTGCGGTTGTTTCTGCCACCAAAATTTTGCTGCCAACGACCACCACCACTGCGGCCGCCAGTTCCGTAATCATCTCTTTCAAAATTTTGATTGCGGTGTTTAATGTATGGCGTGTTGCTAAATTCTAATTCACCACCTGTGATGGTATCGAGTTCACTTCTAATCGCATCATCATGCACAAGTTCTTTGTGCCAGTTGCTGTAAGCAAGCTTCATGTAATACGCAATATGATGCGCGAAGCCAGCCTTTTTTTCTGGATCTTCTTGTGCAAGTGCTTTATTAATCACCACTTCTAAATTTTTTCCTAAGTGCGCATATTTTGGATGACGCTTTGGATAAGGAAGTGGATCTGGTTTTAATTTATAGGTTTCTTTTTGTGGAATCGGATACGGGCTATCAACGTCTAATTTAAAATCACTGATAAAAAATAAGTGATCCCATAATTTATGTTTGAAATCTTCTACATTTTTTAAATGCGGATTTAAAAATCCCATCAGTTCAATAACACCTTGTGCTTGTTGCTGACGTTTTGCTCTGTCTTCGATCGTTAGTAAATATTCAACCATCCTTTGTACGTGACGGCCATATTCCTTCATTCCTAAATAATTCCTTCCTGTATTGTAGTCCATGTAAATGTGGGTGTAATGTAAAAATGTAAACCCTGCGAAACCTGTAATGGTTGTGTAAATATTACGTAGGGTAGGGCAAATGTATGAAATAGTGGCTTTAAATCATTTTTTAATCAGTGGCGCAGGCTGTTTATCTTTGGGAAATGGAACAGATTCTGCAACAAATTGAGGCCTACAAGTCTGAAATGGCTGCTTTTGAAGCTACAACCCCCGATTTGGTTGAGGCTTTTCGTATTAAGTACTTGGGAACCAAAGGGTTAGTTAAGTCGGTGCTGGGTGAAATGAAAAACGTTCCCCCCGATCAGCGTAAAGAATTTGGCCAGGTTTTAAATGAATTTAAAGCTTTTGCAGAAGCGCGTTACGAGGCCTTACAGGGTGCTGCGGCTCCAGTGAGTGCTGCGGCAAATGCAGGTATCGATTGGTCTTTACCTGCCGATCCCACCGAAGTGGGTACCCGTCATCCTTTAAGTATTGTGCGCGGACAAATGGTTTCTATTTTTAGAAGACTAGGTTTTGCCGTAGCAGAAGGTCCAGAAATCGAAGACGATTGGCACAATTTTGGCGCCATGAATTTACCAGAAGATCATCCTGCTAGAGACATGCAGGACACGTTTTATATTCAACAAAATCCAGACTGGTTATTACGTACACATACGAGTAGTGTACAGGCCAGGGTTATGGAAACACAAAAGCCTCCTATCAGAGTTATTTGTCCGGGCCGCGTGTACCGTAACGAAACCATTAGTGCGCGCGCGCATTGTTTTTTTCATCAGGTAGAAGGATTATACATTGATGAAAATGTAAGCTTTGCAGATCTTAAGCAAACACTTTATTTTTTCGTACAAGAAATGTTTGGCAAAGATGTGAAAGTGCGTTTTAGACCTAGTTATTTTCCTTTCACGGAGCCTAGTGCAGAGATGGATATTAGTTGTCAAATTTGTAGTGGCAAAGGTTGTAACATTTGTAAGCACACGGGTTGGGTAGAAATTTTAGGAAGCGGCATGGTACATCCAAAAGTGCTAGAAAATTTTGGTATCGACGCTACAAAGTATACTGGCTTTGCGTTTGGTATGGGTGTAGAAAGAATTACGCAGTTAAAATACCAGGTCAACGATTTAAGATTGTATTCTCAAAACGACATGCGTTTTCTGAAACAATTTACTGGCGCCTTATAAAAAAATATGCTGCATAACACCAAGGGTATTGTGTTACGTGTTACAAAATACGGAGACACAAGTATTATCACATCTATTTATACCGAGCTTTTTGGTTTGCAACAATATATTGTTAAGGGCGTTAGAACGTCCAGTAAAAAGGGTTCTAACAAAGGCGTTTTTTATCAGCCCGGCGCTATACTCGAGTTAGAAGCGTATCACAGTCCTTTAAAAGCGATGCAAATTTTAAAGGAAGCCAATTGGGGTTATGTATATGGAGAAGTTTATGCCAATGTGGTCCGAAACGCAGTGGCCACCTATATTGTAGAAATTTTGCAACAAATTTTACAGCCCGAACCCCACCCCGAATTATTTTATTTAATTGAAGACACCCTTAAGCAATTGGACAAAGGCGGTCCTGTACTTGTCAGTAATTTGCCCATTTATTTTTTAATTCATTTGAGTGAAACCCTAGGTTTTGGATTGCAAGGAAGTTATGGTACGGAGACTCCCTTTCTAGACGTAAAAGAAGGTCAGTTTGTGGGAGAAAAACCAGCGCATCCCTATTTTTTAGAAGGGGTAGAAGCGCAAACAGCGTCTAGTTTTATGACCCTTCAGTTTTATAATAATTTAGAAACGATTGAGTTAAACGGTGCACACCGAAAAAAAATCCTGGAATTATTTCAGCTCTCTTTAAGTTGGCATTACAAAAAGTTTAATGAAATAAAATCTTTACCTATCTTACAAGCAGTCTTACACTAATACGCTTATGGAAGTACATCACCACTCGCACCATCCCAAAAAGTGGAAGGAATATATCACCGAGTTTTTAATGTTGTTTTTAGCAGTTACGCTAGGCTTTTTAGCTGAAAATTTAAGAGAAGTTTATGTAGAAAAAGAAAGGTCACATGAGCTCATTCTTCAGCTACAATCAGATATAAAAAACAATATCAAACTCATTGATTCTGTTGTTTTACGCGATAAATCAATGTTAACAGAATTTGATACCGCTGTCGTTTATTTAATGGCAAATAAAAGAATTTCTCTGGATAGCTTATATCAAAATTTGCCACCAAATGTGTTTCGTTTTTTAAGTAAAAATGACACCTATGACCAAATGAAAAGCTCTGCGTCACTGCGGTATATTAAAGATTCAGTTTTATTAGATAAGATTTTACAGTATGCAAGTGATTGTGAAGCTGCAGAAGCAAGGAGCAGTTCAATGGAAACAGAATTTGTGTTGGGAGAATATTCGAAAGAGTTGTACAAATGGATGCCGCAGTCTGTTGCTATGGAGAAAATAATTAATGACAGGTCTGGAAACAATACAGTTGTTAACAGAGAAAATACATCTCAATTATTAGTTGATTCGGCTCAGGTTGTTTTTTTGAAAAGTGCACAGAAGCCAAAACAAATTATTTATTGTTCGGAAGCTTTTTCAGAACAAATTAAATCGGAAGTACTTCCAAAAATCAATCGAAGAATAGGGCTTCTAATAAATACAGTGAGGTTTATGGGAGTTGCCAAACAAAGTGGATTATCACTACTTGAATACATAGAACAAAAAGAGCAAAAGCATTAATATGGAAGTACATCACCACTCGCACCATCCCAAAAAGTGGAAGGAATATATCACCGAGTTTTTAATGTTATTTTTAGCGGTTACGCTAGGCTTTTTAGCCGAAAATTTAAGAGAAGAGCAAATTATTGCACACCAGACAGAGAGCGTTATTGGGCAACTGCGTTTGGAACTGATGCAAGACACTGCACAGCTTACTATTACAAAAAATGCGCGTGCAAAATCTGATTCAGCGGTAGCCTTCATTTCTTACTTTATAAAAACCAATCAATTAGAGAAAAACAAGGAAACCTTTTATCTATTACATAATTATGTTTGTTATAGGTCTGGTATGTTTGAATCTGGCTGTATAGCCCTCGAACAATTAAAGTATACAGGACTCTTAAAAAATATAAAAAACGAATCCCTAAGACGCGCTATTGAATTGTATAACATTAGCTTAAAAAACATAGAAAATAGAATGCTTCGTGAAAATAATTTCATGGATAAATATATTGATGAATTAAAAACGGTACCATTTGATATCAATAAAAATTTTGGTGCAAATCTGGATTACCTTAGCACTGAAAAAGGAAGAACAGTTTCTGAAGTAGATTTATTTTGTAATAATTCCTTCATTCATGTAAGGCTTTTACCTACTTTCATTCCTGATCAATTGCAGCTGAAACCTTTTAGCAGGCAAGAATATTTGAATACGCTTTTTAAACTCAATGGTATTCGAAATTCTACCCAAGACCGTCAAAGTGACCTCGCTTTTGCCAGGGCTGTTGATTTAATTAAAAATATTGAAGACGAATACCCCAACACACTAAAGTCCCAACATTAACATGGAAGTACATCATCACTCGCACCATCCCAAAAAGTGGAAGGAATATATCACCGAGTTTTTAATGTTATTTTTAGCGGTGAGCCTTGGTTTTATGGCCGAAAATATTAGGGAGCACCAAATTGAGCAGCAAAGAGAAAGACAGTATATGGTTTCTTTTGTTGCAGATTTAGAAAGTGATATCGTTAATATTATGGAGGGTATGCCTCGTAAAGATGCAAGGATGAAAGCCATTGATACACTCTTTCAATATTTCAATGCAAACCAAAATGTTACAGCGGTACCAGCAGTCATTGTAAAAAAAATGAAGCGAGCTGCGTATGACAGGTCCTATGTTAGAAATACAACTACCATTAATCAGTTAAAAAATTCTGGAAATCTAAGATTGATACAAAATCGAAGAGTGGTAGATTCAATTGCATCTTATGATTGGCGCTGGTCAAGAGTGGAATATTACAGGGAAACGTATATTACCAATCAAAAAGATATTTATCATTTAGAAGAAGAAATTCTTGATGCCAGAGATATGATAGGTTTTTTTATTAATAATGATTCGCTAGCCACTGAAAACAGTAGCCCCAAAACCGGAAATATTCGAATTAGAAGAGAAAAGCTAAACGCTTATTTGAATTTATTATCGAGGCAATTGATTGTTACAAAACTCGACAAAGAAAATTATCGAAAAATTGCAGTGATGTCTCAAGAATTAATCAACATCATTAAAAAAGAATACGACATTAAATAACATTACCATGGAAGTACATCACCACTCGCACCATCCCAAAAAGTGGAAGGAATATATCACCGAGTTTTTAATGTTGTTTTTAGCGGTGAGCCTCGGTTTTATGGCCGAAAATATTAGGGAAGGACACATAGAAAAAGAGAGATCTCATGAGCTTGTTTCTAGTTTTATTAGAGACGTAGAATTAAACATCGTTTTAATGGACTCTCTTATTCTGTCAAATAAAAAGTCGCTATTAAAATCCGATTCAATTGCCTTATATATTGTAAAAACAAAAAAAGACATTGATTTGAACCTTGTATATGAGATTCCTGTCTTGAGTTATAGATATTTAAATAACAATGACACCTATGATCAAATGAAAAGCTCTGGTTCTTTGCGTTATGTAAAAGATACCATTTTGTTGCGCAAAATGATTGAGTATAGTAATTTAAGTAAAGCAACAGAATTCAGAAGTGTCACCCAGGAGTATGATTATACAAAGAATGAATTTCAAAATACCTTGAATAAATATATTCCTATTGAAATAGCTGCAAATAAGCATTCAACATCAATTACATCCATAAAATTTCACAAACTTTTTTCGTCCGATTCTAATCATGTAAAATTTTTCCAAGAAACAAAAAATCTTGTAAATGGTAAAACATTTATGCTTGATAATGCTATGCTTCCAACATTTAAAAAAGAGATTGTTCCGGTAATTTATCGAAAAACATCTCTTATGTATGCTTCAATGAATTTCATGTATATGACTAGAAGGTCTGCTATCGAGTTATTAGAATACTATAAAACACACAATCAACATTAATATGGAAGTACATCATCACTCGCACCATCCCAAAAAGTGGAAGGAATATATCACCGAGTTTTTAATGTTGTTTTTAGCGGTGAGCCTCGGTTTTTTTGCCGAAAATTTAAGAGAGCAACAAATTGAGAAGCATCGTGAAATTTCTTATTTAAAAAATGTACACGACGACTTACAATTGGACTTAAATACAATAAACACAGTTTTAAGTCAAAATACAATTAGGTTGCGTGTAATGGATACTTTGTTCCAAGCTATCAAAAGCAATACAATCACTAGCGAAGATGTTTATTACTACACTAGAAATTTAGCGTTGAGGGCTACATTTGAGAGTTCCCATGTTGGCTTGGATCAAATTAAATCGGCAGGAGGATTACGCATGGTAAAAAATGAAGAAATCACTTCAGGTATTCAGAAATATGAACGTACCCTAGATGCTATTGAAAAATTAGAAAATTTGCGTGAAAGAACACTTGAACAAGCTAGGTTTAAAATGGCTACAGTTTTTGATCCAATGATTGCCTATGAATTACAAATTAATCAGGCCGAAACTGGTGTTATGCGTTTTAAAAGACCTCAAAAATCAGATCCAATTTTGCAAAAAAATAGACAAGCAGTAAATGAGTTGTTAAATTTAATCTCCTTTGGTTTAAATACAAATCGCTATTTAAATACTGGTTTAAACAAACAAAAACTTATTTTATTGTCGTTAGATAGCGCGATTATCCGTGAGTATGGCGATAAATTTCATTAAATAATTCTTCGTGAAACTGCATTGGTAATATCGTTTTCATTACTGCAATTTTCAATCAATACAAGTCCTGGCTTTTTTCCAATTTCAATACTACCAAGTTTGCCCTCCATTTGAAGGACGCGCGCGCCATTACTTGTAATCCAGGTTAGCATTTCTGCAAGTGGTATTTGTGAATTATGCGCTTGAATCCTTTTTAATTCATCTAGCATATTTAATGACCAGTTGCTGGCATAGCTATCTGTTCCTATTACAATATTTGCAAGTTGTTCTCGTAGTAATTGAACCGGCGGCATGGTGTTTTCGATGTACTGGTTGGCATTAGGGCATAGGCACCAATAGGCATCAGTATTAGTGGCTTGCACAGCTTTAATATCTGATTCGGATGTAAAACTATTGTGCACCCAAATTGTTTTTACAGCATCTTTTAAATAAGGAAGCACCGATTGTAAGCTGGTCGTTTTTGTTGGTATAAAAAAATCCAAATCAACACCTACTCTTGCATACATGTCT
>JAIYCS010000004.1 GCA_027487895.1 Sediminibacterium sp. | reverse complement strand
GGAAATTGATTGCCGGTATAAAATAAAAGACCATTTGGCGCCATGTGCGCAGGAAATGCCATTGCAGGGTTGATGTATTTATCATCTACTGTTTTTTTGCCATCACCACCATATTCTGGAGCCATCATTTTTTTACCTTTAAAATGATCGTAATAGATATAAGGCCAACCGGCATTGTCCCCTTTATTAATCGCGTACATCGTTTCTGAAGGAAGCTCGGCACTTATTGTTGTGTCGTATAAATCAGGATATAAATTATTGAGCATATCTCTACCATGCTGTGTCACAAACAATTGATTTAACTGGTTGTTCCAATCAAGTCCTACCACATTTCTAAGTCCTGTAGCATAGCGCACACCTGTAGCATAACTCTGGTTTAACTGATCTACTTTAAACTGCCAAAGACCACCTGCCGAATCTAATATTGGACAAGGCATCATACCCATCGAACCTTTGGTACGGTCTTTTTCTTGACATGAATTTGAAGGTGCACCAATGTTTACATAAATATTACCCGCGTTATCAAGTGTAATAGATTTTGAATTGTGCTGGCCTTTATCAACGAGTCCTGTAACAATCGTAGCAGCTGCATTTTCATCCACAATGTCACCATTATCATTTAATGCATATTTAAAAACCTCTTTATTAGAAGCAGCATACAAATAGTTTCCTTTAATGGCGATACCTGTACCAATATAATTTCCAAATGATGTTTTAGTTTCTGCTCTTCCATCACCATCGGTATCTTTTAAAACCAAAATACCTTTGCCATTATCGAGTCTTTCAAGTTTTGCATAAATAGCACCTTGTTTGTTTACTGCAATATGCCTAGTACGTCCTAAATTATCTGCCACTTTTAAGGCAGCAAATCCAGTAGGAAGTGTTAAGCCTGCATTATCTGCATCGGGCTTAATATTTTGCGCAGTTGCGCTAACATGCGCAAGCAACATCGAAACAAACAAGCTCGAGAAAACTAAAATTTGAGTAACTTTTTTCATGGTATAAAAATTGGTGTGTTAATAGAACCCTAATATAATTATTATTTAAACGTGTTGGTCATTTTGTTTACCTGTTGTACCAGGCCTGCATGGCATCTACAAGCAAGGTGTTTTCTTTTTCGGTACCAATGGTAATGCGGAGGCAGTTTTCACAAAGCTCTACGTTACTGCGGTCTCTAACCACTATTTGCTGGGTTAACAAAAAGTCATATACCGCCCTGGCATCTGCTATTTTAACGAGTAAAAAATTAGCATCAGAAGGGTATACTTTTTCTACGGTAGGCATTTGCCTAAACACGTTCGCTAGCGCCTCCCGCATGTCTACAATAATTTTAATCATATCGTTTACCTGCCCTACTTCTTCAAGTGCTTTTAAAACGAGCTCTTGGGTAGCGGTATTGATATTATAAGGAGGCTTTACTTTGTCTAAAATATTTATAATGGCTTCCGAAGCAAAAGCCATACCAAGTCTTAATCCAGCAAGTCCCCAGGCTTTACTTAAGGTTTGCAACACCACTAAATTTGGATAGTCTTGCAACTCCTGGATAAAAGATTTTTGTTTCGAAAAATTAATATAGGCTTCGTCAATAACAACGAGGCCATTAAAATTATTAAGCACCATTTCTATGGAGGAACGCTCTATAGAATTACCAGTAGGATTATTAGGTGAGCAAATCCAAATAATTTTTGTGTTGGCATCAATTAAATTTTCGAGATGGATAAGATCCAACTGAAAATCAGGAAGCAAGGGTGCTTTTTTAATTTGTACATTGTTAATATTAGCCGACACTTCATACATGCCGTATGTGGGCGGACAAATAATAATATTGTCCTTACCAGGCTCACAAAAACTTCTAAATAATAAATCAATACACTCATCACTACCATTACCAATAAATATTTGTTCCGCTGGAACTGATTTTATAGTGGATAAGGCGGCTTTAATAGCCACTTGATGGGGGTCTGGATAGCGGTTATACCACTTGGTTAGCGGAGATCCAAAACTATTTTCGTTGGCGTCTAAAAACACTTTAGCCGTTCCACTAAATTCATCTCTTGCCGATGAATATGGCGCCAGGTTTTTAATATTGTCTCTAACTAATTTTTGTACGTCAAACATGTTAGGGTATTTATACTTTCTAGTTGTTATAATGATTGTAAACGAATGGTAATGGCATTTTTATGTGCGTCTAACCCTTCTGCTGCGGCCATGGTTTCAACCGCTGTTCCAATGGATCGCAAACCAGCTTCCGTTAATTTTTGGAAAGTTACTTTTTTTACAAAGCTATCCACACTCACGCCACTATACGCTCTTGCATAACCACTTGTTGGAAGGGTATGGTTGGTACCGCTTGCATAATCCCCCACCGATTCTGGACTGTAATTTCCTAAAAATACAGACCCCGCATTGGTGATTTTTTCTGCTACAACATCTTCATTTTTGCAAGCGATAATTAAATGTTCTGCAGCGTAACTATTTACGATAAAAATAGCACGCTCCATATCTTCCACTACAATAGCAGTGCTGTTATCCAATGCTTTTTGTGCAATGTCTTTTCGTGGGAGTGCGGCTAATTGTGCCGCTATAGCTTCTTCCACTTCTGCTACTACTTTTTTACTGG
>JAIYCS010000083.1 GCA_027487895.1 Sediminibacterium sp. | reverse complement strand
GCGGAACAAAAAAATGAAGAGATTTTCAAATCGTTTAAGGCGAAATTAGAAGATCAAAAAAAAAAAAAAAAAGCAGCGATTTGGGAACCTAAAGCGCAGCAAGCCAGAAAAATATCTGACGAGTTATACAATTATATTGAAACACTTAAATCGGAACTTAAAAAAGAATCTGGTCTTAAAACTGTTGATGGTAAAGAAGAATTCAAAGAAGATGATTTAGATGCTGCTACGCGTTTACTCGTTCAAGGTGCGCCAGATGGAAAAGGAAAGGGCAAAGAACTTTTTGAAAAGCTAAAAGCCTACAAAGAGCAGTTATTAAGCATTGATCCAGAAATGAAAAAAGAAATCGAAGTGGGTTTGCCACTTGATTTAACCATTCCTCCTACTTCTAGCGAGGCTGGAAAAAATGATTGGGCCTATGCTTATTTTCATATGACTCCTACTATTGCGGCTATAACAATCATGAGTAAGTTTCAAAATGACGTAAGAAACTCGGAATCAAAAGCCGTTGAATTTTGCCACAAGCAAATTGGTCAAGTAGAAATTATTTATGATCAGTTCCAAGCTTTTGCTGGAACCAACACGCAATACTTAATGCCAGGCGAAGAGTTAGTAATCACAGCTGGTATTGGTGCATTTAGTAAAGCAGCACAGCCCTCTATTACTATCGATGGTGCTAATGTTGCACTTAACGCAGAAGGTACTGCCGAATACAAAACAAGAGTTGGCGGTTCTGGTGCTGGTATCAAGCGTGTAAGAATTTCTTATGCAAAACCTGATGGAACAACAGCTGTTGTAGAAAAGGAAATTAAATATACAGTAGGTATACCTGCTGGATTAACAGTATCTACCGATAAAACACGTGTGTTTTATAAAGGATTAGAAAATCCATTGAGTGTAACAGGTGGTGGTGGTGATGAAAAAGTAAATGTAACAATCGAAGGTGCAGGCGCTTCATTAAGAAAAGCAGGACCTGGACAGTATATTGTTACTTGTACACAACTTGGAACTGTAAATGTTGTTGCCAATGATGGTAAAAATATTCAACGAATTGCGATTCCTGTAAAGCGTGTACCAGACCCAATTGTAGTAGTCGGCGGAAGTGCTGGTGGTGCTATGCCTGCCAACGTATTTAGGGTACAAAGTGGTGCTATTGCAGAATTAAGAGATTTCGTATTTGAAGGAGTTGCGTATAAAGTGATGTCATTCATGCTTATTTGTACAGGTAAAGGTTTTGATGAACCTGAATTTGCAGAAGTGAATAGCGCTTCATTTAAAGACGCTGCTGCTCAGGCTTTAATTAGAAGATGTCAAGCAGGAACTACAGTTACAATTGGCGAAATAAAAGTATTGGAGCCAGGTGGAGGAACAAGAAAATTAGATCAAAACATAACTTTCATATTGCAATAAAGTAGGTTACTATGAAAAAACTATTAATAATTGGTGTTGCTATTTGTTCCCTAAGTGTTAGTGCATCTGCACAAGGCTTTGGTAATTTAAAAGGTAAAAAAACAGCAACTGCTGTCGATACAACCAAAAAAACGGGCACACAAGCTGCTACCCCTGGTACAGCTGCACCTGCAGTAACGCCAAGTAACAACAGTAATGTAGCAGCACCTAAGCCAACTAAAACAGTTGATACAACTATTGTTGGTGGCTTTGGTGAGGTTATACCTAAAAGTTTGCGCAATGAAACGGTTAGTGATCGTAAAACAAACCGTTCTAAAAATCCGTTGGAATATGAATTTTTAAGAGAAGATGATTTCATGTATTCCGAATTTATTTGGCGTGAAATTGATGCTAGAGAAAAAATGAATCAGTCATTTATATATCCTGGTAAAGACAATACCGGTGATCAGCGCTTCTTTTCTATTTTATTAAGTGCAATACAAAATGATAGTGTTGCTGCATTTTCGGCAGAAGGTGGGGATGATCGTTTTACCAAGCAATTGGCTTATGACGATGTAACTAAAATGATGAAGGGTAAGCTAGATACAATTTTAGTACAAAACGCTAACTTTCCCAATGTGTATGACACTACTGTAATTTTTGATACTAAGTTTGCACCAAACCCCGATTCTATTTATACGTTTCGTTTAAAAGAGCAATGGATTTTTGACAAAGAAGCTAGCCGTTTATTTTGCAGAATTATTGGTATTGCTCCGGTCGCTAAAATCATGATTAACAATAAACCAACAACAAAAACATTGTTCTGGATTTATTATCCTGATTTGCGTAAAACGCTTAATAAATACATGGTATACAATCCTAAAAACTATGCAGGTCGTATGACTTGGGAGGAACTTTTTGAAAGCCGTTTCTTTTCAAGCTATATTGTTAAATCTAGTAACAACAATCCAAATGATAAGTTCTTAAGTCAAATTATTAAGAACCCTTTATTTAGACTACTAGAAGGAGAAAATATTAAAGAACGCATTTTTAATTATGAACAAGACTTGTGGTCTTACTAATTTCAAAATTGCTTCATAAAAAAAGGGACTTTTTAAGTCCCTTTTTTTATGCGGTTGTTTCAAAATGTTTTTGAAGGGCAGCTGCTTTTTTGGCTCCAATAAGTGCCGCAATATTTTGTATAGGTTCTTTTTTAATATTGGCCACCGATTTAAATTGATTGAGTAGTATTTCTCTAGTAGCTGGTCCAATACCTTCAATATTTTCAAGTGCAGTTGTAAATGTTCCTTTTGACCTTTTGTTTCTATGAAACGTAATGCCAAAGCGGTGCACTTCATCTCTAATACCCCTCAGTAATTTTAAACTATCGCTGTCCCAAGGTAATTTTAACGACTGGCTATCGCCTGCAAAAAATAGTTCTTCTTCGTTTTTTGCTAGACCTACAAGTGTTGTACTGCCAGTGAGTCCTAGTGCTTCTATGCTTTCTAGTGCGGCGCTTAATTGTCCCTTGCCGCCATCAATTACAATGAGTTGAGGCATTGGTTCACCAGATTCCTTTACCCTTTTATACCTTCTGTAAACCACTTCTTTCATGGTGGCAAAATCGTTGATGCCTTCTACCGTTTTCACATTGTAATGACGGTAATCTTTTTTGCTAGGCATTCCATCCTTAAAACAAACCATGGCAGAAACGGGGAAGCTTCCCTGAAAATTTGAGTTATCAAAACACTCTATATGTGTAGGTGTTTCTTGTAATTGCAAATAGGATTGTAGTTCAGTTAACACAAACTTTTTTTCACTATCTGTTTTCCCTTCTAATCGTAATATTTTTTTAAGCTGTAATTCTCTGGTAAAATAGGTAACGTTTTTTATAGAGAGGTCTAGCAGTTTTTTCTTGTCTCCTAATTTGGGTACTGTGATGGTTATATTTTTATCAAAATATTCGATGGGGTAAGGAACAATAATTTCGGTGCTCAGGCTGTTAAAATCGGCTCTAATTCTTTCGATAGCAAAGCACAGGAGTTCATCTTCGGGTTCGTCTAACTTTCCTTCTAATGGAACCGTATGGGTTTGAATGATGCTTCCATTTTGTACCATGAGGTAATTCACATAAGCTAGTTTACCATCTTTAATGATTGAAAACACGTCTAGGTTGGAAAAGTGCTTACCTACCACCACCGATTTTTCTTGATAGGTTTGTAAGAGTTCTATTTTATTTTTTAGGTAAGCAGCCTTTTCAAAATCTAGGGCCTCCGCATGCGCTTGCATTTGTTTTTTTAAATGACCCATTAGTTGGCTCATATTGCCCTTAAGCATGTTCTTTAATTGCTCCAAACTATCTAGATAATCTTCTTCGGTTTGTAGTGCAGCGCAGGGGGCCAAACAATTGCCTAAATGATACTCTAAACATGGCTTGAACTTTTGCTTATCAATATTTTCTTTGCTTAAATTAAGCTTACAAGTACGAAGTGGAATAAACTGTTTGATAAAACTTAATACCTCTCTAATGGTTCCCTTAGAAGTAAATGGACCAAGGTATATAGAGCCGTCATTGTATTTTTTCCAGGTAGAAAAAACCCTTGGGAAGCGTTCTTTTTTGATTACTAAATAAGGGTATCCCTTGTCGTCTTTGAGTAATATATTATAACGAGGTTTATACTGCTTAATTAGGGAGTTCTCTAATAAAAGTGCATCCTGCTCCGAATCAACAATGGTAAATTCGATACGATCAATTTTTTGAACGAGCTCGATGGTCTTAAAACTATTTTGATTTTTTGTAAAATAGGAGGCAATTCTTTTTTTCAAGCACTTGGCTTTACCAACGTATATGAGTGTGCCACTCGCATCATAATACTTATAGATGCCAGGGTCGGCGGGTAATTTGTGTGCTAATTGTTGGTACTGCTCCTGGGTCATTTATGGAAGTATAACACGAACAGTTATTGTTTTGTTGCGTAAAAAGCCATTACTCGCTTCTTGACTAATTGATTTTGTAAAACCCTCATTTGTTTTCCAACTCAATTGTTCTGTGCTTGTGGTATCTTTTGATTGGAATTGTTTTCTTATAAATAATCTTTTTATAACTGAGGTTTGATCATCCATTAAAATGTCAATATTTCTAATGGGAACTGAGGTATTGAGCGGCGTGTAGTTGATATTTAAACTTGCGGTTCCTGCGTCACGAAACACCGATTCTTTGTAATTGACCTTTTGAATACTATCACTGATATCGGCTTCTATAAATGATTGAATCATTGGCATGATATCGGCAACTTGAACAGTGACACTGTCTTTTTTTGCACCTTCTGTTGTTGCCACACTAAACCTAACCCCTAAGCTGTCAAAATATTTTACTTGGTCCTTGATATAAGAAGCTACTGGGTAAAAGCTGGTGGTATCTGTTGTTGCAACCGTATTTTTTGACTCCTCTTTTGAATTGCTGCAAGCGGCTACCATCATGCAAACGATACATGCTAGAATTAAAGATTTCATGATGTAAAATTACTTAAACTGTTTGCTCCAACCTATTCGGAAGCCGTAATCAATCAAATTTTCTTTGATTGGGTATGGGTTGTTATACGTAGGTAGTGTTTGGTATCTTATTTGTGGTCCCAATTGCCAAATGGTATTCCCTTTTTGATAGCTAAATTGAATACCAACGCTGGTATTGATATTCCACTTTCTTACATACTCATTGCCGGCAGCATAATTTGCATAATCGGTGGATAGTAAGTAAACGTTTTTATTGATATTGTAAGTAGGCTGAATAGTAGCTTGTGTATGAATGCCAAACTTTTTAAACTTCAGAACTTGATAGTCGAGTCCAATTGGCATAGCAATCTGATATACTTTATTATTAAGCTGAGCAGATCTAAATCCAACATTGTTATTATAGCTCGATAGAACAGATACTGTTTGAATTCTACCGCCGTTTACAAGCGCAAGTGTTGCAGCATTGGCGCCTGTTTCATAGGTGTCAATTTGGTATTGTCTGATATTAACCTGAAGTCCGGTTTTGAACTGCAATTTATTTGTAACTGGATAATTAAATGTAAGGCCAAGTTCTAAACCAATATCAGGTCTATGTCTTACAGCTTGGTTAAATGTTGGTGTTTGAGATATAGGTGCTGTAAGTGGTATGGCAATAAGTGATGGTTGAATTAATTCTTTTACCTTTTGATCACTTAGTACCCTAAAACTAGCCGATGGCGTAGCATAAAATTGAACGCTATATTTTCTATTTTTTTGTTTGTTGTTAGCACTGGAACTAAGATCAAAATTATTGTTAACCTGTTGTTGAATAAGCGCTGGTAATAGCGATGGTTTATTTATTTTAGTTTGGCTGTCACTGGTTGAAATAGTAGCTGCGGCTTCAATAGATGTTTGAAGCTCATCAGTTACTTCGTTATTTATTGTAGAAAAAGCAGTACCTGTTGTTTCTAAATTTTCTTGAGTAGGCGTTTCTGGCACCACTTCATGTACTTGAATTACTGCCTTTGAAAATTGCTTTCTCGTTTTTTTAATCTCTTGTTCAATGGTAGGTTTTGTAGCGGTAACTGGGGCAATGGAATGATGAACAATTAAAGACTTTACAATCGGTGTTGACTTTTGTGTTACAACAAAAGTAGAAACGGTAAGTGCAACAAGAATACTTAGTGATATGATGGTAAGTGCAGGCCACGAGCGTTTACCGTGCACTTCGGTACGTATGTTTTCCCAAACACGACCAGATGGATACATCCTGTGTTCGTTTACCTCATCAAGTATAAACTCCTCAAATGCGTCTAATTGACTTCTCTTTTCCATATCTGCACGCTTCTCCTAATTATTTTTGTATCACCGACAACAACTCAAATTTCTCTTTGGGTGCTTCAATAATTCTTTTCTTAATTAAAATATTTGAAAGCATGGTTTTGGCCCTTGTATATTGGCTTCTACTTGTGCTTTCTTCTATATCTAGTAATGTGCTAATTTCTCTATGACTATAACCTTCAATAGCAAATAAATTGAGTACTGTTTTATAGCCAATGGGTAATTGTCTAATACACTCAACTACTTGTTTGGATTGCATAATCGAAGCAATCGATTCTTCTTTTACTGCCAAATGCTCGGCACTTGTTAAATCCAAGCACTCCGTAAATTTTTTATACTTTTTTAGAAAATTAATACTGGTATGTACCATAATCCGTCTAATCCATCCTTCAAATGACCCTTTGTTTTGAAACGTATGCATTTGTGTGAAAACTTTTATAAAGCCCTCCTGGAGCATGTCTTCTGCATCTTCTCTATTTTGGGCAAAACGGTAACAAACACCGAGCATTTTAGGGCTATATATATTAAATAGCTCCCTCTGTGAAGCGGCATCGTTTTGTAAACAACCTGCAATAATGGCTTGCTCCGTCATTGAATAGGGTTAATTGTTGTTCTAATTTAGGTAAAAAAAGGGTAAAAAGAGTACATTTTAAGTATAAATTCATTAATTTAAGGTCAAATTTATACTGTAAATACCCCCCCCCAAGTTACCATGGAAAGAAATAGACTTACTGAGAATGTACCTCCGCCAACTACTGGATTACAGCCTTATGCTGGCAGTTTTGGCGCTCCCGAGCTCAGGCATTTACTCAGGCGAACCCTATTTGGTGCCACCAAGTCCGATATGGCCTACTTTTCTGGCAAATCTGTAACAGAGGTTATCAATGAACTTTTAAATCCTACGGCGCCGTTACCGGCGCCTCCGGTTAAAGAATATGTTGTAGCAGCAACCACACTCGTTCCGGATACGAACATTGCCGCGGGAACCACTTGGGTAGGTGATATCAATAACGATGGAACCATTGCTAGTTATAGGCGGGCTTCATTTAAGAAATGGTGGGTTGGAAATCTTGTAAACCAAGACCGAAGTATTCGTGAAAAAATGACCCTTTTTTGGCACAATCATTTTGCAACAGAAATGAATGATGTAAGCAACGCGCAATATATATACAAACACCATCATTTACTTCGAACCAGTGCCCTTGGTAATTTTAAAACACTTACTAAAAATGTAACGCTGGATCCGGCCATGCTTGTTTATTTGAATGGACAGCTCAATACAGCTGCTGCACCAGACGAAAACTATGCCCGCGAAATTCAAGAACTTTTTTGTTGTGGCAAAGGACCAGATTCTTTGTATACCGAAGCGGATGTTAAAGCGGCCGCAAGAGTTTTAACCGGATGGCGTAACAATGCCACAACGCTGAGCTCTTATTTCACAGCTTCTAGACATGATGCTACGAATAAAACTTTTTCTTCTTTTTATAACAATACAGTAATCACTGGGCGCAATTCTGCTACGGGTGGTGAACAGGAGTTGGATGATTTACTCAATATGATTTTTGCTACCCAAGAAGTGGCGAAATACATGTGTAGAAGGCTTTACAGGTGGTTTGTATATTATGATATTGATGATACCGTAGAGCAAAATATTATTACGCCGCTAGCTAACTTATTTAGGTCAAGCAATTATGAAATATTACCGGTACTCGATAAGCTTTTAAAAAGCGAACATTTCTTTGATGCATTATCTAGGGGTTGCGTTATTAAAAGTCCTGCCGAACTCGTGATTGGATTTTGCAGAGAATCAGAAATCGCTTTTCAACCAGATACAGATTATTTCACCAATTATGGCTTTTACAATTACCTCGTTAGTTGGATGAATAATATGCAACAAAGTATTGGTGATCCACCTGATGTTAGCGGATGGAAAGCGTATTACCAAGAACCTCAATTCAATGAAATTTGGATCAATAGCGATACGCTCCCAAAGCGCAATCAGTTCACTGATACCATGCTAGTAAGTGGTTATACTTTTAATAGTAAAAAAATACAACTCGATCCACTCGCTTATGCAAGAACATTTTCAAATCCAGGAGATCCAAATGCATTTATTGCAGAATTAACAGAACGTTTGTTAGGCCTTGATATTTCTGCTGCTTCAAAAGCACAACTAAAAAAAGATATTTTATTAAACGGCCAAAGCCTCGATATTTATTGGACGCAGGCATGGGATTTATATATTTCAACGCCTACAAATACCGCCAATACTACATCTGTACGTACTAAAATACGTGACCTCGTAAAATATTTAATGAACTTAGCAGAGTATCAACTAGCATAAAATATCCCCCCATGAAACGTAGAGATTTTTTAAAAAATACGGTACCCGCTGGTGTGATAATGCCTGCACTAGTTGGTGGGTTTTCTTTTAAAGCATTTGGCGCTGAAGACGCTATTGCGCAATCGCTTTTACTTCCTACTGCCATAGAAAATGATCATGTGCTTGTTATCATTCAATTAAATGGTGGTAATGATGGTTTAAACACGGTTATTCCGCTGGATAATTTTTCTAATTATGTAAATGCGCGTTCTAATATTTATATCCCGGAAGACAAGGTTTTAAAACTATCAGGTGTTACCAAAGCAGGCTTACATCCAGCAATGACGGGCCTACAGGCCATGTATAACGATGGTGAATTAAGCATTATACAATCAGTGGGATATCCGAGACCTAATTTTTCTCACTTTAGAGCTACTGATATTTGGATGAGTGCAAGTGATAGTACTACCGTTGTAAATAGTGGATGGGCAGGTAGGTTTTTAGATGCTGAATTTCCTAATTTCCCCAATGGATATCCAAACGCATCAATGACAGATCCGCTTGCCATTCAAATTGGATCTGCTACCTCTCTAACATTTCAAGGCCCTGCAGTAAGTATGGGCATGAGTATAAGTAATACGTCTAGTTTTTATAATCTAATCAATGGTGTTCGTGACACGGCGCCAAATACGCCTGCTGGTAAAGAATTAAATTTTGTGCGCATGGTAGCGCAACAAACACAGCAGTATGCTGCTGTTATTAAAGATGCTGCAGCTAAAGTGCCTACGCAGGTTACCTACCCTACAGGTAATTCACTAGCAGATCAATTAAAAATTGTTGCAAGACTCATAAAAGGTGGTTTAAAAACGCGCGTATACATGGTTAATTTTGGTGGCTTTGATACGCACGCTTCACAAGTAAATGCTTCTGATACAACAACGGGTTCTCACGCTACCCTTTTAGGGAGAGTGAGTGATGCTATTAGGGCTTTTCAAAAAGACCTTAAATTTTTAGGTGTTGATGATCGTGTAGCAGGTATGACATTTTCTGAATTTGGAAGACGCGTAAAATCTAATGGAAGTGTTGGAACCGATCACGGTGCAGCAGCGCCATTATTTGTTTTTGGAAAAAATGTGATACCTGGTGTGTTGGGTGCTACACCAAAATTTGGTGCTAATGTTAGTGTAGGTGAAAACGTACCTTTCGAATTTGATTTTAGAAGTGTATACGCAACGTTATTGTCCAATTGGCTCTGTGTGTCAGATACGGATCTTGAACAAATCATGCTTAAAAACTTCCAAACCTTACCACTTGTTAATGCAGCAGCTTGTAAAAAAGCGGTTAATTTATCTGGAGAAGATTTGGTGCATAATTACCCAAATCCGTTCACTAGCAAAACTGTTATATCATTTAAAACAGCAGGGGGCCATACCCTTATTCAGGTGATGGATATGTTAGGACGTGTCATTACAAATTTAACGGATCGTGATTACGCCCCAGGAACCTATACGGTTGTGTTTGATTCAGGTAGCTTGCCAACTGGCGTATACTATGCTAGGCTGCAAAACATGTCGGTACAGCAGGTACACACGATGCTAAAAGTCAAATAGGTTTGCTTTAAAATTCTTGCTTACTTTGTATCATGGAAATTAGTTTTAACACACCCGCACTTTTGTTTCCGGCAATCAGCTTAATTATGCTTGCTTATACCAACCGGTTTTTAGCACTTAGTAGTAGGGTTAGAAATTTGCATGATAAATACCAGAACCAAGAACAAAAACATATTATACACGGACAAATAAAAAACCTTCGCTACCGTCTAAAGCTTATTAAAAACATGCAAGCACTTGGGGTAGTTACGTTTTTAGGATGCATCCTTTGTATGTACCTTATTTATGTGCAGTTTATGCTTGCCGCCAATGTAATTTTTGCAATTAGTTTGCTGTCGTTTTCTGCCTCTTTACTTCTTTCTTTATTAGAAATTCAATTAAGCACCAAAGCCCTTGAGTTAGAGCTTAGTGATATGGAAGGTCTCGAAGACCCATCGGTGATTGAATATTTTAAAAAGAAATTCGGAAAAGAGTAGAGCCGCTTATTAACGCGTTACTTTTCTTTCTCCAATTTGTTGACGCCACATCGCATAATAAAGTCCTTTTTCGGCAAGTAGTGCTTCGTGTGTTCCAGTTTCAACAATCTGTCCTTTTTCTAGTACATAAATTCTGTTGGCATGCATTATGGTGCTTAGTCTATGCGCAATCATGACCGTAATTTGCTCCCGCTCCTCAGAAATAGCATGAATGGTTCTTGTGATTTCTTCTTCTGTAATACTATCGAGTGACGAAGTGGCTTCGTCAAAAATAAGAAGGTGTGGATGTCTTAGTAGTGCGCGTGCAATAGATAGTCTTTGTTTTTCGCCACCACTGAGTTTTAAGCCCCCTTCACCAATAATACTATCTAAGCCTTGTTGTGCCTTAGATAAAATAGAATGGCAACTTGCTTTTTCAAGTGCTACAATCATTTCGGAATCGGTAGCATTTGGAAATACGAAGCTTAAATTTTCTCTGATGGTACCGGCAAATAATTGTGTGTCCTGTGTTACAAAACCAATTTGATTTCGAAGTTCTTCAAAATCAATATCGCTTTCTTTGGCACCATTGTATTCGATATGTCCAATTTGAGGTCTATAAAGCCCTACTAATAATTTAACAAGTGTGCTTTTACCTGCGCCAGAAGGGCCAACAAAGGCAATGGTTTCACCAAGTTTAACACTAAATGAAATGTTGTCAAGCGCCTTAAACTGCGCGCTTTGGTGCTGGAAAGAAACGCCTGCAAAAGATAGGGTTTGAATGGCGCCAACACTTGTTGGATGGTCAGGTCTTGCTTCCACCTCGCGGCTCATGAGTTTGTGAAAGTTTTGAAGAGACGCTTCGGCTTCTCTATAACTTAAAATGATACTGCCAATTTCTTGTAGTGGGCCAAAAATAAAGAAGCTGTAAAACTGTAATGAAATTAACTGACCTACTGTTAATACGTCTCTATAAATAAGCCACATCAGTGTAAAGGTAATGACCTGTCTTAAAAAATTTACGAGTGTTCCTTGTATAAAACTTAGTGAACGAACGTTCTTTACTTTTTTAAGTTCAAGCCCTAAAATTTTGTAGGTATTGGTATTTAATCTTTTTACTTCCTGATCAGTTAATCCTAAACTTTTTACAAGTTCAATATTACGTAAACTTTCGGTGGTGGTGCCTGCAAGTGCCGTGGTTTCTCCAACAATTGCTTTTTGAATAACTTTAATTTTTTTACTAAGTAGGTTGGTAACCGCACCTATTAAAATGGCACCTCCTAAATAAATCGGAACAATGGACCAGTGTAGTCTAGTAGCATAGATAGATACAAATACGACACTCACAATAATACCAAAGAGTACGTTGGTTACATAACCAATAAATTTTTCGGTGTCGGCTCTAACCTTAGTTAAAATCGAAAGTGTTTCACCACTTCGTTGGTCTTCAAAATCTTGATAAGGTAAACGCATGGAGTGTTGAAGTCCATCGGTAAATATTTTAGCACCAAATTTTTGAATCACTACATTAACGGTGTAATCCTGGAAAGCCTTTGCTAGCCTACTAACCATGGCAGTACCTACGAGTAAAAAAAGCATACCCATAATGCCCTTTATAAATTCACTTTCACTTCTAAAACTGCCGTCTGGATTGGTTTTTGCATGATTGGCAAACTGATCAATAAGCTTACCAAAAATCATGGGATCAAATAAAGAAAAGGTTTGATTGATACCCGCTAGTAATAACGCTAAAAGCACAAGCCCTTTGTAGGGCTTTAAATAGGTGATAAGTAATTTCATAAATTATATTATTATTCGGCTGCTGTAGCAGCTTCATTGCAAGTGTCAATAAATGCGAGCATTTCCGGTCTGCCTGTTTTTAATTCGGCGCTTGTTACAAAATGCCTAGGTAAAAACTGCCAGCTTTCTTTTAACACATTAAAAAATGCTTCAACGTTTCTTTTTACAACACCTGGCTTTTCTTTGTCAATTTTGGTAAACACGAGTGTAAATACAATACCCCAACTATCTAACTGACTAATAAATTCTAAATCGTTTTTTTGAGGACCATGTCTACTATCGATAAGTACAAAAACTTGTACAAGATTTTCTCTCTTTTTAAAATAGCCTTCAATCATTTGCTCCCAACGTCTTCTATCTGTTTGAGATCTTTTGGCATATCCATATCCTGGTAAATCAACAATAAACCATTTACTTCTTGGTGCTTTTGCCTTTTGTGTACTTTCTATTTCAAAATGATTGATAAGCTGCGTTTTGCCGGGCGTGCCAGATGTTTTGGCTAAATTCTTTTGTCCGGTAAGCATGTTTATCAATGAAGACTTGCCTACATTACTGCGACCAATAAAAGCATACTCGGGCCTATCAGGCTTTGGACATTTGTCAAAACTAGGACTCGAAACCAAATAGCTGGCTTTTGTAATTTCCATGCTGCAAGGTAACAAAAAGCCCGCTTAATTGGTTAAGCGGGCTAATAAAAGAGTGCAGCAGGGTGCTGCTCATTATTTTTTCTTGATCAAACTATCAATAGGATAGGCCGCTTTCATAGAATCAAGTACAGATTGAGCCCAGCTTGTTAGCACAACTCTTTCTTCTTGCGATAATTTTGCTTCGCCATGTATAAGGCTATAAGATTTTAGTGGCATTTCACCTTCTTTTACCTGTTCAATTACTTCCTCCATTTTATGGTATTGCTTGCGTAGTTTATAATTGGCAAAATCATCTAAGTTAAAATGTTTTTTACCGTCTACTACATGGTCATTGATCCACCAAGCAAGTGGTTGAACACCTGCGTACCATGGGTATTTTGTGTTATTGCTATGACAGTCATTACAAGCTTTTACCAAAATGGCATCTACTTCTTTTGATACCGGGTAAAGGGTTGCAATATTTTTTGAATGATCGTCCGATACATTCTTTTCAGGTTTAAACGCTTGTAGTACAACTAAAATAACAACAAGTGCCAGGCCTATTTTTTTTAGTAAACTCATGGTAGGGTGGTTTTATGAAATTAAAATATTTCCAGTCATTTCTTTTGGTATAGGAAGTTCCATTAATTGTAAAATAGTTGGTGCAATGTCTCCAAGTTTACCCGCTGTAAGGTTTACTTTTAAATCATTGTCTACTAAAAATAAAGGTACCAAATTTAAAGTATGTGCCGTGTTAGGACTTCCGTCTTCGTTGATCATAAAATCTGCGTTGCCATGGTCTGCGGTAACAAGTAGGGTGTAGCCGTGTGCAAGGCCTGCTGTTACCACTCTATTTACACAGGCATCTACAGTTTCTACCGCTTTAATGGCCGCCTCAAAAACACCGGTATGGCCTACCATATCTGCGTTTGCGTAGTTTAGGCAAATAAAATCGGCAGATTCGGCTTCTATTTCTGGAACCAATAAATCGGTGATACCAACAGCGCTCATTTCTGGTTGTAAATCATAAGTAGCAACTTTTGGAGAAGCCACCATGATTCTATTTTCTCCTTCAAAAGGTTGTTCTCTGCCGCCGCTAAAAAAGAATGTTACGTGCGGGTATTTTTCAGTTTCGGCAATTCTAATTTGCTTTTTACCATGAGCCGCTAATACTTCGCCAAGTGTATTTTGTAAGTTATCATTTTCAAATACTACATGTACGCCTTTAAATGTTTGGTCGTACTGCGTCATGGTGGTGTAATGTAGCTGTAATGGCTGCATGTTAAATTCTGGAAATGCTTGTTGCGTTAGCACTTCTGTAATTTCTCTACAACGGTCTGTTCTAAAATTAAAACAGAATACGGCGTCGCCTTCTTTAATAGCAGCAACAGGTTCGTTGTTGTCATTTACAATAACTGTAGGCAGTAAAAATTCATCGGTGGTATCAGCAGCGTATGCGGCTTCTAAAGCACTGGTAGCGCTGGCTGCACGTGGCCCAGTATTATGTACGAGGCAATCATAGGCAAGCTTTACCCTTTCCCATCTTTTATCACGGTCCATGGCGTAATAGCGGCCACTGATGGTTGCAATTTTACCTACACTATGTTGTAAATGCTTCGTGAGCGTAGAAATAAAACCTAAACCACTTTTTGGATCGGTATCGCGTCCATCTGTAAATGCGTGAATATAAACCTCGGTTAGTCCATTTGCTTTACAATAATCGCAAATAGCAGTTAGGTGATTGATATGCGCATGTACACCACCATCACTAACAAGCCCCATTAAGTGCAGTGGCTTGTTGTTTGTTTTAGCATAGCTAACAGCTTCCAAAAAAGTTTTATTGCTTGCAAGCTCGCCGGTTTTAATGGCAACATTGATGCGTTGTAGTTCTTGGTATACAATCCTTCCCGCACCAATATTTAAGTGACCCACTTCTGAATTACCCATTTGACCTTCCGGTAAGCCAACGTCTTCGCCACATGTTACAAGTGTGCTATGTGCATATTTGGTATAAAGGCTACTTACAAAAGGTGTTTTAGATTGCTGAATGGCATCTGACATTTTTTTTGTGCCAAGACCCCAACCATCCATGATTACGAGAATTACTTTGCGTTTCATACTACAAATTTACAACCTTTATTTTTGGGGCAAAACCTCAATTTTAAAGGGGATAATCTTATTAATTGCTACATCTTAGTTATTTTTGGGTGAGTCATATAAAACCAGACCATGAAAAAGCATTTATTAGGCCTTTTATTTCCTCTCCTGCTGTTAACGACAGCATTTGAAGGGCCTTTTCAAGGAGATGCCGATCTGGTAGTAGCCGCTTTAAAATCTGGAAATCCTGCAGAGGTTGCCAAACATTTTGCTGTGGTAGTAGACATAAAATTTTTAGACGCCCCCGAAGATAAAATTGTAGCTAGTGAAAAAGCGGCCCAAAAATTAGCTGCTTTTTACAACGATTACAAGATCAAAGGATTTGAGCGTACCGCACAAAGAGAAATTGGTAATACCATGTATTTGACCGGAAAAATTAGCGGTGCTACTAAAAATTATAATATTACGCTGATGCTGATGAAAAAAAATGCAGCGCCCTATCATATTGTAACCCTACGTGTTAATTAATTACATTTTTTATTTTCATGAGTAAAAAAAACAAGTCGGACGTTAGAGGGTTCATTTATAGCACAGATCCTAACTTTAATTTTGAACCGGAGCAGGATGAAATCTTAGAAACTTTACCACCGGCAAAGCAACCACTTCGTATTCGTTTAGACACCAAACATAGAGCTGGTAAGGCTGTTACGCTTATTACAGGGTTTATTGGAACCTCCGAAGACGTTGAAAAATTAGGCAAGCAATTAAAAAATTTTTGTGGCACAGGCGGCTCTGTAAAAGATGCCGAAATTATTGTGCAAGGAGATCAGCTTGATAAAGTACTTCAGTGGTTATTAAAAAACAGCTACACCGCTACCAAAAAAATGTAGCACGACCTGTATTAATAATCGATTTCTAATTTCAGTTTCTCCTTTAATTCTTTGAGTAGTGGATACTGCTCGCTAATGCGTTCAAACTTTTGCTTGCTATTAAGTCGCATATGAATAGGCACGTCTTCTTTCTCGGTAGCATCTACAATGATGCTAAATTTGATAGAGCGGTTATTGAACGTAGCAAATATTTGATCAATCAGCATCATGCGCTCTTGTTCTACAAACTTTTGAGCCGTTAAACCGGGTACACGTACCGTGAAATGAATATCACTTTCAATTTCAAGAACCGCCATTTTAAAAGTTCCTGAGGCAGAGTGCTTTTGTTGCGCTTCCAGTGTGGCGCCATAAGCGTCCCAGCAAGCCCTTAACTTTTCTAG
>JAIYCS010000066.1 GCA_027487895.1 Sediminibacterium sp. | reverse complement strand
GCTAATAGTTTACGCGACTCTACCTTTTTGTTACGCAGCAAAAAAGGGGTGCTAAAAAAATTAGGGGACGCTATTTGGATTGATGCGCCTCAATTTAATATGCAAAATAATTCGGGTGTAATAAAAAATGAATCACCCTTTACTACATTTAAAGGAAAGGTTATCAATCAAATTCAAGTAAATAGCGTTTCATACACAACTCCATTTAATGACACCATGGCTACCGGCAAAAAAATAAAAAGGGCCATGGAAGAAGCGCTCTACAATAGCACCACTAATAAAACAATGCTTAAAAACTTTTTTTTTAATACTGGTGATACCTTATATCCGTTTCTTATTGCCGATAATGAAAAATTTTTAAGAGAGCTGGCTTTTATTCAGGATGCAAGAATTGTTGCTACTATTGATCCTTCCGATTCTAATGGCGTAATTATGAATGTTCAGTGGAAAGATATTTTTCCATTTGGCGGTAGTGCAAATATTGGAAGTATCAATTCTTTTAATGCAGAAATAAACCATAATAATGTTTTGGGTCTTGGTGATAAAATTCAAATCAATGCGCTATATGATTTAGATAGAAGGCCATTAGCTGCTACTGGTTTTGAATATATCAAAAGAAATTTTTTGGGAAGTTTTTTAAACTTAACCATTGGAATCGATAAAATTAAGCCCACTTTTAATAGCGGCCGAAGAGAAGAATATGCCCGCTACATAAAAGGCGAGTTACCCCTTGTTAGCCCCTATCATAGTTTTACAGGCGGATTTGAATTTGGAACCTACGAGGCAAATAAAACATACAACACAAGGGCAACTTATGATCACATGTATAAGTATGCGTATGGTATCATGGATGGCTGGATGGGTATTAATATTGGTGCTGGGTTAAGGGTAAAAGATAATTTGCAAACAAGGCTACGTAAGTTTATAAGCTTCAGAGCTATGTCAAAAAGATTTAGTGAAATTCCTGACACGGCAATTATAAAATACAATATCCATTATAGTAATATAGACGCTGGTCTAGTAGCATTTAATATTTTTAAACAGGAATATTACCACACTAATTTTATTTATGGTTTTGGACGAAATGAAGACGTTCCGGAAGGTTATAGCTTTTCGGTGGTGAGTGGATTAACACAACGAAATACAAGAACTAGGCCTTATATAGGCATAGATTATGAAAGAGATTATTTTACAGACCAAAAAAACTACACCAATTTTAATATAAAAATGGGTGGATACTTACACAATGGATCGTTGGAGGATATCAGTTTTTTAAGTTCGGTGAATTATTTTACAAGTCTTAAAAAATTATCCAATCCAAAGTGGTCTAAAAGAAATTTTGTTCAAATCAGCGCTACTCAACAATTAAATACGATTTTAAATGAGCCACTCTATTTGCGTAGCGAGTATGGTATTCCAACATTTAAAAATGACAACATACAAGCAGCTACAAGGGTATCATGTAATATAGAGTCGGTGTATTATAACATGGTCAAATATTATGGTTTTAGCTTTGCTCCTTTTATGTTTGTAAACAGTAGCTTTATCAAATTAATTGGAGAAGCTGTAGATAAAGGGAGTATTTACACGGCCCTAGGGCTAGGTTGTAGGACTAGAAATGAAAACCTTGTTTTTGGCACCATTGAGCTTAAAGCCTACTATTATCCTCGTACCATTTCAAACATGACGCCATTAAATGTGAGCCTCACTACAGGCCTTAGATTTAGGTATAATAGCCAACTTATTAGAAGGCCAGATTTCGTTCAAATGAACTAATATATTTTGCTTCATGTACAACCTTTACAAAGCCATATTGTTATACAAATATTAACCTCCACCTATGGTTCAAGCCTATAATTTTTTAGCCAGCTGGCAACTTTTTCCTGAAAAAAGCACATTCGAGCATGGACTTGCTCCTAAGAGTGGTAATTATAAAATAGAAAGTATCAATAATGGTCATACCCTGCTTATTAGTAGCAACTGGGTAAGCATCGAAAATGAAGCTTTTTATACCCAACACGAAGTAGTGCCAGATGCTACATTACGTGCCTTTGACAATCAAATTTTAGCAGATACCTTATTTGCAGAAATTCCCAATGCTTCTACCCTTGTTACCCGTTTTATCAAAGAAGAAAAAACGGTACTTGATGTAACGCATGAAATATTAGCCAATGGTTATTTAAAAATTACACAAAAAGGAACCAAACCAGATGGTGAGGCTTTTACCAATATTGAAATTTACCACAAGCAATTAAGTGTCATGCCATATGCAGCATCTGCTGCAGGTGTTGCCATTAGACCCACTAAAGAAGGGGTTATCAAACACAAAGCTTTGTGGGCCATGGAAGAGCAAACCAACATGCAGCTCGATCAAATTAAGCAGCAAATTGAATTACTCGCTAAGCAAGCACAAGAAATTAGAAAGCGTAAAGAATTAAGTTTAATGATTTACGAAGCAAAGCTTGGATTTAAGCCTCAAATTGGACATACCTATCATTTGTATGAGAAAAATGATGGCAACCACATGCTCTCTTTGGTATCACCTCAGGAATGGGGCGGACATGGGCCGTTTAAACAATTTATTTCAAGCGTTCGTTTACTAGCCGATCATACCTGGGTTGAAATCAGCGAATAAAGGCTTCCACCCTTTTCAAATAACTGATCCACTCGTTTTTCAACCGCTTCATCTTTTATTAGTACAGGTGCATGATGCGGTTTAATTCTAGCATCAATAACAAGTGGGCCAGTACAACCCCAGTGTTTATTTTGTGTGAATGCACCAATACCATAAATATCATGAGATGGATTACTTCTTGTGTAGGTGACCCACAAATAATTATTAAGTGTTTGCGCAGTAAAACCAGCGTCATCACAAATTACAATAATGGCTATGCCTTCTAATGGTGTATTTGATAATTGAGCATCTAATGCATTCATTTGACTAGCGGCATCTTGCGCATTTGTGTATGAAGGAGCTGTTATACAAACAACACCTGGCATTGCCAAACCTGCATCACCAAAGCCTTCTAGCTTATTTAAAACAGCAGGAACCTCATTTGATAAATCACGAATTTTATCGCCGTAAGCTGCTAAAACAACCTTACTACCACTATTGATACCGGTACCAGAATAATCTAGGGTATCCATTGTAGTATGCGTATGAAAATGAACGTCTCTTGTAAAATTAATACGCTCCAATAAATACGTCATAAAGGAAAGCGTATCCTGTGCGTCAATTTTTTGATTAGCAGAACCTGTGATAAATAAAAACTTAGCCAAACTTAATTGTCCCGTTCCTAAAATATGATTAGCAATGGTTAATAGTTCGGCGGGCTGCTGAGCAGGTGTATAGGGTGTGTAACGCTCACTACCAACGGCTAATAGTAATGGGTGCACCCCTGCAGCATCTACAGCATGCACCGAATGTAAACCCGGAATTTCTTGAGGTATTGCATCACCAGTAATTTCATGAATGAGTTGTCCAAAACTAGTGTCTTCTTGAGGCGGACGTCCTACTACTGTAAAAGCCCAAATGGCATCTTTTTTTGCGTATACTTTGTGAACACGCATCAGTGGAAAAGTATGTTGCAAACTATAATAACCTAAGTGATCTCCAAAAGGGCCTTCAGGTTTATTTTCGTGGGGATATACTTCTCCAGTGATCACAAAATCTGCATCGGTACTAACACAAAAACCATCTTTGTAGGCATATCTAAATCTTCGGGATCCAAGAAGTCCCGCAAAAGTCATTTCACTAATACCCTCTGGTAACGGCATAACAGCAGCTACACTATGTGAAGGTGGGCCTCCAATAAAACAACTCACTTTTAATGGTTGACCTTTTTTATTGGCCTTGGTTTGATGCACTCCAATGCCCCTGTGTAATTGATAATGCAGTCCTATTTCTTTATTAAGTTCATAGTCATTTCCAGTAAGCTGTATGCGGTACATACCAAGGTTGGCATTAAAAATACCCGGCTTGTCTATGTCTTCGGTATAAACCTGTGGAAGTGTTACAAATGCACCACCATCTTTTGGCCAATGCTTAATAAGAGGTAGGTCGGAAATATTAATTTCTTGATAAGTAACTGGCTGCTTAATTGGATTTTTTAAAGGCAAGGCCTTAATGGCAGCAAGGCCAGCTGTAAAATTATCTATGGGGTGCTTGATGGCTTCCAGTGGGTTAGCCCTTAGTTTAATGAGCTTTTTAACCGCTGGTAAACTTTTTCTAAATATAAATTTACTGCGCTCAAGGGTTCCAAAAAGGTTGGAAACCGCTCTAAATTTAGAGCCTTTTACGTTTTCAAATAAAATAGCAGGCCCTCCCATTTCATACACACGAAGATGAATGGCCGCCATTTCTAAATTTGGGTCAACCTCTTCTTTAATGCGAATTAAATGCCCCGCTTTTTCTAAATCTATTAAACAGGCTTCTAAAGATGGATAAGACATGCTTGAATAACAATTTTACACCCTTTTAGTTCGGGATAATTGCCTGCAATTTAATGCATAAGGAGGCAAGATTTTAGTATTTTTACAATATGACCCATTTAAGTGTAAACGTTAACAAAATTGCCACTTTACGCAATGCCAGAGGCGGCAATAATCCGGATGTTATTAAAGTTGCTCTTGACTGCGAAAAATTTGGAGCAGATGGTATTACGGTTCACCCCAGACCCGATGAGCGTCATATCACCTACAAAGATGTGCATGATTTAAAAAAGGTGCTTACTACCGAGTTTAATATTGAAGGTAACCCTACCGAAGAAAAGTTTGTAAAGTTGGTATTGGAAACAAAGCCGCATCAAGTAACACTAGTTCCAGATGCCGAGGGTCAATTAACCAGTGATCATGGATGGGATACGGTTAACAATCAAGACTATTTAATTAAAACTATTGCTCTATTTAAAAGTGCTGGTATTAGGGTTTCAATTTTTGTAGACCCTGTTGCAGCGATGGTAGAAGCTGCTGCCACAACCGGCACTGACCGTATCGAACTTTATACCGAATCTTATGCAACCGCATTTGCTAAAGGCAATAAAGAAACAGCGATTATTCCATACACAGAAGCTGCCATACTTGCACATAAACTTGGATTAGGCATAAACGCCGGCCATGATTTAGACCTTCAAAACCTTTCTTATTTTAAAAATACAGTTCCACATTTAAATGAAGTAAGTATTGGACATGCACTTGTTTGCGATTCCTTATATTTAGGATTACATAACACCATTCAACTTTATAAAAGACAACTTCAATAATAGCCATTATGAAAAAAACTATGCTTGCAATCCTTGTGTTACTAAGCACCACTAGTTTTGCACAAAAAATCAAACCCGTACTACCCGTTCCAACCAAAGAACATTTAGCGTGGCACGAAAAAGAATTTTACTTGTTCATTCATTTTGGGCCTAACACTTTTACCGATAAAGAATGGGGTGATGGCAAAGAAGATCCAACTGTTTTTGCACCTACCCAGCTTGATTGTAACCAGTGGGTACGTGTTGCAAAACTTGCAGGTGCCAAAGGAATCATTTTAACAGCAAAACACCATGATGGCTTTAGCTTATGGCCTTCTAAATATAGTACGCACACTGTTAGAGAAAGTAAATGGTTAGAAGGAAAGGGTGACGTTGTTCGTATGCTATCAGATGCATGTAAAAAAGGTGGATTAGAAATGGGTGTGTATATTTCTCCGTGGGATAGAAACCATCCTGATTATGGTACGCCTAAATACAATGATATTTACATTGCTACCATGAAAGAATTATTAACGGGCTATGGTAAATTTTTTGAACTATGGTGGGATGGCGCCAACGGCGAAGGCCCTAATGGCAAAAAGCAAGAATACACATTTAGACGCTTTGAAGATTCGGCATTTGCCTATCAGCCTCATCTCATGATATTTAGTGACATTGGACCAAGTATTAGATGGTGCGGAAATGAGCGCGGCATTATTGGTAATACCAATTGGAATTTATTAGATACCGCTGGTTTTTATAGAGGTCATGGTGGTCCGCCAGAAGACACCCTTAACCAAGGTAATGTAAATGGTAAATTATGGATTCCTGCAGAAGCAGACGTTTCTATTAGACCAGGATGGTTTTACCATGCTAAAGAGGACAACAAAGTAAAATCGGCATCTACCCTATTTAATTTGTTTTTAAAATCTGTGGGTAATGGAGGTAACTTATTATTAAATGTTCCTCCGGATAGACGCGGACTATTTCATGAAGCAGACTCTGCATCACTAGTTGGTTTTGCGGCACTTCGAGAAAAAGCATTTAAAACAAATTTATTTGCGGGACTTAAGCCGGTGGTTAAAACAACCAATGGACTTCCAACGCTTACATATACATTTAGTAAGCCTACGAAATTAAATGCTTTAGTGTTGCAAGAATTGATAGAACATGGTCAGCGCGTAAAAAGTTTTACAATAGAAGCTAAAGAAGAATCTGCTTTTGGAAAGACCAATACTTATTTCAAAATATTTGATGGGACAACTATTGGACGTAAAAAGATCGCCACTTTTAATCCTATTACAACTACTTCTATTAAGATTACCATCACAGATGCAAAAGCCGAGGTACTCCTTAAACCAAGCGCTGCACACGATTTTGGCTTTGAGGTAAAAAATTAAGTAAATTTGCATCATAAACAGTAAATATGAGTACCATTCAACCAATTGTAGGTATTATCATGGGAAGCGACAGTGATTTAACAATCATGCAAGATGCTGCCAATATTTTAAAGCAGTTTAATATCCCATTTGAATTAACCGTAGTATCTGCACACCGTACACCTATACGCATGGTTGAGTATGCAACTGCTGCAAAACAAAGGGGTTTACAAGTTATTATTGCAGGTGCAGGTGGTGCAGCTCATTTACCAGGCATGGTAGCTTCCATAACTACCCTACCCGTTATTGGTGTTCCCATCAAATCATC
>JAIYCS010000112.1 GCA_027487895.1 Sediminibacterium sp. | reverse complement strand
TTTGATTTTGTAGATGGATTTACAGTTTTGCAACAAACCGGTAAAATTATTTTTCCTGTTTTGGAACCATTTGGTAAAGACTTAGATACACTCGCGTTTACCGGTATGTCAACGGCGGTAAAACAAAAATATATTTACTATCAGTTGTATGATTCAATTAAGGCCATTGCACAGACCTATGCAAACCTCAACCGATTTGTCATGCAAGGTCAGGTTAAAAGTGGTGGTGGTGGTTCCGAAATTCAGTTAAATACTTTTAATATACCACCAGGCTCTGTGAGGGTTTCTGCTGGCGGACAGCAATTAAGAGAAGGGCTTGATTATAGTGTCGATTATAATTTGGGAAGCATTAAAATTTTAAATGCTGCCATATTAAGTTCCAATGTGCCGGTGAATGTATCATTTGAAAACAACACTGGATTTGGCATGCAAAACAGAGGGTTCAGTGGTCTTCGCTTGGATTATATCGCCAATAAAAAATTTAGCGTAAGTGCAACATCCGTAAGATTAGGAGAGCGACCGTTTTTTACAAAAATGAATTATGGTGATGATCCAATTCGTAACACCATGTACGGCCTCGATTTTAGTTATAAATCGGAACTGCCTTCTGTTACTAGGTTATTAAATAGGCTTCCTTTTTATGCGACCAAAACAATGTCTAGTATAAATGCATATGGCGAAGGTGCGTTTTTAAAACCAGGTCACCCGCCACAAATTGGGTCTGGTGATCAGGGTCTTATTTTTATTGATGATTTTGAAGGAACAAGAACCAATATCGATTTAAGGTTTCCTTTTGTAGCTTGGACACTTGCCTCTACACCGCAGGGCAATCCTAAGTTTCCGGAAGCAACACTTACTGATTCTATCGATTATAATTTTAACCGTGCCAAATTAGCATGGTATAATATTGAACCTAATTTACAAGATAAAAATAGCAGTAACAATCCGCTCAGACGTAATGTTGCCGAGCTGAGTGACCCTAGGGTAAGACAGGTTTTTACCAATGAATTATTTCCGCAGCGTACCACTAATATTACAGATGTACAAACGGCAACACTAGACCTCGCTTATTATCCCAAAGAAAAAGGACCGTACAATTTTGAAACGCGCTCAAGCCAAATTGGTGCAGATGGTAAATTTAAAACGCCTACTGCTAAGTGGGGAGGTATTATGCGCGCTATTGATCAAACAGATTTTGAAACTGGAAACATAGAGTATTTTGAAATATGGATGCAGGATCCATTTATCACAAGCCCCAATAGTAGAGGTGGAAAAATTGTACTGAACCTTGGAAACATTAGTGAAGACATTTTAAAAGATGGTAAAAGGTTTTATGAAAACGGCATGAACACACCTAAAGTGCCAGCTCAAGTTGATAGTAGCAATACTTGGGGAAAAACACCTGTGAATCCTATTCAAATTACGCAGGCATTTAGTAATGATCCTGCCGACAGGCCTTATCAAGATGTTGGATTTGACGGGCTCGATGACAATGCAGAAAAAACAAAAAAGAATTACATCTTACAAAAGTTAGCAAACAATTTTGGAACATCTTCTTTGGTGTATCAAAGGGCGTTATCAGATCCAGCAGGAGACAATTATAAGTGGTACCGTGACAATAGTTTTGATGCAGCAGGTACAGGTATATTAGGAAGGTATAAAAATCATAACAATCCGCAAGGGAATTCGCCCATTGCTAGTACAGGTGTTTTTACGCCAGCTGCAACATTATTCCCAGACAATGAAGATTTAAATAGAGACAATACGCTAAACGAAACGGAAGCCTATTACGAATACGAGGTTGGATTAAAGCCCGGCATGGCTGTAGGTGTAACACCTTATATTACAGATAAAAGAACGCTTTCTGTAAATGCAGCAGATGGAACAGTGAAAACAGAAAATTGGTATTTGTTCCGAATTCCAATTAGAGGCTACACTAGAAAAGTGGGTAATATGTCTGATTTTAAATCGATTCGTTTTGCGCGACTATACCTTACCGATTTTGAAGATTCGGTAGTGGTGCGAATGGCAAGAATGGATCTCGTGCGTAACCAGTGGCGACAGTTTAATTTTCAATTGGATACAACAGGTTCATATAGGCCCATACCTGTAAATAGTGGTGTAACGTTTAACACGCTTGCCGTTAATTTAGAGGAAAACAGTAGTCGTCAGCCGGTTAATTATTTAATGCCTCCTGGTGTTGAGCGTGTTCAACTACTTAGTAATAATGGTGTTAACCTGCAACAAAACGAGCAGGCCATGAGTATGCAAATTAGAGATTTAACATCTGGTGATGCACGTGCAGTTTTTAAAACGGTCCCTTTTGATTTTAGACAGTTTGGTAGACTCTCTATGTATTTGCACGCCGAGTCGGTTCCAGGACAACGCCCACTTTTAGATGATGAATTATATGCAGTCGTAAGATTGGGTCAAGACTTTTTAAATAATTATTATGAGATAAAAATTCCATTAAAGGTTACAAAGCCAGGCAGGTATCCAAAAGGACAGGAGGATAAAATTTGGCCAGCACTTAACAATCTTGATTTATCACTTCGATCATTGATTGATTTAAAACAACGCAGAAATAGCAAGGGGTTATCTGTTACAAATATTTATAGAGAGACACTTGGTAATAAAATTATTTCTGTACAAGGAAATCCAAACCTAGGAGAAGTGCGTGGTATATTAATTGGTGTTGAAAATAAATATTTGCCAGACGGGCCTATTATTAGTGCCGAAGTGTGGGCCAACGAACTTAGGTTGTCTGAAATGGATGAGCAGGGTGGATGGTCGGCACTTGGAAGGGTTGATATGGTACTAGCCGATTTAGGTACATTGTCAGTATCTGCTAATACGCATTCGGTAGGGTTTGGAACCATTGAACAGCGCGTGAATGAAAGGGCAAAAGAAAATATGATGCAATTTGATGTTGCAACTAATATTGAAGCGGGTAAACTACTTCCTAAAAAAGCAAACATTTCTTTACCTGTTTATGCAAGCATTAACAGAACTGTTTTTACACCAGCTTTTGACCCTTACGACAAAGACATTCGATTTAAGGATCAGTTAAATAGAGCTGCCATCGAAAAGCGTGATTCTATGAAACAGGTAGCGATGGATCAAACCACGATTAAAACAATCAATTTTACAAATGTTAAAGTGCTGCCAGGTGAAAAAACAACCATGATGAGCCTTAGTAATTTTGATTTTAATTACTCGTATTCGCAAACAGCACAAAGTAGTCCTATCGTGGATGAAAATAAAGTAACGAAACAGCGTGGTGGACTTGGTTATACCTACAACACGCAGCCTTCATTTATTTATCCATTTAAAAAAGTGATCAAAACCAATACTCCTTGGTTGTCACTTATAAAAGATTTTAACCTCAATTTAAAACCAAGTCTACTAAGTTTTAGAGCAGATGTGCAGCGTCAGTTTGGACAATTCATTCCTCGAATTGTTAATACGCGGGATAGTAAAATTGAAAGAGTAGATACTACTTACGATAAGTATTTTACGTTTGACCGGTTTTATAATTTACGTTGGGATTTATCAAACGCAGTAAATCTTGATTTTTCTGCAACCAACAATGCACGTATTGATGAGCCTTTTGGCAGAATTGATACCCGCTTCAAAAGAGATAGTGTGCAGCAAAACTTTTTAAAAGGTGGACGAAACACATTGTATCAGCAAAAGGCTGCGGTTTCCTATACGGTTCCACTTAATAAATTCCCGCTCACAGATTGGATTACGGCAAGGTATACCTATGCTACAAGTTACAACTGGATCGGTGCTAGTAGACTTGCCTATGAATTAGGAAATACTATCGAAAATTCGCAGGAAAATAATATTAGCATGCCATTTAACTTTGCAAGCCTCTATGCAAAGTCTAAATTTTTAAGAGCACTCGATAATATTCCGCCGCCAAAAGTAAAAGGCAATAAAATTAGTAGTAAAGCCACGCCAGAACAGTTATTAGGAACTGTACTGCTTAGTAAAAAGGAAACACTCCAAGGGTTAATTGGTGACAAACGTAAAGAAGCATTAAAAAAGTGGAAGACCTTAAAAAAGGACCAACGTATTGCAGCAAAAATGCTTAAGGCCAATGAAATGCCAACCCTAAATGGGACAACACGGTTTGCGGGCAAGCTACTAACCATGGTTAAAAATCTTTCCCTCAATTACGCTGCCAATTACCGAAGTAGGGTACCAGGTTTTACGGATAGCACACAGTTTTTGGGACAGAACTTTAACTCTTTGGCGCCAGGGCTCGATTATGCATTTGGTAAACAACCTGATACAAGTTGGCTTAATCAAAAAGCAGCTCAAGGATTATTATCGCGTGATCCTGGGTTTAACTTTTTGTACAGACAAAGCTTTGAACAACGATTAAATATAACTGCCCAAGTAGAACCCATCAGAGAATTACTCATTGATTTAAATCTAGAAAAAACTTTTACAAAAGATTACTCGCAGTTGTTTAAAGATACATTGGGTGCTGGTAGAATGGAGCATTTAAACCCACTTGCAACGGGCGGATTCAGTGTTTCCTATATTTCATTTAAAACCTTATTTGAGGCTTATACCCCCAACGAAATATCTAGTACATTTAAAACCTTCCAAGACAACCGTTTAATTGTTTCAAGGCGCGTTGCAGCGGGGAATCCATATTGGCAAGCATTACCTACATCTCAAAAGTTTACGCCTGACGGATATGCAAATGGTTATGGTAGGTATTCACAAGACGTTTTGGTACCCGCATTTTTGGCAGCCTACGCTGGTAAAGACCCAAGCACGGCGCCACTCATTAATCAGTCAAATGCTAAAGTAAGTTCCAATCCTTTTGCCGGAATTATCCCAAGACCTAATTGGCGACTTACCTACACAGGGCTCACAAAAATCCCTGCAATTGCTGAAAAATTCAATAACATTTCATTATCGCATAGTTACAAGGGTAACTTGAGTATGAATAGTTTTAATAGTGCATTACTTTATCAAGATCCATTTAGACTGGGCGGCCCTTCTTTTATGGATACGGTGAGTGGTAATTATATTCCGTTTTTCTTGGTGCCTAACATTACGATGCAAGAAAATTTCGAACCACTTATTGGCCTAGATTTTACCACCAATAAGCAAATGAATATGCACTTCGAATACCGCAAGGGTAGACAGTTAAGCCTTAGTTTGGTGGATTATCAATTAAGTGAATCGAGAAGTACGGAGTGGATTTTTGGATTTAGTTTCCGTACCACTGGGATTCGTTTGCCATTTACCATTCCGGGTATGAAAGATGCCAAGCTTGTTAATGACCTAACTATAAAAGTAGATTTATCGATGCGCGACATTTCAAATAGTAATAGTAGGCTCGATCAAACAAATGCATATGGTACTGGCGGTCAAAAAGAAATCACCATTCAACCTTCTATTGATTATGTATTAAATAGTAGGGTGAATCTTCAATTCTTTTTTGATCAGCGCAGGGTGGAGCCATATATTTCTACAGCTGCTCCATCTACAACCACTAGGGCTGGCGTTAAAGTAAGGGTATCCTTAGCGCAGTAATTGAACCAGTAAAGGGTAAACCTTTAATTATTTTTAAACGCCCACTTCCACATTTCTTTCCAGGTTACTTTTTTACCGTACATTAAAATGCCGGTTCTGTAAATTTTTGCAGCCACCCATGTTGTGCCTAAAAATCCAAGCACTAATAAAGCCATGCTTCCAATTAATTGTACTACTGTAACGCCGTCAGGAACGCCATGCGCAACCCTTGCCATCATTACAATGGGTGAGGTTAATGGGAATAAGCTACCAAAAATGGCAAGTGTGCTATTAGGGTCATTAACTGCCTTGGTCATAATAACCATTGCAAAAATGATTGGCATCATAATAGGTAATAACAAACTTTGTGCATCTTGAGGGTCTTCGTTAACCGCGCTACCTACAGCTGCAAAAAGTGCTGCATACATAAAATAGCCGCCTAAAAAGTAAAACACAAAACATCCAATAATTAGTGTGAAATTAATTTCTGCTAAGCCAGCCATAATGCTTTGTAAAGCGCCAGATTCCTTGGCTACATTTACTGCGCCCATGGCGCCTGGTTGAATAGGAGCAGATTGCATCTGTGCTGCAACATCCGGGAAAATAACTGGAATTAAAAATTGTAGGCCAAATACGAGAACCATCCAAATAATAAACTGGATTAGACCAACTGCGCCAATGCCAAATATTTTGCCCAGCATTAACTCAAATGGTTTTACGCTACTTACGATTACCTCAGCAATACGACTCACTTTTTCTTCCATCACGCCACGCATCACCATGGTGCCGTACACAAATAAAATAATATAAATTAAAAAGCCTGCAATCATACCAACTGCATAGCTAATACCCACTTTTGTTTCATTGTCTTTTTTGCCATCATTTGTGGTGAATGCAATCGCATTGTTTTCGAGTCTAGCACTATCTAGTTGACCTTTAGAAATATTAAGTGCGAGTAATTTCTTTTCTTCTAATGCGTTATTAATTCTGTTCTCGATTTTTTCTCTGGTCATTAAGCCCAGCGCCTTACTAGATCTGAAAGAAATTTGAGGTTCGCCACTTTGTAAGTTATATCCGTTTGGTATAAATAAATAAGCGTCATATTCTTTATCAATTAATTTTTTATTGAGTGCAGCGGTATCTGCATCTATAAAACTAAAAATTACTTCGGTACTTTTTTTATCATCAATTTTTCCGTTAAATAACTTTGATTGGTCACTTACTGCTACCTTAAAATTATCGGTGGTTTTAACCTGGAAATATATCATGAGGGCATAAAAGCCAAAAATTAAAATAGGAAGTCCGATGGTACTTAATAAAAAGGTTTTCTTTTGAACCCTTGTTTTAAATTCTCTACTTGCGACTAAAAATATCTTATTCATGGTTCGGTCTATTAATTGTTTTGAAAAGCTCTGGTAGTGGCTTTGCTGCCTTCTACTAAATGGATAAATATATCGTTTAACGAAGGTAAAATTTCATTAAAACGTTCAATTAAAACGTCTTGTTGTAATAAATAATTAAGCACATGATTGCTATTGTAGCCGTCATTAATTTTTACAATAAGTTGTTGCTTTTCTTGGTGTTCAATGGTAAAAATGGGGCTTACTAACTCGGTAGGCTGGCCCTTAAATTGAACATTGAATTTATTTTCTTTGAACTGTTGTTTAACATCCGTTACAGTTCCGTCTAATATTTTTTTACCAAGGTTCATGAGTATGATATGGTCGCAAATTTCTTCTACTTGCTCCATGCGGTGGGTAGAAAAAATAATGGTGCTTCCTCTTTGGGCAAGGCCATAAATTTCGTCCTTAATTAAATTGGCATTTAATGGATCTAGTCCGCTAAATGGTTCATCGAGTATGATTAGTTTTGGCTCGTGTAAAACGGTTGTTACAAATTGTAGTTTCTGACTCATTCCTTTACTTAGGTCTTCAACTTTTTTATTCCACCAGCTCTCCATTTCAAATTTCTTGAACCAGAACTTTATTTTTTCCAGGGCTTCTGATTTGCTAAGTCCTTTTAACTGGGCAAGGTACATGGCCTGCTCACCAATCTTCATTTTCTTGTAGAGGCCTCTTTCTTCCGGCATATAACCAATATGCACAAAGTCGTTTTGAGGGTCAAAGGGCTTGCCATCAAAAAGCAAATCACCACTGTCTGGGTAAAAGATGCCCGTAATCATGCGAAGAAGCGTTGTTTTACCGGCGCCATTAGGGACAAGTAAACCAAAAATGCTTCCTTGCTCGATAGAAAAACTAACGTCATCCACCGCTTTTTGTGTGGCATACTGTTTTTGTAGGTTCTTTAACTCTAGAATATTATGCATAGGGGTAAAACTTTGAATATTAAAATTATGAATTCTGTTGGGTTGGCGCTTTATTTTTTAGGTAAGGTATTTTTAAATGACAAGCGGTTGCCAAAAATCTTACTTTCGTGGTTGTAAATACATCCGAATTATGAAATTATCGCGCAGGCTTATTGTATCAGCAGTTTTATTGGGAATTGTAATTGTTGGGAGTAGTTGGGGTTTTTTGGTTCACAAAACCACCCATCAACTAGCGGTATATCAGTTGCCAGTTCCTTTACAATCTTTTTTTTACACCCACATCGATAATGTGGTTTCAAATTCAGTAAGACCAGATCAGCGCCGAAATTCGGATCCTACCGAAGCAACCAAACACTTTATTGATTTGGAAATGTTTGGTACGGATGCTGCCAATAAAATGCCACTAGAATGGGATAAAGCGGTAGCTATTTTTACAAAAGATTCTCTCATCAAATATGGTTATGTACCGTATCATATTATTTACATGCAGGCTAAATTAACAGAAGCCTTTAAGCAAAAAAATAAAGACAGTATTTTGTTTTATGCTGCAGACTTAGGACATTATATTGGAGATGCGCACGTGCCACTTCATACCACTATTAATTATGATGGACAGTTAACCGGACAAAAAGGAATGCATAATTTATGGGAGTCTACAGTGCCTGATATTGAGATGGCGCAATACAACTTATATACAAACCATAAGGCTACCTATTTGAGTGATCCAAAAACAGCCATTTGGACTGCAGTTCGTAAGGGTTTTAATATGGTTGGATTTATGCTTGAAACGGAACGTGTAGTTTCTAAAAACTTTACCGACGCAGATAAGTTTGAAATGAAAATGTGGTACGGCAAAGAAACTAAAGCCTACACACTGGCATTTGCTAAAGCATATGGCGCCGCATTAAAAAATACCGTAAATGAAAGGCTTATAGAGTCTGCTAATTTAATTGCTGATTTCTGGTACACGGCCTGGGTAGATGCTGGTAAGCCAGATTTGTCTGCATTTGAAAACACATCTTTAGCGCAGGATTTACAAAAAGAGCTCGGTGCGTATCAGCAAAATTCGCTGGTTAAAGATGGCTTTTTGCGTGCTTTAAAAAGATAGCATCAATAACGCGCTCGCCATCCATTGCGGCGCTTACAATACCACCTGCATAACCGGCGCCTTCGCCACATGGGTATAAGTTGCTAATGGCTGGATGAGCTAGTGTGGCTGCATCTCTAGGGATTCGTACCGGAGAGGAGGTTCTACTTTCTGTGGCGACAATTTGCGCTTCATTGGTGTAATAGCCCTTCATTTTTTTGCCAAAAACCACAAATGCATCTTGTAAGTTTTTACGAATAAAATGAGGTAGCACGTTTTCTAAATTATGCGCGGCTAATCCAGGAATGTAACTACAATTAGCAAGCGTTGTAGATGTTTTATTGGTGCTAAAATCTACCATCCTGTTAGCAGGCGCTACAAATTTTCCGCCACCTGCATCGAACGATTTTTTCTCCACCATCGCCTGAAAATAAAGTAATAAAAGCGGGTCGTTTTCTAGGTCAGTTATTTGTGCCATTGGAAACATCGATTCCAATAATTTTTTATGGTTGGCTTCTTTAAAATAATCAAGCGCGTCTTGCTTTTGCACTTCAACTACCATACCACTATTGGCATAGGGGTTGTTTCTTTTACTTTGGCTCCAACCATTTACTACGAGCTGGCCGGCACT
>JAIYCS010000043.1 GCA_027487895.1 Sediminibacterium sp. | reverse complement strand
TTACTATTTTTTTAGGAGGGTTGCAAGCTTTGCAAGATCCTAGTAGAGTAGGTGTGATTGTAGAGTTTGTCATTTATATTAACATGCTTACTTTTCCAGTAAGTGCTATTGGGTGGACGGCGAGTATGATTCAGCGCGCAGCGGCTTCTCAAAAAAGACTCAACGAATTTTTAGATATTAAAGAAGCAGTGTCTTCACCAAGCAATGCGCTCGAACCACAGGCGGGTCAATCCATTGTTTTTGACAATGTAAATTTTGTTTACAATCATACCGGTATTAAAGCGCTTTCTAATTTTTCGTTAACGATTAACGCAGGAGAAAAAGTGTTGGTACTTGGTAAAACAGGTTCAGGTAAAACGACACTTGCGCAGTTACTGCTTCGTTTTTACGATCCTACATCGGGGCAAATTAGCATGGGTGGAATTCCGCTGCCGCAGTTTAATGTTCAAGCACTTCGCAACCATATTAGTTATGTGCAACAAGATGTGTTTTTATTTAGTGATACCGTTGCCGATAATATTTCGTTTGGAAGCAAAGAGCCAGTAAGTATTGATGTTGTAAAAAAAGCGGCATCATTAGCCTCCGTAAACCATGAAATTGAAGGCTTCGAAAAAGGATATGATACGCTCATTGGTGAAAGAGGGGTTACGTTAAGTGGAGGCCAAAAACAGCGTATTTCCATTGCGCGAGCACTCTTAAAAACCCCCGAATTACTCATTTTGGACGATTGTTTGAGCGCCGTGGATGCCAAAACAGAGCATAAAATTTTAAACAATTTAGCAGGCTTTTTAGACCAAAAAACAGCTATTGTTATCACACACCGCATATTTTCGGTACTTCAATTTGATAAGATAGTGGTTTTAGAAGAGGGGCGTATTCTAGAAATGGGTACCCATGAATCTCTATTGCAGGCCCAGGGCTATTACGCAGAACTATACCGTTTGCAGCGTACCGAAAACGATGATTAAGCCTTTTAAATGGCCGTTTTTCACATGTTATTCATAGTTTTTTCTAAAATTTTGCTTGTTCCCAAACAATCTTATATTTGTTTAAGCATCATTTATCTAAAAATTAAAACTTACAACTGTGGCGTACGAGAACAACGATAGGAAAATGGAAAGTGTTTACAGCAAGAGAATTAAAGCTGGAAAAAGAAGAACTTATTTCTTTGATGTAAGAGAAACAAGAGGTAGTGATTATTATTTAACAATTACAGAAAGTAGAAAGCGTGCCGATGATTCTGGCTACGACCGTCACAAAATATTTTTATACAAAGAAGACTTCAACAAATTTGTTAAAGCACTAGGTGAGGCTGTTGATTATGTGAAAACTGATTTAATGCCTGATTTTGATTTTGATGCTTTTAACCATGAGTATGAAGAGGGTGAAGGACAAGAGGGTGGATACACGCATGCTGCACCTCAAACTTCTGTAGCATCTGAAACGCCAGCTGCACCTGCTGCTCCTGCAGTTGAAGAAACACCTGCTGCTCCAGCTCCTAAGCAGGATGTTAGTGCTGGCGACAACTTAAGTACCGAAGAGGTAGATAAGTGGTAATTATTTGCAGTAATTTTTTTACAAAGTTTTAATCATCCAAATGTCACAACCATTGTGACCTGAATTTCCCATTGGGCTTGTTAAGTACGTAAAGCCAAATTTTTCGTACACACTAACTGCCTTTTTTAATTCGGGCATGGTTTCTAGGTATACCTGTGTGTAACCCATGGCTTTTGCTTTTGCTAAACAAGTGTCAATTAATTTTTTACCAAGTCCTGTTCCGCGTGCAGTTGGTGTTAAATACATTTTCACAAGTTCACAAGTTGTATCACCAAGTCCTTCGGTAGGAAAAATGCCAGCGCCACCCAAAACAGTATCACCTTCTAATGCGACAAAATAAAAGCTTTGTGGCTCACTTGTAAAAAGTTCATATAAATGATCGGTACTATCGTCAAAGTAAACGGTACCAGGCTTATTGGCACCAAACTCTTCAAGTGCTGCTCTAATAATAGTAGCAAGCGCTTTGTTGTGTTCCGGTGCTATGGGCGTTATATTAATGTCCATTTCTAAAAGCCTTGTACGCATTAATAAGTCCGTTGGTAGAAGCGTCGTGTGAACTAATGGTATCGTTGTTTTCTAATTCAGGTAATACTTTATTAGCAAGTTGCTTTCCAAGTTCTACGCCCCACTGATCAAAACTAAAGACGTTCCAAATAACACCTTGTACGAAAATCTTGTGTTCGTATAGTGCAATTAATGAACCTAAAGTAAATGGATTGATTTCTTTTAATAAAAAAGAGTTGGTGGGTTTATTGCCTTCAAAAACTTTGTATGGTGTTAAACGTTTTACATCTTTTTCATCCATCGACGTTTTCATAAATTCTACCATCACTTCATTTTCAGATTTACCATTTAATAAGGCTTCTGTTTGTGCAAAGAAATTGCTCAACAACTTTACATGATGGTCACCAATAGCATTATGCGAATTGGCAGGTGCAATAAAATCGGCAGGGATTAACAAAGTTCCTTGGTGAATGAGTTGGTAAAAAGCGTGTTGCCCGTTGGTGCCTGGTTCGCCCCAAATAACAGGACCCGTTGCATAGTTAACAGGATTGCCGCTTCTATCAATACTTTTGCCGTTACTTTCCATATTCCCTTGTTGGAAATAAGCAGCAAAGCGGTGCATGTACTGGTCGTATGGTAAAATGGCTTCACTTTGAGCACCAAAAAAGTTGGTGTACCAGATGCCAATAAGCGCCATCAGTACCGAAATATTTTTATCAAATGGAGTAGACGCTACGTGCTTGTCTGTTGCTTCGGCACCTTTTAATAATTGTTCAAAATTATTGTAGCCAATGGTGAGTGCAATGGATAATCCAATGGCACTCCATAAAGAGTAACGGCCACCAACCCAATCCCAAAATTCAAACATATTTTTTGTGTCGATACCAAATGCTGTTACTGCTTTTTCGTTGGTACTTAATGCTGCAAAATGAAGGGCGATGTGTTTTTGATCGGTAGCATGCTCTAAAAACCAATCACGTGCCGTATTGGCATTGGTCATGGTTTCTTGGGTGGTAAATGTTTTAGAAGCGATTAAAAACAAGGTTTCGTCGGGCGTTACTTTTTTTAATGTTTCTGCAATATGGGTACCGTCTACATTGGAAACAAAGTAGGTTTGAATACCTTCTACCCAGTATGGTTTTAATGCTTCAGTAACCATTACGGGACCCAAATCACTACCGCCAATACCAATATTTACAATGTATTTTATTTTTTTACCGGTATAACCCTTATGCGTTCCGCTATGAATAGCCGCACAAAAAGCCTCCATTTGTGCACGTACTTTTTGAATGCCCGGCTTGATGTCTGTGCCATCTACCAAAATTGGGCTAGCGTCAAAGCTTCTGAGGGCGGTATGTAAAACGGCTCTATTTTCTGTTTCGTTGATTGCCACACCAGCAAACTGCTCGGCAATGGCCTGCTTCACATTACAATCCTCGGCGAGTTGCAATAACAGCTTAAGTGTTTTTTCGTTGACAATGTTTTTAGAATAATCAAAAAGGATGTCACCTAGGGTAATCGAAAACTTTTTAAATCTTTCTGGATCCGAAGCAAATAAATCGCGCATATGTCTGCGGTTCATTTCTTCTTCATAATGTTTTTGTAGTACAAACCAAGCCTGTGTGCTTGTTGGGTTAATTCTGGGTAACATGTCGCTTCAATTCTATAATTTATGTAATACAGCTATCGTTTCTTCTACCATAGCTGGGGTAATATCTAAATGGAGTACAAATCTAATTTGGTGATCCGACACCGTAAAGGCAAATATGTTGAATGGTTGTAATATCTTAATAAGTTCGGTAGCAGTGTACCTACCTTTTACCTCAAAAATGATAATGTTGGTTTCTACAGGAAGTATTTCGCCCACAAAATCAAGTTCAGATAGGGCAGCAGCTAACTGCTTGGCATGAGCATGATCCTGTGCCAAACGCTCCACATTATGTTCAAGGGCATAAATTCCGGCTGCTGCAATAAAGCCAGCTTGGCGCATACCGCCTCCAAAAACCTTTCTAAACCGTTTTGCTTTTTTAATAAAAGCTTGGTTGCCTAGCAGTAAACTTCCAATAGGGGCGCCAAGACCTTTACTGAGGCAAATACTGATACTGTCAAATGTCTCACCGTATGCTTTTGGTGTGTCACCGGTGGCGACAAGTGCATTAAAAAGTCTTGCACCATCTAGGTGTAAGTTTAAATTTTTAGTTGAACAAACCTCTTTAATTGGTTTAATATCAGTTAGTTGATATATACTACCACCGGCTCTGTTAACTGTATTTTCTAATGAGACAAGGGTAGTAGGCGGTTTGTGAATGTCGTCTGGATTGATGGCTGCCATTACCTGATTTGCAGTAATTCGGCCTCTGTCACCCCTCAATAACCTTACTGAAGCTCCGGAGTTAAAGGCGATTCCACCACCTTCATACAGGTAAATATGTGATAATTCGTCACAAATAACTTCGTCGCCTGCCTGGGTATGACACTTGATAGCTAGTTGATTGGTCATGGTGCCACTCGGACAAAATAGGGAAGCTTCCATGCCAAACATATTAGCAGCTAACTTTTCGAGGGCATTTACGGTAGGATCTTCGCTAAAAACATCGTCTCCAACAGGGGCGCTTGACATGGCCGCCAACATTTTGGCACTTGGTTTTGTTAGTGTATCGGACCTAAAGTCTATCATGGTTGCGAAGATAAGATTACAAACCGTAATAAAATCGACATTTTATGCGGTTTTTGTAGCCCAATTTTGTATCTTCGCTCACTTTATAAGCTATTCAAAGAACTAATTGTAAGACAGCATGAGGCAGCTCAAAATCGCTACACAGATTACCAACCGTGACTCACAAGCAGTTGAAAAATACCTTCAAGAAATTTCTAAAATTTCAATGATTACGCCAGAAGAGGAAACGACTTTGGCGCAACGCATTAAAATGGGAGATCAACGTGCACTCGATAAATTAGTGCAAGCCAACTTACGTTTCGTGGTTTCGGTGGCTAAACAATACCAACACCAAGGTTTGTCTTTGTCTGATTTAATCAACGAAGGTAACCTGGGTCTTATCAAAGCTGCGCAACGTTTTGATGAAACCAAAGGTTTTAAATTTATCTCTTATGCAGTGTGGTGGATTCGTCAATCTATTTTGCAAGCATTAGCTGAGCAAGGTCGTTTGGTGCGTTTGCCTCAAAATAAAATTGGTACCTACAATAAGGCCAACAAAGCTTACATGGCATTTGAGCAAGAGCATGAGCGTGAACCTTCTACCGAGGAGTTAGCGGAAATTTTAGAAATGTCTGAAACCGAAATCAACAATATTTTCCAATCTAATACACGTCACACTTCACTTGATGCACCAGTGCACGAAGCAGAAGATGTAGCGATGGGTGATTTATTAGAAGGTTCTGACGATACCGATGAAGACGTTATGAAAGACTCTTTACGTGAAGAAATCAGACGCGTTCTAAAATCGTTAAGCCCACGTGAAGCAGAAATTGTAAATGCATATTTTGGACTTGATGGCGAAAATGGTGTAACCATTGAGCAAATTGGTATGAAATATGATTTAACCAAAGAGCGTATCAGACAAATTAAAGAGCGCGCTATTAAACGTTTGCAAAAAGCGCGTTATAGCAATGCATTAAAAGCTTATTTGGGCTAATTAAAAATAATAAATGAAAAGCCCCTGCAAGTAATTATTGTTGGGGCTTTTTTGTAAAATAGAAGTTTATGTCTCAAGAAATTTCAGAAAAAGTACACGTATTAATTATAGGTTCTGGCCCGGCGGGTTACACAGCTGCTATTTATGCGGCACGTGCTAACATGAAGCCTCTTTTATACCAAGGTATTCAGCCCGGTGGTCAATTAACCATTACTACCGAAGTTGAAAATTATCCGGGTTATCCAGATGGTATTCAAGGACCAGAAATGATGGTGCATTTTGAGGCGCAAGCCAAAAGAATGGGTGCCGATATCAGATATGGTATGGCTACCAAAGTTGATTTTAGTAAGCGTCCTTTTTTAGTTGAAATTGATGAAGAAAAATGGATTGCTGCAGATTCAGTGATTATTTCTACGGGAGCATCTGCAAAATGGTTGGGCCTCGAAAGCGAACAACGCCTCAATGGTTTTGGTGTAAGTGCTTGCGCCGTTTGTGATGGATTTTTCTTTAGAGGAAAAGAAGTTGCCATTGTAGGTGCTGGTGATACAGCAGCCGAAGAAGCGGTGTATTTATCTAAACTTTGTACAACGGTTCACATGTTTGTGAGAAGAGAGCAAATGCGTGCAAGTAAAGTGATGCAAGACCGTGTTTTAAACACGCCAAATATTAAAGTATACTGGAATACCGATACCGATGAAATTTTAGGCGCACAAAAAGTAGAAGCAGTACGCATTAAAAATAATAAAACCGGCGACACACAGGAAATTCCTATTTCCGGATTCTTTGTTGCCATTGGTCACGAGCCTAACAGTAAAATATTTAAAGATTTTATTGATATGGACGAAACTGGATATATTACTACTATTCCGGGTACCACCAAAACAAATATACCAGGTGTGTTTGCTGCAGGTGATGTGCAGGATAAAAACTACCGTCAAGCAGTTACGGCTGCAGGAAGTGGTTGTATGGCGGCACTTGATGCAGAACGATATTTAACTTCAGAAGGATTGGCTTAATTTTTTTTCTATGACCCAAACCATACATCTAGTTGATATTTTACTGCATGGTTATCATGGGTTATTTAAAGAAGAAAAATTAGTAGGCAATACTTTTAAAATCAATGTAACGGTTGTATACACGCCTGCACATTTTCCCATCACAAATTTGTCTGATACCATCGATTACGGTGCTGTCTTTCAAATATTGAAAAGCCAAATGCAGGTTGCAACACCATTACTAGAAACCCTTGCTGCTAATTTTTGTACATCTGTTTTTGAGAAGTTTACGACTGCGCAAGAAATTTCAATTCACATTCAAAAAATGGTGCCACCTATTTCCGGTATGGTAGGGTCTGTGGCTGTTGGTTTAACCATGAACCGTAAAGATGTATAGTCATGAAAAAATTAATTCTTTTTGTGTGGGTGTTTTTTGTAGCGGGCATGATGCCTTTGATGGCACAGGACATACCTACCTTATTAAAAGAAGGGGTACAATTAGAGCGCTCTCAAAAAGAAATTGAGGCACTTGAAAAATACAAACTCGTTTTAAGTCAGGAGCCAACAAATATTACAGCACTTATAAGGGCAGCAGAGCTCTCTACGATGCTTGCAGCATTCAACGAAAAAGATACAAAATCAAAGCAGTTGTTTTTATCATCGGCGGGTGCTTATGCAGTGCGTGCCTACAGCGCGAATCCTAAAAATGCAGATGCTGCTTATGTGATGTCGTTAACTCAAGCAAAACTTGCCGACATTCAACCCGATAATAAAAAATTAATAGAGTGTGTGCGCAATTCAAAAATATACGCCGACGAAGCACTAGCCATAAATCCGGCTCACGCCAAAGCAAATTTTACTGTAGGGAAGTGGCATATGGAAATGGCCAATTTAAATATGGTAAAAAAGGCGGCCGTAAAACTCATGTATGGAGGTTTACCTGAAGGCAGTATAGATAGTGCCATTGTGTTTTTAGAAAAAGCACGTACACATGATCCTTATTTTGTAAATACCTATTTGGAACTCGCAAAAATCTACGATCAGTTACACCAGCCAACCAAGGTTATTGAAGTTCTTACCAAAATGGTTAAACTTCCAACCCGCAAAACAGAAGATATTTCACTTAAAGCAGCTGGTGCTAAAATGTTAGCAGCTGCCCAATAATTTAAAAGCTATTTAAAATTATACGTCATGGAATTACAAGAACAATTTGAAGCAGCATTTGCCAAAACAAAAACTTTAACGGAAAAGCCAGATAACGAAACCCTACTTTCTTTGTATTCATTATACAAACAAGGAACCATTGGTGACGCCACAGAAGCCAATAAGCCAGAAAATGCTTTTGATTTTGTAGCTATGTTTAAATACAACGCTTGGGAAAAATTAGCGGGCATGTCTAAAGAAGATGCCATGAAAGCCTACATCGATTTAGTGGACAAACTAGTACTTGGCTAGTTTTTTCCATCTGTCACTTTTCATGTAAATAAACGAAGGGATAAATAGGGTTACCCAATATATAACTTCGCTTAACCATCCCCATTCGATGGGTAATTTGAGGTGCTCTAATACGATGTACACATAGCTGCAGTACAAAATAATGGCTGCAAACTCGCTATATAAATTAACCCTTGTATTACCCGTTCCGGTTACCGAATTCAACCACACCACCGACACGGACATCAGCACAAGCGCCATCGAAACAATACGTAATACCGGTATACCTGCTTCAATAAATGCAGGACCTTGTCCATATATAGATAGTACCTGGGTTGGAAAAATATTTAAAATAATACAAACAAATATTGCCATGCCCGCACTCCACATCATGATGCGGTTGATAGCAATGGGTACTTGATCGTTTAGGTTTTGACCCATTAAATTACTGACCATACTATTTGCGGTTGCGCCAAAAGCCCAGGTAAAGCAACCAAAAAATCCAAAAATATTACGCATCGTATTTGACACGGCTAGGTCTCTAGCGCCATGATGTTCTATCAAAATATAAAAGAACTCCCAACTAATAATGCTAATGGCGTATTGTAAAATAATGGGACTTGAAATGGTCAAAATCAATTTTATATTTTTCCAATCAAAGGCCCAATATTTAAAAAGTTGAAACTGTTTGCTAATTCCTTTGACATGAATTAAAATAAATAAAACGGCGAGGCCCGCAAATTCAGAAATGATAGAAGCATATGCGGCTCCATTAAAACCTAGATTGGGTAAACCAAATTTGCCATAAATAAATCCGTAGTCAAAAAAGATATTGGTAACGGCTTCGGTGGCAGTACCAATAATAAGATACCTCGTTTGGTTGGTACCTACGAGTAATGCATTGCGCATTTGGTAGACAAAAAGTAGGGGAAGGCCAACAATTCTGATATTTAAAAAGCTAACTGCTTTATCTACAAGTAGTGGATCATGTAGCGCAAATTTAAAAAGTGCAGGTACCACTAACCAGGTTAATAAAATGCCAAATAGTGAAAAAGCAAGCGCAATTCGGATGCCTTGCGAAAATAGATTACCAATTTCTTCAATATTATTTTCGCCAGCTCTTCGTGAAATCAGGGACTGTAATCCATTATTAAGTCCATGTCCAATAACGGCAAAAATAAGGTAGAAGACCCCAGTAATACCAGCAAGACCCAATGCTTCTTGGCCAAGGCCCCCTAAAAAAATATTATTGGTGATAAAATTAATTTGGGGTACTAATATGGAGGCGCTAATAGGTAAAGCAATGGATAATATTTGCTTATGAGAGCTGTTTACCTGTAAATTGGACGTGTTTGAACTGCTAGACATAGATAGTTTGCAAATCTAGTATATAATAGGCTGTTCAAATCACCTTCTTTTTTTATATTATTGCACATAAATAAGCAGTTAAACCCAATGGCTATTCAAAAAACATATTCCTTTTATGGTGATGCTTCTGTTGCTTTAACATCAACTGCCGAATTACTACAATTTGA